>JBBRDZ010000129.1:0-6625 GCA_038203435.1 Burkholderiales bacterium
ATGCTCGAGCTGTAGGTATATGAAGGCATACCGCACCTGCTCGCGCCAGTGGTGACCGACATGCGCCAGGCCGCGTCGGCTTTGAACTGGTGCGTGCAGGAAATGGACAAGCGCTACAAATTGATGTCCACCCTCGGCGTGCGCAACATCGCCGGCTACAACCAGCGGGTGCATGATGCGGTGAAAGCCAAGCAGCCCCTGACCAACCCGTTTACGCTGACACCGGAAAATCCGGAGGCGCTCGAAGAATTGCCGTTGATCGTAGTATTCATCGACGAACTCGCCGACTTGATGATGGTGGTCGGCAAAAAGGTCGAGGAACTGATCGCGCGTCTGGCGCAGAAGGCGCGTGCTTCCGGCATTCATCTGGTGCTGGCGACACAACGTCCCTCGGTGGACGTGATCACCGGCCTCATCAAAGCCAACGTGCCGACCCGTGTCGCGTTCCAGGTATCGAGCAAGATCGATTCGCGCACCATACTCGACCAGATGGGTGCGGAAGCGCTGCTTGGTCAGGGCGACATGTTGTATCTGCCGCCCGGCAGCGGTTATCCGCAACGCGTGCATGGCGCGTTCGTGTCCGATCAGGAAGTGCACCGCATCGCCGAATACCTCAAGTCTCAGGGCGAGCCGCAGTACATCATCGATCTGGACTCGCTCGAGGAGTCATCGGATGAAGGCGGCGTGCCGGGTGCAAGTCTGGATGCCGAAGCGGATCCGCTGTACGACCAGGCGGTCGGCATCGTGCTGAAGAATCGACGTGCCTCGATCTCGCTGGTACAGCGCCATCTGCGCATCGGCTACAACCGTGCCGCGCGCCTGGTCGAGCAGATGGAAGCGGCCGGTATCGTCTCGGCGATGCAGAGCAACGGCAACCGCGAAGTGATCGCGCCGAGCCGAGCGGATTGAGGGTCAGGGCTGAAGGAATTCGCGCTGTTCCTTTTCTTCTCGATCCTGCTTCCCCGTACTTCCATCCTTTAAGGATAATGATGAAAAATATTTTTGCCGCACTGTTGCTGTTCGCCATTCCGGTATATTCCCATGCCGGCGCAATCGAAAAGCTCAAGACCTTCATCGCTGCCACGCATTCGGCGCAAGCGGATTTCACCCAGGAAGTGCTGGACCAGAACGGCAAGAAGATACAGTCGGCATCCGGCATCATGCAGTTCCAGCGCCCCGGCAAATTTCGCTGGACATATCAGAAACCCTACGAACAATTGATCGTCGGGGATGGCAGCAAATTCTGGTTATACGATACTGACCTGAATCAGGTTACGGTCAGGAAGCTCGATGCCGCACTGGGGAGCAGTCCCGCCGCGCTGCTGTCCGGCAGCAACGAGATCGAGCGTGGCTTTACACTGACGGAAGACGGTAGCAGGGACGGCCTGGAGTGGCTGCAAGCGACGCCCAAGGGAAAAGGTCCCGGCAACGCCGAACAGGACAGCAGCTTCAACAAGATATTGATGGCATTCAATACGCGGGCCGAGTTGGTGGCAATGGAACTGAACGATATGTTCGGGCATAAGACGGTGTTGCGATTTTCCGCGATGCAGCGCAACCCGAAATTGGCCGAAAAACTATTCCAGTTCTCGCCGCCCAAGGGCGCAGATGTGCTGAGCGAATAAGCTTATAGCCTTGCCGATAACATGAGCCGCATCGCATTGGTATGGGAACTCGGCACATCTTACGGCCATGTTTCCGCGCTGCTGATATTTGCCAGAAGGCTCAGGCAGCGCGGACATAACGTTGTACTGGTACTGCGCGAGCTGCACAATATCAGCGGCTTACTCGGGGATGAAATTCCGGTATTGCAGGCCCCGCTATGGTTGCCGCAACTGACCGGCCTGCCCGAGCCGCCGCTCAACTATTCGGAAATATTGATGCGCTACGGATATTTCAATGAGGACGGTCTGGCGGGTTTGGTCGGCGCGTGGCGGTCGCTGTTTGAATTGCACGGCAGCGATGTGATCGTGGCAGATCACTCGCCGACGGCTTTACTTGCGGCACGCAGCATAGGACTGGCGTCGACCACACTGGGTACCGGATTTTATTGTCCGCCGCGTCAGACGCCGATGCCCAATATGCGTGCCTGGTTGAAGATACCGCAGCAACGGCTGGAACAATCCGATGCGCTGGTGCTGAACAACATGAATACGGTACTCGCAAGATATAAGGCCAAACCGCTGGCGAGCGTGAGCGAACTGTTCGATACCGCAGAAAATTTCCTGTGCACGTTTGCTGAACTGGATCACTATGCCCTGCGCGAACCGGTGAAATATTGGGGGGCGTGCTGGAGCATAGACAGAGGACAGGAAACTTCGTGGCCGGTAGGCACAGGCAAATGCGCGTTCGTATATCTTGAGCCGTATAAACGTGATTTTCTCCAGGTGATGGAAGTCATCGCATCGCAAGGTTTGCGCGCCATTGTATGTGCGCCGGGGATTTCGGAAGATATGCGGCGCAAATATGAAACTCAGCGCATCATCGTTTCTGCAAATCCGTTCAGGCTGGACAGGCTGTTGGCCGAGTGCGATCTGTTCATCGGTTATGCCGGGCATGGTATGACGGCGACCATGCTGATGGCGGGTGTGCCGATGCTGTTGTTGCCCAACCAGCTTGAGCGCTTCCTGCTGGCGACGCGCGTTGCGGCGATGGGTGCGGGCATCGCGGTGAATCCGGATGCGCCGCCGCCCGATTACCCGGGGGTGATACGCATGATGCTGGACACCTCCGGCTATCGTGAACAAGCCAGACTTTTTGCAAAAAAATATGCTGACTTTGACCAGAATGAACAACAGGAAAATATCGTGGCCAGGATCGAACAGATCATCGAACAAATCGCCGCACCAAACAAGGTGAAAGCGTGACCGCAGAATCCCGCGAATTATTTCCCGATATTGCAGCCGATGCGCCGCTGGCGGAACGGCTGCGCCCCAAACATATCGACGAGGTGATCGGCCAGTCGCATCTGTTGGGCGAGGGCAGGCCGCTGCGGCTGGCGTTCCAGTCCGGCAAGCTGCATTCGATGATTCTGTGGGGTCCGCCCGGCGTCGGCAAGACCACGTTGGCGCGGTTGATGGCATCCGCTTTCGACGCTGAGTTCGTGCCGCTGTCCGCGGTGCTGTCCGGTGTGAAAGATATCCGCGAGGCGATCGCGCAGGCGCAGCTGATGCTGCAACAGCATGGCCGTCATACCATCTTGTTCGTCGACGAAGTGCATCGTTTCAACAAATCGCAGCAGGATGCCTTTCTGCCTTTTGTCGAGCAGGGTCTGGTGACCTTCATCGGTGCCACTACCGAGAACCCTTCATTCGAAGTCAACAACGCGCTGTTGTCACGCGCGCAGGTGTATGTGCTGCATGCCTTGTCGGCGGAAGAACTGGAGCAGTTGTTCGAGCATGCATTAAAGACACTAGTTTCCGTTCATCCTGAGCTCGTCGAAGGGGGTAAGGGGACGGCAAAAAATTCAGAGCAGGCTTCGACAGGCTCAGCCCGAACGGGACTTTTGGAATTCGATGATGCCGCGAAAGATCGCATCATCGGTTATGCCGACGGCGATGCGCGCAGATTGCTCAACGCGCTGGAACAATTGCAGACCGCTGCGCAAACCAGGGGCGTGACCAGGATCGACAGCACATTCCTCGATAACACGCTGGCGCAGAACCTGCGCCGTTTCGACAAGGGTGGCGAGGCGTTCTACGACCAGATCTCCGCGTTGCACAAATCGGTGCGCGGCTCCAATCCGGATGCCGCGCTGTACTGGCTGGTGCGGATGTTGGACGGCGGCGCCGACCCGCGCTATCTGGCGCGGCGCATAGTGCGCATGGCGTGGGAAGACATCGGTCTGGCCGATCCGCGCGCGATACAGCTGACACAGGATGCGGCGCTGACCTACGAGCGCCTCGGCTCGCCGGAAGGCGAACTGGCGCTGGCGCAGGCCATCATCTATCTGGCCTGCGCGCCGAAGTCGAATGCCGGGTATGTCGCGTATAATGCCGCGCGCGCTTTCATCGCACAGGACGGTACACGCGAAGTGCCGTTGCATCTGCGCAACGCGCCGACCAAATTGATGAAGCAACTCGATTACGGCAAGGGTTACCGTTACGCGCACAACGAGGAAGAAGGCTATGCTGCGGGCGAGACTTATTTTCCCGATGGCATGCCGGAAGTGAGTTTCTACCAGCCCACCGATCACGGGCTGGAAGCAAAGATCGCCGAGAAGCTGGCGCATTTGCGCGAGCTTGATGCAAAAGCAAAAAAGAAAATGTAGGTTGGGTTAGGCCATCAGGCCGTAACCCAACAGTGTGCAATGTTGGGTTACGCTGCGCTAACCCAACCTACGGGAAACTACGATGAGGCAGGGCAAATGTTAGACATACAAGCATTACGCAATGATCTGGCGAACGTCGCCGCACGATTGAAGACGCGAGGATTCGATCTGGATACTGCACGCTTCGAAAAACTCGAAGCTGATCGCAAGACCATACAGACGCGCACGCAGGAATTGCAGGCCAAGCGCAACAGTACGTCCAAACTGATCGGGCAGGCCAAGGCGAAGGGCGAAGATGTGTCGGCGATCATGTCGGAAGTCGCGACATTGGGTGACGAGCTCAAGCAGGCGGAAGTACAGCTGGATGAAGTGCAAAGCGCATTGCAGCAATTGCTGGAAGTGATTCCCAATACGCCGCACGACAGCGTGCCAATTGGAAAGTCCGAGGCAGATAATCTCGTAGTTCGCAAGGTCGGCAACATCCCCCAGTTTGATTTTGCGGTAAAGGATCATGTCGATTTGGGCGAAAAACTGGGTTTGGATTTTGATACCGCCACCAAGATCAGTGGTGCGCGTTTCTCATTGCTGAAGGGTGGGCTGGCACGGCTGCATCGCGCGCTTTCTCAGTTCATGCTGGACACACACACCGATCAGCATGGCTACACCGAGACCTATGTTCCATATTTGGTGAATGCAGAGTCGATGCGCGGAACGGGTCAGTTGCCGAAGTTCGAGTTAGATTTGTTCGCGGTTAAATTTGGAGCTGGAAATGTCTTCGATAAAGAGACTGGGTATCAAAGTTTTGAGGCCGCAAAGCACCCGGGTTTTTATCTGATTCCCACCGCCGAAGTCCCAGTCACCAACATCGTGCGCGACGAAATCGTGCCGCTTGAACAATTGCCGATGAAGTTCGTCGCACACACGCCCTGTTTCCGTAGCGAGGCCGGTTCCTATGGACGTGACACGCGCGGCATGATACGCCAGCACCAGTTCGACAAGGTGGAGCTGGTGCAGATGGTGCATCCAGACGAGTCCTACGCTGCGCTGGAACAATTACTCGGCCATGCCGAGACGATCTTGCAGAAACTCGGCCTGCCTTACCGCGTGGTGAAACTGTGCACCGGCGACATGGGATTCTCCGCCGCACTGACCTACGACATCGAAGTGTGGCTGCCGGCACAGAACACCTACCGCGAGATATCCTCGTGCAGCAACTTCGAGGCATTCCAGGCGCGCAGGATGCAGGCGCGTTTCCGCAATACCCAGGGCAAGCCGGAGCTGTTGCACACACTGAACGGTTCCGGCCTGGCAGTTGGCCGCACGCTGGTGGCAGTGCTGGAGAACTATCAGCAAGCGGATGGCAGCGTGGTGATTCCGGAAGTGCTGCGTCCCTACATGGGCGGCAAGGTAAATCTCACGCCCTGAAATAAATGAACATCATCCATCTGCTCGGCATCGCCGGGGTCGAGTCGCAGGAACGACCTGCCGCACAGAAGTGGGGGAAGCGGCTGGAATGGCCGATGATGTGCGTTGCGTTGTGGATACCGCTGCAGTGGTATCTGGAAGAAACGCATGCGATCGCCCCTCTGTTTGCGCGTATCGCCGACTGGACTGTGTGGCTGGCGTTCTTTTTCGAAACTGCGTTGCTCAGCGCGCTGGTCAGGAACAAGCGCGCTTATCTGTTCGGCAACTGGATGAATCTGGTCATCATTACCGGCGGCATGCCGTTCTTTTGGCAGTTCGCCCCGCTGGTGGGCTTGCTTCGAAGCTTTCGTCTGGTACTGGTGGTGGTGATACTGGTGCGCTTGTCCAAATCTGCCCGCAAGCTGCTTACCCGCCATCAATTGGGAAACACGCTGGCCGTTGCATTCATCACCATGGTGTTATCCGGCGTGATCGTGTCACGCATCGATCCAACCATAGGCACAGTATGGGATGGCATGTGGTGGGCCTGGGTAACGATGTCCACGGTGGGATACGGCGATGTGGTCCCGCATAGTGCAGCCGGCAGATTGTTCGGTGCCTTGCTTATCCTGTTCGGCGTGGTGCTGCTTTCGCTGCTGACTGCGAACATGGCCGCCTTTTTCATTGGCAGCGATGTTGAAAAAGTCGAGCGCGAAGAGAAGGAAGTCGATCACCTGCTCAAGGATATTTCAGCGAGGTTGGAACGTATCGAACGCAGGCTGGACGATATCCAGTCGATCAAGAAAAGCTAGGGCAACAGCCGCTGCATCGGTGCTGTGAGCTGATATGAAACTTCCGCCGGTTCGGCCGGTATCTGGTCAGGCTCAAGCCGCTTGAGCATGTCATAGTAGCTGCGTATGCTCTCCACCAAAATCACAGCTTCCCCGCCAC
>JBBRDZ010000130.1:0-6603 GCA_038203435.1 Burkholderiales bacterium
TCGGCATCCGCATCGAAGACGATGTGCTGATCACCGCGAAAGGCAATGAAGTGTTGACCGATGCCGCACCGAAAACGGTGAAGGAGATCGAACAATTGATGAGGAAGCCGTGAACGCTGAATATGATATCGCGATCATCGGCGGCGGCCCGGTCGGTGCCGCGCTGGCGCTGGCCTTGCGCGACAGCAAGCTCAAGGTCTGCGTGCTGGAAGCGCGCGCGGCCAATGCCGCCAGTGCCGATGCGCGCGCACTGGCCTTGTCCTACGGCAGCCGATTGTTGCTAGCACGACTCGGCGTATGGGACACGTTGCGCGACGTCTCGGCCATTCGTACTATCCACATCTCACAAAAGCGCAGCTTTGGTCGCGCGATGTTGCGCGCAGAAGAAATGAACGTGCCGGAGCTTGGTTATGTGCTGCCCTATCCGGCACTGCAGGACGCATTGACCGGCGCGCTGCAACACAGTGATGTCGCATCCATCCACGGCGCGAGTGTCACGCAGTTGAGCAACACAGCGGACCATGCCGTGATCGGCTACCAGCAGGACGGAATGGAACACACGTTGCACGCGCGTCTCGCGGTGGTCGCCGACGGCGGCAAATTACTGGCCGCACAATTCCCGCCCAAAGTGCATGACTACGGACAAAGTGCGCTGATTACCCATATCACCTGCTCCGCTCCCAGGGCCGACACCGCGTACGAACGCTTCACCGCACAGGGGCCGCTGGCACTGCTGCCGTTCAAGACAGGTTACGAACTGGTGTGGACTGCGCCGCATCAGGCCGCGCAAGACATGCTGGCCTGGGACGACGCAAGATTCCTGGATGAGCTGCACCAGCACTTCGGCGATCGTGTCGGGGAGTTTCTCAGCGTGGGCAAACGCAACTGTTTCCCGCTCGGTCTGAAGCGCGCCCCGCAACAGACGCCGATGCCGCACACCGTGCTGCTCGGCAATGCCGCGCAGACCATGCATCCGGTCGCCGGACAAGGATTCAACATGGGGCTGCGCGATGCATGGGAACTGTCGCTGGAAATATTGAATGCAACACCGGAAGCGTTGGGCACGGAGACGATGCTCGCCGCCTACCGCGCGGATCGCCGCACTGACAGAGAGATGGGAATACGCTTTACCGATGGTCTGGTGCGACTGTTCTCCAACGACCTGCCGCTGGTCAGTGCTGGCCGCGCCGCCGCACTCAGCGCGCTGGATTGCCTGCCGTTCGCCAAGAAGTTTGTTGCAAAGCGGATGATGTTCGGGGCGAATGGGTAGGAGCTTAATTAGCAATCCGTTCGCCCTGAGCGTAGCGTAGCGAAGTCGAAGGGGAATGACGAAAATCAAAAGCGCCGGGGGTAGCCCGGCAGCGACTTAGCCAGCGTTGTTTGCTGGGCTATAACCAACCACTTAGCGCGTAGGTTGGGTTAGCTGCTTTATCGCGTAACCCAACATCAACCAACAAAACTACAAATCAACTTCGCCGGGGGTAGCCCGGCAGCTAGTTACTTTCTTTTGCTTCGCCAAAATTAAGTAACCAAAGAAAAGGCGACCCCGGTTTGCCGCCGCTACGCGGTCCCCTGCGTTGCTCGACTGGCCAGGCGGCTGCGGAACTCGCACTGCGTGCTCAGACATAACCAGCAACTTGGCTGAAGTATTTTTTCAGCCTAGTCGAGTGGCTAGTTGTTTCATCAGTCCTCGCCGACATCCCCAGACCAGCCTGCGCTACTCGGCGGCGCACAGGGGAAAGAAAAACAGAAATTCAAAAACCTGATGCCGCGCAAACGCGGCATCATCATGCAGGTCAGTTTAGATTTGTAGGGTGGACAAAAGCGTAGCGTTGCCCACCATTTTGTTTTGAGCCGCAATTCTGTTTGGTGTGTAATCGTGCCGAATTAGCGGTTATTCAATATCCGTTCCGCGTGGGCACGATGTGCCTACCCTACCGGACTTGAGCTACCGAAAAAAGAATTCGACTCCGGCACCTTGTTGTTCGAGCGCACCACACAAAACAACCGTGTGTCATTTCACATTTGTTCCGCGTGGGCAGATAAAGCTTGCCCACCCTACCCGGCTCAACCCATCCTACGCGGGCTGTTGCCCTCCTTGCCGGGGTGACTGATAATAATTACCAAAAACTAAGTAAATCAACTACAAAGTGACCAACAACAAGAGGCCATAGGTTTTGCAATTTAGAGTAAAGCGAAGCTGCAACAATGCCAAAAGATAATGCAGCTATCATACCGTGCGGTCCCTGCTCAGAATGAGTGGCAGCAAAGAGTAGTGACGTGATCGTAATATACAAAAAATTTCTATTAGATTTCGGGACTACTAGGGAAACGTATGCCCACGACAGCCCACGGAATACTACCTCTTCAACAACTGCGGCAGTAGCCGCGAAATAGGCTACGACGAACACATGCCAAGGGAATGATGCTGGGACTAAATTTCCGTAGCCGAATGTTCCGGCATATTTCCAAAGATAGCGGTAGGCAATATTCTTGATTGGCTCGTATGCAACCCACAAAAGTAATGCTACGAATAAAAACAAACCCAAGGTTTCAAACGGGCGCTGCCTATATTGCGCAAAGTCGAGACCAAAATCTTTTGGCTTGATGCCGGCTGGATGAAGAATGAAAAGCCAAACTAAACCAGGAACGACTATCCACTGCAATATATCGCCCAGGTAGAACCAACCGACGCCTTGGCGATAAATTGAATCTAACCAAAAATCATTCAGAAGGCCGAAGGCAAGCGAGGGAAATATCGCGAAGAGAAGGATTGATCGTCGATCAAAAATGAGCGCACCCATCAATCTTGATGAAATTCAGAATACAAAATCATAATTTGCTGTGCTCCCAAGTTTTCTAATGATGCCAAGCATAAACGAACAGGAAGCATTGCGAGAGTTAGTATCCTAAAAATTCAGAGTTCGCCCAAATGCAAGGCGCGGGAAAAATTTTGCGGCGCAGCATATGTTTGGATATGTAAGCAAGAAATTTATTCCGCAACGCCGCAGTTGAGATGAAATCTGGATTTTTAAATTTTCCGGACAAAAACCTTCGACTTCCGCTGAAAGTTATACAGCGACTTCTTCTGCGCCGGCAGCGCGGAGACGTCGCTCTCGACAAATCCCCGTTCGATGAACCAGTGAGCGGTGCGCGTGGTGAGCACGAACAGCTTCTTCATCTTCTGGGACTTGGCGATGTCGATCATGTGGTTGAGGATGACTTCGCCGTAGCCGCGGTCGCGACTCTGCGCTTCGACTGCGAGGCAGGCGAGTTCAGCCGCAGCTTCATCGGGAAACGGGTACAGCGCGGCGCAGCCGACGATGCGGTGGTCGTGTTCCAGCACCACGAAGCGGTCGATTTCCTGCTCCAGCAGTTCGCGCGAACGCCGCACCAGGATGCCGCTTTCTTCCAGCGGGCGCAACAGTTCGAGGATGCCGCCGATGTCTTCTATGGTGGCATCGCGCAATGTGTTGAGTGTACTCTCGACCACCATCGTGCCGATGCCTTCATCGCTGAACAACTCCTGCAACACCGCGCCGTCGGTATGGCGGCTGATCAGATGGGCGCGTGCGACGCCGGCTTCGCAGGCGCGTATCGCGCAGGGCAGGAACATGCTGACGTCATCTGTCAGTTTCTTTTTGCGCGATAGAACTTCCTGTGCCTGGTCGATGGTGAGCTCCTTGAGCAGCACGCCCTTCTTGTCGTGCACGCCGTCGGCGTCCATCAGGAACACCAGTTTGTCGGCATCCAGCGCGATCGCGGTGGCGGTGGCGACATCTTCCAGCGTCACATTGAACACCTCGCCGGTGGGCGAATAACCGAGCGGCGAGAGCAATACCACTTCGCCGAATTCCATACGGTCGTTGAGCGCGGCGACATCGACCTTGCGCACGCTGCCGGTGTGCAGCAGGTCCACGCCGTTGATGATGCCGATCGGTTGTGCGGTGATGAAGTTGCCTCCCGCGACGCGAATGTCGGCGTTCGCCATCGGCGAATTCGGCAGCCCCATCGACAACAATGCCTCGATCTCGACGCGCACCCGACCGACTGCCTCCTTGACGCACTGCATGGTCTCGGCGTCGGTCATGCGGATGCCCTGGTGATAGGTGTCGCCCAGGTTGTTTTTTGCCAGATGCTGTTCGATCTGCGGGCGTGCGCCGTGCACCAGCACCAGCCGGATGCCGAGGCTGGCGAGCAGGTTGAAGTCATGGGTCAGCTCGACGAACTTGCCGTCCGCGACCACTTCGCCGCCGAACGCGATCACGAAGGTGCGACCGCGGAATGCGTTGATGTAAGGCGCGACGGAACGGAACCAGGCGACGAATTCGGCAGAAGTGGTGATCGGCATATGCATATCCTTATTGTTTGGTGCGCATCATAGCCGTGCTATTCCTCATCCAGCAACTGTCCGGCGATCGCCCAGTTTTCCTCGGCCAGTTCGTCAAAGGCAATATAGGTATACGACTTGGGTTTGAGCGCGATGCGTTCAAGCGTGTCGGTGATCTCTGCGGCGATCTGCTTTTTCTGTTCACGGGTCAGGGTCCCCGCGATGCGGATATTGACGTAAGGCATATGCAGCTCCGGATAGATTGATTTGCGAACTGAGTAAAGTATATAGACATTCGTGCCGGTTGCCATTATAAGAAGCACCGCACCACACATTTTTTTGCGAGACTTTCTTGAGCACCAAACCCGAATTATCAGCAAGTGCCTTGCGTCGCAAAGCACGGCTTGCCATGCTTGCCGCCATCGAATTTCCCGCCGATCTGCCGGTGGTGCAAAAACGCGCGGATCTGGCGCGCATCATCGCGGACCACCAGGTGGTGATCGTGTGCGGCGAGACCGGCTCGGGGAAGACCACGCAGCTGCCGAAGATCTGTCTGGCGCTGGGGCGCGGCGTGCTCGGCGTGATCGGGCATACCCAGCCGCGCCGGGTGGCAGCACGCACCGTGGCGACGCGCATCGCATTTGAATTGAAGACCGAACTGGGCGGGGCGGTTGGCTACAAGGTGCGCTTCAACGACAAGGTATCGGCCGACACCAGCGTCAAACTGATGACCGACGGCATCCTGCTGGCCGAGATCCACCGCGATCCGCTGTTGAAACATTACGACACGCTGATCATCGACGAGGCGCACGAGCGCAGCCTGAACATCGATTTCCTGCTCGGCTACCTAAAGCAACTGTTGCCGCGCCGCCCCGACCTCAAACTCATCATCACCTCCGCGACACTGGATGCAGACCGCTTCGCGCGGCATTTCGGCGCGCAGGTGGTCGAGGTATCGGGACGCAGCTACCCGGTTGAAATGCGTTATCGTCCGCTGCAGGTGAGCGATGAAGGCGAAGCACAGGACGTACCGCAGGCGGTGAGCAACGCACTGGACGAGTTGGCGGCGGGCGGGCTGCGCGGCGATGTGCTGGTGTTCCTGCCCGGCGAGCGCGAGATACGCGACACCGCCGAGACTTTGCGCAAGCATCATCCGAAAGGGATAGAAGTGTTGCCGCTGTTCGCGCGCTTGTCGGCCGCGGAACAGGACCGGGTGTTCAAAACCGGCGCGCAACGGCGCGTGGTGCTGGCAACCAATGTCGCGGAAACCTCGCTGACCGTGCCCAACATCGGCTATGTGATCGACTGCGGCCTGGCGCGGGTGAACCGTTACAGCATCCGCCAGAAGGTCGAGCAGTTGCACATCGAGAAGATCTCGCGCGCTGCCGCCAATCAGCGCGCCGGACGCTGTGGCCGGGTGATGAGCGGGGTGTGCGTGCGCCTCTATGACGAAGCGGACTTTTTGCAGCGCGTCGAATTTACCGACCCGGAGATTTTTCGCGTGTCGCTGGCCACGGTTATCCTGCGCATGAGTGCGCTGGAGCTGGGCGACATCGCGGAATTTCCGTTCATCGAGCCACCCACGCCGCGCATGATCGCGGACGGCTATCAACTGCTCGCCGAACTCGGCGCGATCGACGAAGCGCGGCAACTTACGCAGCTGGGGCACGAGCTGGCCAAACTGCCGCTCGACCCGAAGATCGCGCGCCTGTTGCTGGCGGGCCGGCAATATCAGTGCCTGACCGAGATACTGGTCATCGCCAGCGCGCTGTCGGTGCAGGATCCGCGCGAGCGGCCGCTGGACCGGCAGGAAGCGGCCGATACCGCGCACAAGCGCTTTGCCGACGAGCGTTCCGATTTTCTCGCCTATTTGAAAATGTGGGCGTGGTTCGAGCAGGCGCTGGCGGAGAAAAAATCCAACCGCCTGATGGCAGAAGAGTGCCGCAGGAATTTTCTGTCGCCGTTGCGCCTGCGCGAGTGGCGCGAACTGCACCAGCAATTGCACGGGCAGGTCGCCGAGATGGGCATGCGCGACAGCGGTAAATTAGTGTCCGGGCAACCCGCCAACTATGAACAGATCCACAAAGCGCTGTTGTGCGGACTGCTCGGCAACATCGGCATGAAGAGCGTGGAGAGCAACGAATATCTGGGCGCGCGCGGTATCAAGTTCATCATCGCGCCAAACTCGGTGCTGGCGAAAAAGGGCACGAAGTGGGTGATGGCGGGTGAATTGATCGAAACCCATCGTTTGTATGCACGCATCATGGCGCGCA
>JBBRDZ010000131.1:0-6553 GCA_038203435.1 Burkholderiales bacterium
GCCGAATCTTCGCGTACATGATCATGGTAATCACCTGTCGTTTGCTCCTGTTTAAAAAACAGGCAGCGTACTCGGATTACCTAATCAAATTTCTACGCACACGCCAAAATACCTTCTTCAGTTTTCATCGCGCGCCAACAAACGGACAGCTCGAACCATAACTTGCTTTGAGGCAGCAGCAGTTCAAATTGTTTGCCGATCGACCAGCCTGTCTCATTCGCCTCCTGCAAAGCCGCCATGCAAACTTCCACCACATTCTGCGGCAATATTTCAGAGATCAACTTGCCGATCAGTTGCTCTTTCGGCGCAGCCAGTAAATCCTCGCGCGGCGCATGAACATCCCAGTAACGTCCATCCAGATCGACCTCGAATAGCAGATCGGGGATCGCATTCAGTGTTGCCTGCAACTGGCTCATAGTTTCCTGCAGCGCGGCAGTCCGTTGAGCAACCATTTGTTCAAAAAAGCGTTGCAGCAGGTTCAATTCAAGGTGGGTGCGGATCCTGGCACGGACTTCATCAATATCGAACGGTTTGGTGATGTAGTCAGCGGCCCCGATGGAAAACCCGCGGACCTTTTCCACCGACTCATCGAGCACGCTAAGGAAAATAACGGGAATACGATTACCCACCTCGGTCGATTTGATATGGCGACATACCTCATAGCCATCCATTTCCGGCATCACGATATCCAGTAAGATCAGGTCCGGGGGTGTTGGCCCCTGCACCAGCTCAATCGCCTTCAGGCCATTGGTGGCGACCATGATGCGATATTCGTCGGACAGTGCGCTGATGAGCTCGTGGATACTCTCCGGAACATCATCTACAACCAGTATGCTGAAATTCTCTTGTGGCGCGCCGCCCACGCTCGTGCTGGGCAGAACAGGCTTTCTGCGGTAACGCCGCAATTCGAGTTGGGTCAAAACGCGCAACTTGAGCCAATCGGGATTGAACGGTTTGGTGATGTAATCGGCGGCACCCATCTTCAGACCTTTGGCTTCATCCTCCGATTCTGACAAACCCGTAACAATAATGACCGGGATGTCCGCTGTTACCTGATTAATCTTGAGCCTGCGCAATACCTCATAGCCATCCATGCCCGGCATCCTGATGTCGAGCAACATCAAGTCCGGCTGCGGCTTGCGTGCCGCCAGCTCCAGCGCCATTTCCCCACTGGTTGCGGCGACGACAGCGTATTTGTCGCGCAGGATGTTCATCATCGCATGCAGGTTCTCATGCACGTCATCTACGATGAGCATCTTGGGTTTGGCGCTGCTGTTTTCTGTCATGGTTGGGGTCCCTTAATCACGCCATCCCGCTCAGGCGAGCGCGTAATGTATTAATCTCGGCAAGCGCTTCGTCAATGGCAAACACGTCTACCTTGGCAGCGATCTCGGCCACTACTTGCTCCGCTTCGCTGCCAACCACGCCGGCGCGCAGCTCCGCGATAGGTGACTCGACCGCCCCCAGATCATATTCCAGCAGGGAGGCCAGTGCTGCCAGTTTGACTAGCAACTCATCGCGCCCCAGCGCCGTTGTTGTTACCGGCATCGCAACTGTGGTTGTGGTGAGCCCATCGACTTCGTCCATGGCCTGTTGCAGTAACTGACGCAGGCTTGTGAATTGCGCGTGCTCTGGCACCTTGCCATGCTTCAGCGAGGCATCCAGTTCAGCGGCACAGGCGAATAATTCGTTCGCACCAAGCGTGCCGAAAACCCCCTTGAGCACATGGCAATACTCCTCGCCCGCCTGTATGCCTTTTCCCCCGATCAGACGTTGCAACTTATCAACCGCATCGGAGTAATGCTCCCGGAAACGTCGCAACTGCTTGCGGTAGGCTTCTACTTTTCCGCCGAAGCGACGAATGCCCTGCGCCGCATCAATGCTCTTCAATGCCAGCAAGTCAGCAGGATAATCCGGGACAGCAGCTTCAGTGCTCGTCATAGTGGATAAGGCTCTTGCTGCGCCGTTGTCGCTCGCCCGCAGCCATTTTTCCCCGGTCGCGGGTTGGCTCGCTGCCGGCACTGTTTCGTCGACAGCATGCCGCGCCTTGACCCACTTTACCAGCACCTTCCACAGATCGTCCGGCTCGACGGGCTTGGCGACATGGTCGTTCATACCTGCTTCCAGGCAACGCTGGCGGTCGCCTTCCATCGCGTTGGCGGTCATCGCGACGATGGGCAGCTCCGCGAACTGGGGCAGCTTGCGGATTTCCCGCGTCGCCGAGACACCGTCCATCACCGGCATCTGCATGTCCATAAGCACGATGTCATAGGTGGCCTCCTTGATCTTGCGCACGGCGATCTCGCCATTCTCGGCAAGATCGACGATGAAACCGGCATCGCGCAGCAGTTCGGTCGCGACCTCCTGGTTGAGCTCGTTGTCCTCGACCAGCAGGATGCGAGCCCCCTTGATGGCAATGAGGCTTTCCGCCCCCAGCGATGGGGTATCGTCCATCTCCCGCCGCTCTGAGGGCGTACCGCCCAGCACGCTCGACACGCTGTCGAACAGCAATGATGCGCTGACCGGCTTGATGAGCACGTCTGCCAGTCCGGCCTCCTCGGCACCCTTGATGACTTCCTCGCTGCCGTAGTCTGTCACCATGACCATGCGCGGTAAGCGCTTGAGCGGCCGCGCATGTAGTTGGCGCGCCGCCTCGATGCCATCCATGCCGGGCATCTGCCAGTCGAGGAAAACAATGTCATAAGGCTTGTTCTGCGCTTCGGCGTGGTCGACGGCCTCGATCGCCGCCTTACCCGAGGATGCCTCGTCGATGACGAAGCTCATGCCTTCTAGCATATCTTTTAGCACCGCGCGGGCATTCTCGTTGTCGTCGACCACCAGCACGCGGCGCCCCTGCAGCTCAGCGCTCAGTACCCGTTGGCGCTTGATGCCGGTGCCCTTGCCAAGACGTGCGGTAAACCAGAACGTGCTGCCCTTGCCGTACTCGCTGTCGACCCCGACCTCGCCGTGCATCAGCTCGGCGAGCTTCTTGGAAATGGACAGCCCGAGGCCAGTGCCGCCGTATTTGCGCGTGATCGAAGTATCCGCCTGCTGGAAAGACTGGAACAACTGTCCGCGCTGCTCCTCAGTGAGACCGATGCCGGTGTCGCGCACGGCGCAGTAGAGCAGCACATCCCTGTCGCTTTGTTCGCGCAGGCGAATAATGACGTCGATCTGGCCCGCCTCGGTAAATTTGACGGCGTTGTTGGCGTAGTTGATGAGAATCTGGCCCAGGCGCAGCGGATCACCGATCAGCTCGTTGGGCACGTCGCGGTCCACATCGAAGACGAGTTTCAGCCCCTTCGCGGTGGTCTTTGCGGCAAACAGGTTGGCGACGTTTTCGAGCACCTGGTTCAGGTCGAACTCGGTCTGTTCGACCGTCAGCTTGCCGGCCTCGATTTTGGAGAAGTCGAGGATGTCGTTGATGATGCGCAGCAGATACTGGCCGGAACCCTGGATCTTCTTCAGGTAGTCGCGCTGGCGCGGAGTCAGCTCGGTCTTCAACGCCAGGTGCGACATGCCGATGATGGCGTTCATCGGCGTGCGGATCTCGTGGCTCATGTTGGAAAGAAAATCCGATTTCGACAGGCTGGCTTTTTCCGCTACCACCTTGGCGCTCTCCAGCTCGACGTTCTTCTCCTGCAGCACCTGATCCAGGCGTTTGCGTTCGGTGACGTCGCGCGCTGCGGCGAACACGCCCTGCAGCTTTCTATCCCGGTCATAGAGGATGGTCGCATTGTAGGACACCACGGTCTCCTTACCATCTCTGCTGCGCGCGGTGAGTTCGTAGTCGGTGACCTTACCTTCGGCCAGCACCTGCTTAATGGCCGCCTCGGCCCGTTCTGGATCGGTGAAGTAGTTCTTGAACGGCGCGCCGATCAGCTCGTCGCGCGTGCAACCGGTGAGCGCCTCCATCTGCTTGTTGACATCGGTGATGATGCCTTGCGGATCGGTGGTCATGATCGCGTCGATATTGGATTCGATGAGAGAACGCGTGTAGAAATGCTGATCGCGCAGGCGCTGATCAAGCTTCATCCTCTCCTCTTCTACCTGCTTGCGCGCGGTGTTGTCGGTACCGATCAACAGATAGCCGATGATGGCGCCCTGCGCATCGCGCAGCGCCGTGACCGACACCACTGCGGGAAAGCGGCTGCCGACCTTGCGGATATAGGTCAGTTCGTAAATATCTTCGATGCCGCGTGAGGCCTTGAACACCAATGCCTCAAAGCCGGGTGTAATCGTGGTATCGAGTTCGACACTCAGCGCCTTGGCGCGCGCGATCACTTCCTGCGGATCGGAAATGTCGGCAGGCGTGATCTTGTTCATCACCTCGGCAGCCGTGTAGCCCAGCATGCGCTCGGCGCCGACGTTGAAAATCTGAATCACGCCCTTCGCGTCCGTAGCGATACTCGAGAAGTTGGCGCTGTTGAAAATCGCGTTCTGCAAGGCCCCCGCCTTGAGCAGCGCTTCTTCCGCCTGCTTGCGCGCGGTGTTGTCGGTGCCGATCAACAGATAACCGATGATAGCGTCCTGCGCGTCGCGCAGCGCCGTGACCGACACCACCGCGGGAAAGCGGCTGCCATCCTTGCGGATGTAGGTCAGCTCATAGATGTCTTCGATGCCGCGCGAGGCCTTGAACACCAGCGCCTCGAAACCCGGCGTGATCGGGGTATCGAGTTCGACACTCAGCGCCTTGGCGCGCGCGATCACTTCCTGCGGGTCGGAAATGCCGGCCGGGGTGATCTTGTCCACCACGTCCGCCGCCTCGTACCCGAGCATGCGTTCGGCGCCAACGTTGAAAATCTGAATCACGCCCTGGGCATCGGTGGCGATACTGGAGAAGTTGGCGCTGTTGAAAATGGCATCTTGCAATGCGCCCGCTTTCAGCAATGGCTGCTGCATCTGTTGCAATGTATGCCCGACCGCTACACGACCGCGCATCGCCTGTCGTATCCGCACAATCAGCAGCGCCAGAAAAGCCAGCAGCAAAACAATACTGGCCTCAATGACCTTGACGGTGGCGACGGATTGCACCGCAGTATTCAACGCGATGCCACCAGCCAGGAACAAAACGGCCATGGTCATTGCGAAACCAATCAACATCAGCCGCCCGACCGGCGATTTTTCAAAAATGTGCATAAATTCATACCTTGATTAAATTACAAAGAGCGCTAGCCTCGGCTCAAATAAGGTGTCGGCGAAGTAATGTCGGGTTACGCGATGAAGCCGCTAACCCGACCTACGTGTGTTTCATCGCGCGGAGTGGTGCGATTCCCATGACCGCTAAAACGACCTGCCGCAGCTGCCAGTGCATTCGCCGTCAGGCTGCCGGATTGGCTTGGCGCTGGCGTACATCTGACAACAGGCGGGCAAATTCTACCTTGACCACGTCATAACATTCGCAGACATTGTCTTCCAGGCCGATCCGGTCCAACACGGTGATATGGCCGCGTCGATAGCGGATAAAACCGTCGCTTTGCAGCTTGCCGGCCGCCTCGGTCACGCCTTCGCGCCGCACGCCCAGCATGTTGGCGATCAATTCCTGGGTCATGGTCAATTCATTCGAGGGCAAACGATCCAGGGTCAGCAAAAGCCAGCGGCATAATTGCTGCTCCAGCGAATGATGGCGATTGCACACAGCGGTCTGCGACATTTGCGTGATCAGCGCCTGGGTATAGCGCAGCAACAGACGCAGCACCGGTCCGGCACGATTGAATTCTTCCATCAATATTTGCGACTTGAGACGGTAGCCATGGCCACCCGTCTGTACCACAGCGCGGCTGGGCGTGGTATCGCCGCCCATGAAAAGAGAAATCCCCAATACACCCTCATTGCCAACACCGGCAATTTCCGACGAGCTACCGTTTTCAAGCACATAGTGCAGCGAGACAATCGATGTGGTTGGAAAATAGACGTGCTGCAGCTTGCCGCCGGACTCATAGAGTACGTCGCCGAGCAACATCGGAATCAACTCCAGATGCGGCGCCAGGCGGTCGAATTCAGCGTCGAGCAAAGCGGCCAGAAGGTGATTTTGATTCGGGTCATGCGTACTGGGCATATCAGCGTTCCTGCTTCCAGTCGTTAACTAGCGGGGGGGGTAAGAGCTGTCATAAAGGCACTCGAAAGAATGCCGCCTGGGACAGGGTAACACACCCAACCCGTCCACCCGGATGGTATTGCGCCTTGCGCGCTGCGGTCTGTCTGTTACCGTACATAAGCATTGGAACGGTGCCAGGAAGGAAGGTCAGCTGCGCGCCAAGTCCCACAGTTAGCTACCCAACTCGTAAAGAGTTTCGCCGAGCCGCACCGCAACCATTTCCAAATAATGAAACCACATTGCGCGAACCAACTATTCTTGACCTTGGTGCGGTAGCGAACAGACGGCCCCTGTGCCGATAGGTATTCTTGACACATTAACGCGTAGTGCAACATTAACGCGTTAAGCCAGACCGGCATCGCCTGGCAGGGGCAGCCTCGCGGCGCGCTGGTTTGCTAATTTGAATTTATCTGGAGAATCTGGTCATGAAGCAACTTAATCGCATTTTTACATTTC
>JBBRDZ010000132.1:0-6412 GCA_038203435.1 Burkholderiales bacterium
GCAGTGCTGGCCGCGGTCACCATGTTGCGGGTGTATTGCTCGTGACCGGGTGTGTCGCCGATGATGAATTTGCGTTTGGGCGTCGCGAAGTAACGGTATGCCACGTCGATGGTGATGCCCTGCTCGCGCTCCGCCTGCAGGCCGTCGGTCAGCAGGGAAAAATCCACCGCTGCCATGCCGCGCTTGGCGCTGGTCTTGGAGATCGCCGAGAACTGGTCCTCGAAAATCGACTTGGAGTCGTGCAGCAAACGGCCGATTAGCGTGCTCTTGCCGTCGTCCACGCTGCCTGCGGTGATGAAGCGTAGTAGTTGTGTGGTGTTCATTCTATGCACCTTTAAGTTTTATTCACCAACCGTTCGTGTTGAGCGTAGCAGCCGTCAGGCTGCGGAGTCGAAACATGCCCCCGGTAACTTGAAGAACCCTTCGACTTCGGCGGCTTTGCCGCCTACGCTCTGGGCGAACGGTGTCAATTCATTGCCTCAGAAATACCCTTCCTTCTTGCGCAGTTCCATGGACGCATCCGAGGTCTGATCATCCATACGCGTCGCGCCGCGCTCGGTGATGCGCGTGATCGCGGTCTCTGCGATGATCTCCAGTGCATTTCTGGCGGTTGATTCCACCGGACAGGTGCAGGTGATATCACCCACGGTACGGAAGCGCACGGTTTTTCTGACCACTTTCTCGCCGGATTGCGGCTGTACCAAATGTGACACCGGCATAATGCCGCCCGGCCTCTCGATCACATCGCGCTCATGCGCAAAATAAATATCGGGTATCTCCAGCTTCTCGCGCTCGATATATTGCCATATGTCCATTTCCGTCCAGTTGCTGATCGGAAACACGCGGATGTTCTCGCCGGGATGCACGCGGGTATTGTAGATGTCCCACAGTTCGGGGCGCTGGTTCTTCGGGTCCCACTGACCGAACTCGTCGCGAAACGAAAAGATGCGTTCCTTGGCGCGCGATTTTTCCTCGTCGCGCCGTGCGCCGCCCATGCAGGCATCGAAGCCGAATTCGGCGATGGTTTCCAGCAGCGTTACCGACTGAAACACGTTGCGGCTTTGCAGTGCGCTCTTCAGCACCACCGTGCCCTTCCTGATCGAGTCCTCCAGAGAACGCACGATCAACCGTTCGCCCAGCTCTGCGGCGCGTTTGTCGCGGAACGCGATCACCTCCGGAAAGTTGTGCTCGGTGTCGATATGCACCAGCGGGAACGGGAATTTCGCGGGGCGGAACGCTTTCTCCGCAAGGCGCAGCATCACGATCGAATCCTTGCCGCCGGAGAACAGCAACGCGGGATTTTTGCACTCCGCCGCGACCTCGCGCATGATGTGGATGGATTCGCTTTCCAGTGCGTCCAGATGGGTGAAGGTGTGTGCTGTCATGCTTTCTTTCTCGATCAGTTCCATGATATTTCCGTTTCAAATATTCCGTTTGCCAGCAAGCCCGGCAATTTAACAGACTACGCGCGCTCCAGTATGCGGCGTGCTTCGTCCTCGGGGTTTTGCTTGCGACCAACGTCGCGCGCTTCGCTCCCGACATAAGTCTGCGCCGAAACCCCGGCCCCATGGGCCACCTGCGGCGCGGGACTGGCGTGCAGTCCGCACTCTTTGTTCTCGGGGTTGTCCCACCACCAGCGGCCGGAGCGGCTGTCTTCTCCGGGTGTGACGGATCGGGTGCAGGGCGCACAACCCAGACTGGGGTAGAACTGGTCGTGCAGTTTGTTGTATGGGACGTCATGCTGGCGTATGTAAGCCCATACGTCCTTGTTCGACCATTCCAGCAGCGGGTTGAACTTCTGCAAACCGTTGTCCGCATCGCGGGCGGAAACTTCCAGACTGCCGCGCGTGACTGCCTGATCGCGGCGCATCCCGGTGATCCATGCGCCCTTGCCCGCCAGCGCGCGGCGCAATGGCTCGACCTTGCGCGCGAAGCAACAGCCCTTGCGATTCTCGACGCTGTCGTAGAATCCGTTGATACCGTACTCCGCGACATATTCCTCGACCAGCGTGCTGTCGGGAAAGTATACCTGCAGCGGCAGCGCATATCGATTGCGCACCGCCTGTATCAACTCATAAGTCTCCTGCGGCAGACGCCCGGTATCCAGGCTGAACATGGAGATGCCCAGACGGCTGTTCGCGATGATATCGGTCAGCACCATGTCTTCTGCGCCCAGGCTGTTGGCGAAGCACACCGGCGGGAAATCGCGCACCGCTGCGGCCAGCACCGTTTTAACCTGCTCCACTTTTTGCATCAAGTCGCTCATAGCGCAACCCCGCGTTGCACGCGCCGGAACAGTGGCAAGCGTTGATCCGACGACGCCTGATAGGCGAGCGAGAAATCGCCCAGTCCCTTGAGCGCCTCGCGCGTGTCCTTGTCGGTTCTGGCGGCGAACGTATCAAAGCCGACACGCTGCATATAGAACATCTGGTCGCGCAGCACGTCGCCGATGGCGCGCAATTCGCCGCGATAGCCGAAGCGGGTGCGCAGATGGTAGGCGATGGAATAACCCCGCCCGTCCGCGAACTTCGGAAAGTCGACGGCGATCACGGCAAAACTTGCGATGTCGCTTTGCAGGTCTTCTGCCCGTTCGTCGCTGGCCAGCCACACGCCCAGTACGGCGCGGGATCGCAGCACGTCGCGCTGTGCCTGCCACACTTTCAGCGGCACGATGACCTTGCCCGGCGCAACCGCAACGCCTTCCGGCGTGTCGTTCCCGTCCAGACGCAACACGGTCCAGTCGTCAGCCACGATGCTGCTGTTTTTGATGATCATGCTTAAAACCTCGGTGAATAATAGGGTGTGTCATAGGCCGTGCCCGCTTCCAGCAAGGCATATTCGGCGCCGCTCAGACCCTGTTCTGCGTCCAGCGGCGTGGCGTACACAAAGTTCCTGAACGGCTCATGTCCGATACGTCGCAGGGTCTCGATGAAGCGTTCGTCGGCAAAACGTTCGTGTACATAGACCTGCAACAGGCGGGCGATCACCTCGGGGATTTGCGCGAACGAGAAGGAGCGCCCGATCACCTTGCCCAGGCTGGTGGCGTTGCCCTGCGCGCCGCCGATCGATACCTGGTACCACTCCTCACCGTCCTTATCCACACCGAGTATGCCGATGTGTCCGATGTGATGATGGCCGCAGGCGTTCATGCAGCCCGAGATATTCAGTTCGATCTCGCCGATGTCGTGCTGGAAATCCAGATCATCGAAACGCTCGGCGATCGCCTTGGCCAGCGGGATGGAACGTGCATTCGCCAGCGAGCAAAAATCGCCGCCCGGGCAGCAGATGATGTCGGTCAGCAGACCGATGTTGGGCGTCGCCATACCCAGTTCCCTGGCGGCTTCCCACAAGGCAAATAATTCGGATCGTTGCACATCCGCCAGCACCAGATTCTGCATGTGCGTGATGCGCAATTCGCCAAAGCTGAAGCGTTCCGCCAGTTCCGCCGCGGCATCCATCTGCACATGGGTCGCATCGCCCGGCGCGATGCCGGTCTTCTTCAGCGACAACACCACCGCCGCATACCCCGGCACCTTGTGCGCCTTGACGTTGCGTTGCACCCAGCTGGAGAATGCCCTGTGCTCGGACTGCTGCGCCGCCAGTGCGGCATCGTGATCCGGCAACTGTTCATAATCCGGCGCGCTGAAAAAGGCCGCGACACGATCCAGCTCTTGTTGCGTGATGGTGCACGGGCCGTCCTTGGTGAACTGCCAGTCGGCTTCCACCTGGCGTTTGAATTCCGCTATACCGAGCGCTTTCACCAGTATCTTGATGCGCGCCTTGTAGATATTGTCGCGGCGACCGTAGCCGTTATAGACGCGCACGATGGACTCCAGATAACTGATGGCATGTTGCCAGGGCACGAAATCGCAAATCTCGGTGCCAATCACCGGCGTGCGCCCCAGACCGCCGCCGACCAGCACGCGGAAACCGGTTTCACCCTGCGCATTCTTCACCGCCGCCAGACCGATGTCATGCACCGCGATCGCGGCGCGGTCTTCAGTCGCGCCGGTGATGGCGATCTTGAATTTGCGCGGCAGGTAGGCGAATTCGGGATGGAATGTGCTCCACTGGCGCAGGATCTCGGCATAGGGGCGCGGGTCGACGATCTCGTCGCGCGCCACACCGGCAAACTCGTCGCTGGTGATGTTGCGTATGCAATTGCCCGAGGTCTGGTTGGCGTGCATCTCCACGCTGGCCAGGTCAGCCAGGATATCCGGCGCATCCTGCAGCTTGACCCAGTTGAACTGGACGTTCTGGCGCGTGGAAAAATGCCCGTAACCGCGATCGTACTTGCGCGCGATGGCGGCAAGCATGCGCATCTGTGCCGCGCTCACCACACCGTACGGCACGGCGACGCGCAGCATGTAGGCATGGATCTGCATGTACAGGCCGTTTTGCAGGCGCAGGATACGGAATTCGTCTTCCGTCAGTTCACCGGACAGGCGGCGGCTCACCTGGTCGCGGAATTGCGCGATGCGCTCGGCGGTGATCTGGTGGTCGAATTGATCGTAACGATACATTCAGTTTTCCTCCACTTCGACTTCTGCAGACAATCTCGGCTCGGCCAGGTAGCGCTTCGATACGGGTAGCAATGACGCGGCCGCCAGCGGGAATTTCGCGCCATACGCCAGGATATATTCGACGTCCGCATCTTCATCGTGGCGCAATGCCATGCCGATATATGCGTGTTCGCCGCTTTCGCCGATCACCACGCCGATGCGCCCGCCGCAGCCGTTGAACCAGCTGACTTGTTTCGCTTTGTTTGGTTTGTTGGTACTCATGGCTTTCCTCTTGAAATCTATAAAAACACCATACGCGTGCCGATGATCAACAGCATGCTTGCCAACACCGGCCGCAACAACCGTTCCGGCACTTTGCTGCTCAGGTGGCTGCCGAGATAGATACCGGGCAAGGACCCCAGCAGCAGGCTGCCCAGCAACACGATGTCCACCGTACCCAACGCCAGATGCCCCATGCCGGCCACTGCGGTCAACGGCACGGCATGCACGATATCCGTGCCCACCACCTTCGCTGTTGACATGCGCGGATACAAAAACAGCAGTGCAACCGTACCCAGCACACCCGCACCCACCGAAGAGATCGTCACCAGCGTGCCGACCACGATGCCGGTGGCGATGGTCGCAGCGGTAAGATGACGATGATGCAATTCGTACACTGTGCCATCCGCGCGCAGCGCGAGCTTTTTGATCCAGCCTTTCAGCAGCAGCGCGGCGGCAGTCAGCAACAGCGCCACGCTCAGTACGCCGGTCACCAGTTTGCTCAGCGCCAGCGCATCGAGCACCAGATATTTCAGCAGGACGATGGTGATCACGGCGGCGGGCAGACTGCCCAGACTGAGCAAGCCCACCACCTTCCACTCCACCGTGCCGCGCCGGCCGTGCACCCAACCGCCCAGCGTCTTGGTCAGCGATGCATACAACAGATCGGTGCCGACCGCAGTGGCCGGCGACACGCCGAACAGCAGCACCAGCAAAGGCGTCATCAGCGAACCGCCGCCCACTCCGGTGACGCCGACCACCAGCCCGACCAGAAAGCCCGATAATGTGTACATGCTGTCCATTGCTTTAGCGCCTGTTGCAATCCATGGGGCGCATTCTAGGTCGCAGCCCTTATATCTCTAAATACTTTTATGTTAGTATCTTATAACTAATCACTATATTGAATACGCGCCATGAACCTGCAACAACTGAGATTCTTTAACGAGATCGTGCAACAGGGATTGAATATCTCCGGCGCCGCCAGCGCGCTGTACACCTCACAGCCGGGCATCAGCAAGCAGATCAAATTGCTGGAACAGGAATTGGGTATCGAGATCTTCGTGCGCAACGGCAAACGCATCGTCGCCATCACCGAGCCCGGCAAGGCGGTGCTGGCCATCGCGCAGCGCATGCTGCACGATGCGGGCAACCTCAAACAGGTCGCCGAGGAATTCCACTCGCAGGACAGCGGACAGCTGACCATCGCCACCACCCATACCCAGGCGCGCTATGCGCTGCCGCCCACGGTCAAGCAATTCATCAAGCGTTATCCCGGCGTGAAGCTGGGCCTGCACCAGGGCAACCCGACGCAGATCGCCGAACAGGTGCTGAGCGGCGAAGCCGACATCGGCATCGCCACCGAAAGCCTGGCACTGTATGACGAACTGGTCACGCTGCCCTGCTACGAGTGGAACCATTGCATCATCGCGCCGTTGCGCCATCCGCTGCTGGAAGAGAAGAAACTGACGCTGGCCAAGATCGCCCAATATCCCATCATCACCTACGATTTCGCCTTCAGCGGCCGCGGCAAGATCAACGCCGCGTTCGAGGCGGCCAACATCCAGCCGAACATCGCGCTCACCGCGATCGATGCGGACGTGATCAAAACCTATGTGGAATTGGGATTGGGC
>JBBRDZ010000133.1:0-6388 GCA_038203435.1 Burkholderiales bacterium
ACGAGGAAGACCGCTGCAAGTAGTAGCGCACAGACGGCAACAATTCCAAGGCAACGGGTGATGACCTGCCGCAACGCTGCGTGGTTTCCATGCGCCGCATTGGTTGCCGCGAACCGCACCACGACCTGATCCATGCCGACCGCGCCCATGCCGGCGGCGATCATGATGATACTCAGCGCGACAAAGTACGCTCCGTTATCGGCAGGCGATACCGCACGCGAAAGTACGAGCGTCGAAAGGAACCCTGCCGGCATCGACAACATCCGACCAGCACCCGACCACATCGCACCGTTGACGACTTTTTCCCTGGTGGCACCGCTCATCGATGTCCAGATCCCATCACGAGAGCGCGTGTCTTAGCGAACGTTTCCGATGGCATTGCGCCATGGCTCAGTAACTGTTCTTGTCGAAGAACCCGCGGACGGCCGTGATCGCAATGATTCGCAGGTCCAGCCAAATTGACCAGTTGCGAATATATTTCAGATCAAAATTGACCCGCCTCTCCATTTTCTCCAGCGAATCGGTTTCGCCTCGGCAACCGTTGATCTGCGCAAGCCCGGTAATGCCAGGCTTCACGCTGTGGCGCTGCATATACCGCGACACCAGTTTCTGGTAGTGATCGTTGTGCTCCACCGCATGGGGACGCGGCCCGACAATCGACATGTGGCCCTGCAGGACGTTGAAGAATTGCGGCAATTCATCAAGGCTGCTTGATCTGAGGAATCGGCCAAACGGAGTAATTCGAGGATCTCCGCGAGTCGCTTGGGTGACCTTACCCTGTGTCTCCGCATGGACGCGCATCGAACGAAACTTCCAAACCTCCACCACTATTCCGCCCAATCCGTGCCGCTTTTGTTTGAACAGGATCGGGCCCCTGGAAGTTAGCTTGATCCCCACAGCAATGAGCAAAAGCAAGGGACTGATCATCAGCAGGATGATGGACGCCAGCAGGCGATCCTCGACCGCCTTGATGATTCGTGAGTGGCCGTCGATCCGGCTGCCGCGGAGCGTAATCACCGGAACCCCGGCCAAGGTAGCGGCGCTGTTGTGGATCAATTCGTACCCGAACATGTCGGGGACCAGCCGGATCGTCGTCGGGAGATCAGAGGTCGCTTCGAGTATCTGCTGGATCAACGCCTCGGCGCGCAATGGCAAAGCAAGCCAGATCTGATCGGGTACGTGTTTTTGAAGACTGTTGATAAAACCTTCGATGCTGCTGTGTAGTACGGGCACATCCTTGATGGAGTCCTGATCGAAATCAGTGTGTACCTGACCGATAACATCCAGCCCCATCCACCGATACTTGCGAGCAGCTTCCACAATCTTGCGACCAGCATCTGTCGCGCCAATGATCACCACGTCACGGGAGTCGATACCGCGGGCTCGGATGCTACCGAGCACCCTGCGTGCGACAACCCGATAACCAGCTAACATCAAGATCGTAACAACGAACCAAATCGAGAACCATTCGCGGGAATAGTGCTTCAGAAGGGTGACAATCCACTCGGCCATCACCAACAGCGCAGAAACCAGCAACCACGCCACGGCGAGGCGGCCGATTTCGATCGACACGCTTTCGCCACGCCAACTCCGGTACAAGCCGAACGCGGGAAAAACCAACAAAACCAGCAGCACAGTCAGCAACACCACCGAATCGTACGGAACTTCCATTCCGACGATGCCAAAACACGCCCAGTAGGATAGTTGCGCAGCGAGCACAACAATCGCCACGTCGCCGACACGAAGAACGATGTCCAAGAGCGCCGCGTACTTCGACAAGAACGCCGAGCCGGCACCGGAAACCCTGACATTGTCAGGTATCAGCAACATGGCCGATCCTGTGCGAGAGTAGTTGATCGTTGATCACGATAAGCCACGAGCAGATCCATATTGATTTCGGCGCGCCCTGCACGCCAGACGCCATTGAACTGAACGCGGTGCGCTGTCAACACAACACATATCGTTGCACTAGGAAAAGTTCCTCCACAAGTCATTTGATCCGCCAGCCAGTTTGGTTTTCAGTAGCTGAAACCAGTCCTGAGACCGACCCATACGATTCACCATTTTTATCCCCACCATCGAAACGGTCCACCACGATAATGGGAACAACGTAATTCAATGTTCAAACAGGACGCTAACCACTGCTTCAATGGAGGGATAAATTCGCTCGCCTGATGGTGCCGCAAAACGATTTCATCTCAAACCCGAACAGGTAATTACTTGGCAGCGCGGTACTGATAATACCCGTACGAGGCGTAACCTGAATGCCGGCGCTCGACGGCGTTGAAAATCGCACCCTTGATCTCGACGCCATTTTGCGCGAATCGCTGTTTCGCCAATGCGACTTCGCGAATCTGATTCAAGCCAAACCTAACGACCAGCAAGCTCGTGCCTGCAAGATGACCGATCACAGCCGCATCCGTCACTGCCAGGATCGGCGGCGTATCAATAATGATCAGATCGTACATTTTCCCGAGCTGCTGCAACAACGTCGCAAATCGCGGATTCATCAGCAATTCGGATGGATTAGGCGGCGCCTTGCCGCGGGGAAGGAAGTCCAACTGCTCCAATCCGGCGACTTTGTGAATTGCCGCTGCCAGTTCGACCTGACCTGAAATCAGATCTGAAAGTCCACCATCGGCGCGGCAACCGATCACACGATGCAACGTGCCCAGGCGCAAATCGCCGTCGATCAAAAGCACGCGCTGACCGGTCTGCGAGACGGTAGCGGCTAGATTGGCTGACACGAACGTCTTGCCGGCATTCGGACTGGAGCCGGAAATCATCAAAATGTTGTTTTTCGCCTCGAGTCGGGCGAAGTGCAAGCTGGTACGCAAACTGCGCAGGGCTTCCGTCGCCGGGTCATCCGGCGATCTCAACACCAACAAATGCTGTTTTCCATCGCCGCGAGCATCTTTCCGGTTTAGCGCGTCCGCTTTTTCCTGTGGACTGCTTGGAATCGACGCATAAACCGCCAATCCCGTTTTTTCGATATCTGCCGGATCTTCAATTCCGCGACGCAACATCTGCCGCAGGAAAATCCAGGTCAGCGCGAAGAGCGCGCCAAGGAACGTCCCGCCGATGATAACTAACGCCTTCTTGGGTTGCACAGGCGCGGTCACGTCCACGGACGCGGGGTCCACGATACGCACATTGCCCACCGTGCCGGCACGTGCAATGTCGAGTTGCTGTGCCTGGTTTAGCAGTACGGTATAGGTGGTGTTGCTGACTGTGACATCGCGGGTCAGTCGCAGCAGTTCCTGCTGGGTGTCGGGCAACTTGCCAACCGCGTTGTCGATCGATTTCTTCTGCGCCTGCAATTGGCCAATCTGCTGCATCAGCGCCTGATAGGCCGGATGCTGTGGCGTGTAACGGCGTTCGATGTCGGCCTGCTGCTGTCGCAGCTGCTGAATGCTGGTCACGACCGCAACTTCCTGATCAAGCAAGCCTTTGGTCTGCATCGTGATGTCAACCGATTTGGCACTTTGCTGGTACACATTGAGTGCCGCAGTTGCCTTTTCGAGACTGCCACGAACGACAGGCAATTGTTCCCTGACGAACTTGAGGCTCTTGGCCGCCTCCTCGGCGTTATGATCAACGTTCTGTTTAACATACAGGGCGCTGATCTGGTCGAGAAATTGGGTCGCCAGAGTCGGGTTGGCATTGTTGTAGCTCAGAGCAATAATGCCGGAATTGGTTCCTTCTTCAGCGGCTGTGATGGATTGCTGCAACAGGTTGATCGTCGCAAACTCACTGCGGGGCAGGACATCGAAACGCATGCCGGGGTTGGCGGTCAGCGTTTTTACCTGTATCGCATATGCTCCTTTCTTGACCAGTTCACCGACCTGACCCTGCAACACGAGATTACCGCTAGGGTCATACAGCGTGTAGTTGCCATGTTCGCCCGCCGTCAGCATCAATGTCTGGCCGTGCATCTGCTTGGGTACATCAAACCGGAATATATCCAGGTCTTCGCCGCCCCACCCGTCGCGGGAGAGCCCGAACCAAGGGGACGCGAGAACGCCAGGATTTGCCTTGGAGAAACGCGCGGATAGAAATTCGCCAATCAGAGGAAACTGATGCGGTGTCACTACCACGGACATGTTCAGCGTCTTGGACGCAGCGCCAATGATCGTACGCGAGGTAATCAGCGCAATCTCTGTAGTGGCCTGCGAACTGGAGGCTCCCAAGGTCGCCGTCAATGCGGTCAGCCCAGGAATGTCCGGTACTTTTTGCTCAACCTGCACGAGCGCATTGGCTTGATAGATGGGCGTCGCCAATACTGCATACGCCACGCTGAAGACAAAGAACGTACCCGTAACGATGCCGATCAACCATTTGTTGTCGAGCACCATGCCCCACAAGGTGGCAAGATCGATCTCTTCATCATTCACAGAAGTGGGGCTGGAGTTGACTGTCATTGCTGTGAGGCCCTGCTATTCAAGAAATTGTGATGTAAGGCAACCATGCACTAACGCCGTTCTCGATCAACCGATAAGCATGATCGAAAGCGGATCGTGGCTGGCGAAAGGGGTCCGGGATTTCGAGTTCGGATTGCCATTTCCCCAACAAAAAAACCTTGCCGCTGACCTCGGGAGCACGGCGACCTATGGTTGCCGCATGAGACTTTTCCATCACTAGGATCAGATCCGCACGGCGCATCGCATCGCTCGTCAGCTGCCTGCCGAGGTGCGCCGCCCCATCCACACCGTGTTCCAATAACAATTGTGCCGCAGTAGTCTCCATGGGCTGACCGATGACCGCACTCAAGCCTGCACTGGCGACTTCATAGTCGCTTGGCAGGCGCGCACGCATCAGATACTCGGCGGTGGGGCTGCGGCAGATGTTGCCGACGCACACGAACAAAATCCGCTTGAACACGTTGCCCGCCGATTCCCATGGTTATAACCCCCCTCCAGAAGCCGACATCGGGCAACAGAAGATCTCATTTGCGCTCGGACAACCGGCCGCCGCCGTCGCCAAAGCGGGCTACTATAACAAATAAAGAGGAAAACACAGCCGCGCCAGCAAACCAAGGACGCTTAAATGTCTGACAGTTAAACCGCAAGAATGCGGGACGTAAACGTCGGGTTCGGCATTGATCGCCAGCAAAGAATGCCCGTCGGCGACATCTGCATTGCATTGCAAAAAACGACCGCTGCGATCGTCCCACCCGATGGATGCGCCATTGCGCCATCGAGTGGTGGGCGGTACAGGTTTCGAACCTGTGACCCCTACCATGTCAAGGTAGTGCTCTACCGCTGAGCTAACCGCCCCTGCTTCATTCACAAGCCGCTGCCGCGTACACAGCGATGATCCTTCCCTCTGCATAGTTGGCAGGAGAGCCGAGGATGAGGGGACATCGTCCCGACACACTTTGCTAAAAAAGAGCATTCCCTTGCGGGGCGCGAAGCGTATCACGCCCGAAGCAGTACAGCCAACCGACAAAACGGCAGCGCATCGGCAAGCTGTCATCCTTCCCGCTTGAAGTAACGCCGTTCGACCCACCGGACCAGCCTACGCAGCAGCAACGGCAGCATCGCCAAGCCCAATAGAGCCAAGATCAGGTCCGGTGAAAGAATGTCCCTGGGCCGGGTCACCGTCGCAAGTTTCGTGCCGGCGAACACATAGGCCGCTTCGATCGGCAACAAGCCGATTGCGCTGACCCACCAGAAGGTGAAGGCGCGCATCGATGTCAGCCCCATCAACAGATTTGCGAGCCAGTAAGGGAACACCGGCACCATCCGCAGGGCGAACAGATAAAACGCGCCTTCCTCGCGCAGTCCCTTGTGGATCGGCGCGAGCCGCGCACCGAATCGGCGCTCGACAGCGGCGTGGAAGAAATAGCGGGAAACGATGAACCCTGCGATCGCGCCTGAAGACGCGGAAACCGTTGCAATCACCAACCCCCACCAAAAGCCGAACATCGCGCCAGCGGCTAGCGTCAATGCACCCCCAAATGGCAATGAAACAGCCGCCGTCAACACGTAGATCAGGAAATACACCACAATCACCTGGACCGGCGATTCCGCGACGGCGGCTTGCAAGGTACCCACCATGGTCCGCAGCAAGTTGAACAGGGCGCGCTCGCCGACGTGGACGCCAAACACCAGCCCGCCAATCACGATGGCGGCAAGCAGGATCCACCATTTGTAGCGAATGGCCGCCTGCTTCCAGTCGACAGGATTCATGACACCAACTGTCGCGATTTGACCCGATGGATCTCGTCGCGCAAGCGCGCAGCGTCCTCGAATTCCAGGTTTTGTGCGTGCTTGTACATCTGCTGCTCGAGGCGTTTGAGCACCGCCGACAATTGCGTCGGTGCCAGTGTTGCGTAATCAGCGGAGGCTTCGGCCACCTTGCGAAGTTTTCCGCGCGAAGGTTTCAT
>JBBRDZ010000134.1:0-6309 GCA_038203435.1 Burkholderiales bacterium
AATCCCGGCTGGCAACACCATCCTCTGGTGGAAGCGGCCGCGCGCGGCTGGATCAGCCGCAACCTGCCGACCGGCAAGCCGCACTTTGACAAACGACAAGACACACCGGGCCCGGTGGTCATCGCGATGGCATTGCAGCGCAACATCAATGACCGGGAGCAGCGCATCGTGGTGGTTGGCAACGGTGCATTCCTCTCCAACAGCATCGCCGGCAACGGCGGCAATGTGGAGCTGGGTGTGAACATGTTGAACTGGCTGGCCGGCGAGGAACATCTGATCACCCAGCAATTGCATCCCCTGCGCGACAGCAAGCTGGAACTGAGCGCATTGCAACTCAGGATCATCAGTCTGCTCTCGTTGCTGGGCTTGCCGCTGCTGTTGGCGGGAGCAGGAGGATATCTGTGGTGGAAACGGCGCCGTGCCTGAACTCCCCGAAGTTGAAACCACGCGGCGCGGACTGGCCAAGCATCTGACCGGACAAATCATCGCCGCAGTCGTGATTCGCAACGGCCAGCTGCGCTGGCCCATCCCGAAAAACCTGCCCGGGCTGCTGCGCGGACGCACCATCGTTTCGCTCGAACGCCGTGCTAAATACCTGCTGATGGACTGCGGAAACGGAACGCTGATATTGCATCTGGGCATGTCGGGCAGTTTGCGCATCCTTCCCGAACATACCACGCCTGAAAAGCACGACCACTTCGATCTGCTGCTCGGCAATGGTACGTTGATGCGCTTGCGCGATCCGCGCCGTTTCGGCGCAGTACTTTGGCATGTCGGCGAAGCGGCTGCCCACCCGCTGCTTGCCCGCCTCGGGCCAGAGCCTCTGGAAGATGATTTCGATGCGCGCTATCTGCATGGCGTCACGCGCGGGCGCAGCGTCAGCATCAAGCAATGCATCATGGACAATCACGTCGTGGTCGGTGTCGGCAACATCTACGCCAACGAGGCGCTGTTCCGCGCCGGCATCAAACCGCAACTCGCTGCCGGCAAGCTCAGTCTGCCGCGCAACGCGACACTGGTCGCGGAGATCCGCGCGACGTTGGCCGAAGCCATCAAGCTGGGTGGCAGCAGCCTGCGCGATTTCGTGGATACCGCGGGCAAACCCGGTTATTTCCAGCAGCATTATTGGGTGTACGGACGAGGCGGGGATCCCTGTTTGCGTTGCGGTGCGAACATCAAACAGGTCAGGCAGGGGCAGCGCTCCAGTTTCTATTGCGGGAGTTGCCAGAAGTGATGGCGGTTATGCTAAAGTGCTGCGCGAATTTGCATCGGACTTGCGCAGGGGGCAAGCCCGCACGGTGCGTATCGCTGCATGGCTGGGACATTAGATTGCTCGAAACGCTGCGATACCAACTTCTACCGGAGGTAACATGAAATACATCCTGCTCGTTGCCGTGTTGTTGCTGGGCGCATGTGACAAGCCTGCCGTGCCCAAGATCGCGGCTCCGCAACGCGAAGCGCTCGAAAAAGCCAAGGGCGCGGATCAGGTCGTACAAGATGCAAGCGAGGCGTCGAAGAAAAAAATCGAGGACGCGGACAAGTAACCGTGCCAACCTACCCACGCCTGCTGATCGCGCTGAGCCGCCTGTTTGCCATTGCGCCGTTCGCCCTGTTGCTGATCCCCTCGCTGCATGCCGAGCCGTTGCCCCGCCCGGATCATGTCGTGGTGGTGATCGAGGAGAATCGGGGCTATGCGCAGGTCATGGACAAGTTGACGATCAACTCCTATATCCAGGCCATGGTGTCGCGCGGTGTGCTGTTCACGCAATCATATGGCGTGGCCCACCCCAGCCAGCCGAATTATCTGGCACTGTTCTCCGGCTCCACCCATGATGTCACCAACAATGCCTGCCCGAACAGTTTCGATAGCGACACCCTTGCGAGCCGCTTGCTCGATAAAGGACTGAGTTTTGCGAGTTACTCGGAGTCGTTGCCCGAGGTGGGTAATGTCGACTGCGTTTACGGCGCATATCACCGCAAGCACAATCCGGAGTCGAACTGGCAGGGGACGCGGCTTTCCCCTGGTTTGAACAGGCGCTTTGCGGATTTCCCCGTGGACTTTTCCAAGTTGCCCACCATTTCATTCGTGATCCCGGACCAGGATAACGACATGCACGATGGCAGTTTCGAGGCGGCGGATGACTGGCTGAAAATGCACATCGCGTCTTATGCAGACTGGGCAATGGAGCACAACAGTTTATTGATACTTACCTGGGATGAGGATAATTATCAGGCGAACAACCATATCGTGACGATATTGATGGGGCCGATGGTGAAGCCGGGCAGGAGCATGCAGCACATCGACCACTACAGCGTGCTGCGCACACTGCTTGATTTTTACGGTCTGCCTGCGCTTGGCGCGAGCCGGGATGCACAAGCCATCACCGGCGTCTGGAAGAACCCTGATTCAAACCAATGACGGGCGGGCCGCAGCCTACGCCTTGGTCGCCATCAGCTTTTCATATTTGACCTGCAGTTGCTCCTTGCTTTCCTCGAATTCGGGATTCATCGGGATGCAATCCACCGGGCATACTTCCACGCATTGCGGCGTATCGTAGTGTCCCACGCATTCGGTGCATTTGTTTGGGTCGATGACATATACGGTATCGCCCTGCGAGATTGCGTCGTTCGGGCATTCCGGCTCGCAGACGTCGCAATTGATACATTCATCGGTAATCATGAGTGCCATGCTGGTGTTCCTTGCTGATGTTGGTTTCCGGGGTTGATCAATCCTGCTGTGCTTTGTATTTTTGCTGCAATCGTTCCATCACGTACGGCGACACGAACTTGCCGACATCGCCGCCGAATCGCGCCACCTCGCGCACCATGGTGGCCGAGATGAAAGTGTATTGTTCGGCCGGGGTCAGGAACAGCGTTTCGACCTGCGGGTACAGGTTGCGGTTCATGCCGGCCAACTGGAATTCGTATTCGAAATCGGAAACCGCGCGCAGGCCACGCAAGACCACATGCGCATTATGCTCCTGCACGAAGTTCATCAGCAAGCCGTTGAAGCCTTCCACGCGCACGTTGGAAAAGCCGCCGAACAATTCGGTCGCGATCTCGACCCGCTCTTCCAGCGAGAACAGGGTATGCGCGCGGCTTTCCGCCACCGCCACGATGACCTTGCCGAACAAACCGGCGGCACGCCTTACCACTTCTTCATGGCCGCGGGTGATGGGGTCGAAGGTACCCGGATAAACAACGGTGATCATATTTTATCCATGCCTGGTCGAATCAAATTGGGACGGCTTGCAGCAACTGGAAATGCACTTGCCCGGCTTTGCCGGATTTCAGCACCTGCCAGGGCGGTTCGATATCGATCGTGACACCCGACTCGACGTATAGCAGGCCATGCTCGTTCAGACGTTGCGGCAATAGCTTCAGCAGAGCGGGCAGGTAGTTGCTGTCAAACGGCGGATCGAGGAATATCACGTCATAGCGCTGCACATCCCGTGACGCAAATTCTAGCCCATCCTGCCCGAACACGGTCACATTCGTGCAACCCAGCGTTTTGGCGTTGTCCTGCAGGGCGCGGAGCGCGGTGCCGTTCAGGTCCACCATCACCACCCGCTCGGCCCCGCGCGACGCGGCCTCGAAGCCCAGCGCGCCACTGCCGGCGAACAAGTCCAGGCAGCTGCGTCCGTACATGGTTTGCCCCAGCCAGTTGAACAGGGTTTCGCGCACGCGATCCGGCGTGGGGCGCAGACCTTGCGTATCAGGGAAGTGGATCATGCGGCTGCGCAACTCGCCGCCGATGATCCTGACCTTGTTCATCTTGTGGCGGCTTGGCCGGCGGACGGCTATTTTGCGGCTCCTTCCGGCGCACCCACGATCACCGTCGCCATCGCGCCGGGATCGACGTGACGCATGAACGCTGCGCGTATCTGCGCCACCGTGACACCGTCGATGTTGCGCGTGAAATCATCCAGGTAGGTCAGCGGCAAATCATAGAAACCGATCACGCTGAGGTACTCGAGTATCTTGCGGTTGCTGTCGATGCGCATCGGGAAACCGCCGATGATGTTCTGCTTGGCGGCGCGCAGTTCCTGCTGGGTCGGTCCCGCGGCGATGAAGTCGGACAGGGTCTTGCGCACCAGTGCCAGCGCTTCATCGGCTTGTTCCTTCTTGGTTTGCAGGCCGATCTGGAACGCACCGGGCTGCCTGAGCGGCATGAAATAGCTGTAGACGCTGTAGGCCAGGCCCTTCTTTTCGCGCACCTCGTTCATCAGGCGCGAGGCGAACCCGCCGCCGCCCAGGATGTAGTTGCCGACATACAGCGCAAAGAAGTCCGGGTCGCCGCGCGCCATGCCGGGTGCGCCGATCAGGATATGGCTCTGGCTGGCGGGATGGCTGATGCGCTGCTCGCTGGCGGTGATCTTCAGCGTGACTTTGGGCAATGTCGCAGGCGCAGCGGCGGTCGGCAGTTGCGCGGTGAGTTGTTGTGCGATCGCCTCCGCCTGCGCGCGTGTCGCATCGCCCATGATCGCGACCACGGCATAGCCGGCCTGGTAATGCGTCCGGTAGAAATCGCTCAGGTCATGCACGGTGATCTTTTCCACCGAGTCGATCTCCCCGGATCCGATCAGCGCGTAGGGGTGCGTGCCGAACACCGCTTTCTGGAAGGTTTTCTCCGCGATGCTTTCCGGCTGGGTCTCGGCTTCTTTCAGGGCGGCGATCAGCCGGACCTTTTCACGCGCCAACACCCCTTCGGGAAACAGCGGGTGCTGCAGCACCCGTGCCATGATATCCAGGGCGCGGTCGCGTTGCGCCGCACTGCTCAGCGTGCGCAACGACACACTGGCGCGATCCGCGTCGAAACCGCCACCGAACTGCGCGCCGATGTCGGCCATGCCGCGCGAGATATCATCCTCGCTCAAGCCCTCGGAACCGGAATCGAGCAACTGGTGAGTCAGGCCCGCCACCCCCGATTTATCGGTCGGGTCGAAGCTGCTCCCGGCCTGCAGCGTCACCGCCACATCCAGCATCGGGATGTCATGGTCCTCGACAAACAACACCTTCGCACCGCTGGCGCTTTGCCAGTGCTGGATGTTGGGGGTGGCGACTGCCACGGTCGAAGCACAACACAACACTGCAACCCCGGCATATCCGGCCAATACTGATTTAGCGAACATACGATGATCCTCCTTCGGACTGATGTTTCGGTTTGCCCGAAAGCGGTTGCGGGTCGAGCACCGCGACCGTCAGGTTGTCATCCTGCAGAAATTCCCTGGCGACTTGCTGCACCTGTGCTGCCGTCACTGCCTGCGTCTTCTCCAGCATCACCGGTATCGCCTGATAGCCCAGCCCGATGCTTTCCAGCTGCCCGATCTGCATGGCCTGGTAGAACACCGAATCGCGTTTGTAGACTTCACCCGCCATCACCTGCGCCTTGACGCGTTTCAATTCGTCCTCGCTGACGCCGTCTTTGATCAGCAACGCGATCTCGGCACGCAACGCGGCTTCGACATCCTGCACCGTCTTGCCGGTGCTCGGCGTGGCATCCAGCGTGAACATGCTGGGGCCGCGCGAGGTCGAGTCGTAGCCCGCACCCGCCTCGCTGGCGATCTGCTGCTCGCGCACCAGATGCTGGTTGAGTCGCGCCGACTGGTTGCCGTCCAGCACGCCCGCCAGCATGTCCAGCGCGTAGGGTTTCCAGTCCTGTTCGGGATCTTTCAACACCGGCGTATGGTAGGCCATCACCAGACGCGGCAACTCGGCAGGCGCCTTGACGACCAGTCGTTTGATGCCGACCTGTTGCGGTTCGGTATAGTCGCGCCGTTTCGGCAACAGATGTTTGGGGATGACGCCGTAATAGCGCTGTGCCAGCGCGAACACGGCTTCTGCCTGCACGTCGCCGGCGATCACCAGCGTGGCATTGTTCGGCGTATACCAGCGCTTGTACCAGGTCTGGGCATCTTTCACCGTCATCACCTGCAGGTCGCTCATCCAGCCGATCACCGGGTTGTGGTAGGGATGTTCCTGGTAGGCCGTCGACATCATGATTTCATACATCAGCGACTGCGGGTCATCGTCGGTGCGCATGCGGCGTTCTTCCATCACCACCTTGATCTCCTTGCCGAATTCCTTCGCGGTCAAGTTGAGATTGTGCATCCGGTCCGCTTCCAGTTTTATCGCCAGCGGCAATCTGGATTTGTCCAGGGTCTGGAAATAGGCGGTGTAGTCGCTGCTGGTGAAGGCGTTCTCGCGCCCGCCCGCTTCCGCGATGTGCTTGGAGAATTCACCGGCCGGTACGGCTTTGGTGCCCTTGAACATCATGTGTTCAAGCACGTGCGCGACACCGGTGGTGCC
>JBBRDZ010000135.1:0-6282 GCA_038203435.1 Burkholderiales bacterium
GCCATCGGCTTCCTGCCGCACCACGTGGGCATTCCAGAGTTTGTCGTAAAGAGTTTGCGCGTTCATGTTATTCGAATTGCCTGATACTTGTATTTTGAGAGCGGGTGATTATGCCACAACAGCCGCGTCCTGACACACGGCAGCAGCCCGCAGCGGCAATATTCGTGCACGTGCTTATCCCGGAGACACTTAGGACGTATCGCGAAAACAGCTTCGTGATAGCATGTCGAAATGCAGAACAAAATTGCCAAATTTCGTCTGAATAACTTTGACGTCGCCAATACTGTCAATGTGACCGACCCTGCCGCAGTCTCAGACGCGGTGGAGCACATCTTCCTGGATCTGTTCCCCAGCGCAAACGCCGCCACATTGAAAGATGCGATCGACCACATAGCCCGTCTCTATCGCGGCGAGAATCCGTTGTTTGCACCGTGCGACACCGGTTATCACGACCTGCAGCACATCCTGGATGTGACATTGGCCAGCGCGCGCCTGATGGACGGCTATGAGCGTTCGCAAAAGATCGGCAACGGACTGGGCGAGGAATTGTTCACCTTCGGCATCTTGCTGGCGTTGTTCCACGACAGCGGTTATATGCGCAAGCGCGGCAGCGAGGAAGACCGGCAGGGTGCGGAATTCACCCTGATCCATGTCGCGCGCAGCGCGGAACTGTTGAAAAAGTACATGCAGCAGATCGGCCTGGGCAAGCTGGCGGATACAGCGGCACAAGTGGTGCATTTCACCGGCTATGAAGTACCGGTGGAACGCATTCTTGTCCCCTCACCGGACTTCAGGACGATCGGCAACCTGGTGGCCTCGGCCGACATATTGGCGCAGATGGCGGATCGCTGTTATCTCGAAAAATGCCATGACCGTTTATACAAAGAGTTTGTGCTGGCCGGCATCGCCCAGAAGCTCGATGCACAAGGCAATCCGCAGGTCCTGTTCTCTTCCCCGAAAGACCTGGTAATCAAAACGCCCGGCTTTTACAAGAGCGCCAAGAAACGCATGGATGAAACCCTGCAGGGTGCTTACCGTTTTGTCGAGAAACACTTTAACGGACAGAATCTGTACCTGGAAGAGGTGGAAAAGAACATATCGTTCGCCGAATACGTGATCGCCCACGATGCCGATATCGGCATGTTGCAACGCACGCCGCCGCAAACACCCGGCTCCGAACTACCTTCAAGCGAGACAGCCGAGCGGAAACAGCAAATCGCAGACCGGCGCATGCGTGGCGGAGACCGCAGGAAAAATACCGCACAACGGTACCCGGACTTGCTGGAAAGAAGGCAGATCGCTGGTGACAGGAGACGCGGTCATTCGACGAAGAAGTAATCAACCCGGAGGTTGCCGCTTGCGCCTGTCCTCGGACGATCTGGGCGTGTAAAACGGAAGAAACGAGAATACAGAACGCAACGTCCAGGTCAAAAATACCGCCAGTGCGCTCACCAGGCTGATCATCAGCATCTGCTGGACATCTTTCCTGCTCTCAACCAGGCTTTCTTCAAAGGTCTGCGTGGCAAGCAGTTGCTCGCGCTGCAACGTATTGGTCAGTTTATTCAACGAAGCGGTCATGCGCGCCATGTCGGATCGCGCGTCACCCTTCTTGATGCCGATGATGATGGACGCAGCACTATCGGCGGCCACAAAATATTCGTTGAATTGGGCCAGGATCTCTTTGGAGATATTGTTCTTGCCGACGATGGCTGCCATATCGAGGGTGATTTCGCGGAACGATCCGGCATTTTCCCGCGCCCGGGTGATGGAAGCCTGCGAACGTGAATCAAGTGCATCCAGCAAACCTCCCTGAATCGCATTGAGCCTGTCCGTGAGCGCCTGTACTTTGCTCAGATAGGGATAATGAATCAGTTCGGTGCGCTGGATCAATTTGTAGGCATCCGACGAGATGACGCATACCACGATCATTCCGATAGCGAACAGCAGGATTGCGAAATTCCAGATTTTTTGTTTGATCGACATCTTTCAAATCCAGAAGTCAGAATGAATCATGGCCGCATTGTTGGCACGCTTTCGCCCGGCGGTCAATAACACATGAACAACTGCATGTTCAGCAAACCCGAGCTGACTGATTCTACTATACAAGATCGGGCTGTGAAGAAAGAGTCTGAAATCCGATGGTCCCGGCCCGATTCAGGCGTGCTGTCCCATACTTTGCTTCCAAACGATCAGCAGCAATCCCAGCAATGCCATCGCCGCGCTGCATGAGTACAGCACGCTGGCACCGAAGTGCTGCCAGATAGGACCGCTGGCAAAGCCGCCCACCATACCGCCCGCTCCGTAGGTCAGACTGCCGAACAGGGCCTGGCCCTTGGATTGGTGCCGTCCTTTGAAGAATTCGTGGACCAGCCCCAACGATGCGGCGTGATACGCGCCGAAGGTGGCGGCATGCAGCACCTGCGCGATCAGCAGCAGCGACAGGAAATCAACTCCCCAGCCGATCAGCAGAAAGCGCACGATCGCGGCGCTGAAACTGACCATCAGGATGCGAATGAACCCGAAGCGACGCAGCAACCAGGGCATCAGGAAGAACACCCCGATCTCGCAGATCACGCCGAGCGCCCACAGGCCGCCCACCGCACTTTTCGCGTAACCGTGTTCGACCAGATAGATCGAGTAAAACGTGTAATAAGGCCCGTGCGCGACCGACATCAGGAAACACGCGCTGAACAAGGCGATCACCTGTGGCTGCATGACGATCTGCCTGACCGGCTGATGGTCGGTGTGATGTGCCAATACTTCGGTGGGCGGTATCTGCCGGGCAAAGATCAGGATGCCGAGCTCGCAGATCAAACCGGCCCACAACAGCCACCCGATGGCGATATGGTCGAAGGCGTAGCCCAGGCCCACCACCGAGATGATGAAACCGATCGACCCCCATGAGCGAATCCGCCCGTAGCGCGCGCTGTGCTTGCCCAGATAGCTGAGCGTGGTCGCCTCGACCAGTGGCATCGAGGCGCTCCAGAAAAACCCCATCAGTCCCAGCACCAGGAACACCCCCCAGAAACTGGTGGTGGCGAACACGCCGAGGTAGCTCGCCGCACTGAACGTCGCCGCGATCTTTACGACCAGCAAACGTTTCCCGGTATGATCGGCCAGCCAGCCCCAGAGATTGGGCGCGATCATGCGCATCACCGGCTGTATCGACATCAGCACGGCGATCTCGATCGCGCTGAAATCTATCGATTTCAGGTACAGGCTCCAGTATGGAGCGAACAACCCCACGAAGGCGTAGTAGAAAAAATAGAATCCGGCGATGCGCCAGTAGTAATTCTTGGAAGTAGACATAACGTTACAACATCCGAACGGCGCGCATTATCGCATGCGGCGTCCTTCAACGTTTCTATCTCAAAACCTCTCCGAACCAGGCCCCCTTTGATCCATTAAGGCTCAGTCCGATTTGAAAGGCGCGCGCAATAGCGGGTTAGGGAGAAAAAGACGAGCCCTGCCCCCTGCTCTTCCTCTGCTCTTCCTTACGCCTGATCCAACATATGCATGGACTCCAACGGTCTGCCTACCGCAAAACCCTGCGCATAATCCACACCGACGCTACGCAGTGTATCCAGCAACGACAAATCTTCCACAAATTTCGCCACGACCTCGATACCGAGATCATGACATGTCTTGCAAAGTGAAACCACGTAATCGCGGTTATTTTCAATATGCAGGTTGTTGATCAGATCGCCGCGGATCTTGATCAAACGAATCGATAGCGGTGCAAGATAATGGAAAGAGGAGAAACCGACGCCGATGTCATCCAGGATGAGCCGGCAACCCAGCTTGGCGATCTCCGCACTTAAGGCGCATACCCGGTCGATATTCTGCAATACCACCGTTTCGGATATCTCGATGGACAGATAACCCGGCTCCACCCCATACACTTTGATGATATCGCGGATATACTCGACCATACCGGAATCATCAAGAAACTGCGTGGATAAATTGAGCGATAACCTCAATTTCATACTATGGCTCTTGAGCGCAGCGATATTGTGCACGGTCTTTTTGATCACCATGCGGTCAATGGCGATGCTCAAATCAAAGCGTTCCGCTGAAGCCAAAAACAAACCGGGGCTGATGTATTCTCCGCTCTGATCCTGCATGCGTAACAGCGCTTCATATTCGGTCACCTGTCCCGAAACCAAGTTCAGCAAAGGCTGATAAAACAGGACGAATTGGTCCGTCTCCAGCGCGCGCCGGATGCGGCTGGCCCAGCGCGCCTGCTCCCCGAGATGCTGTATCTCTTGTTCCGAGGCAGAATACAGACTGAAGCAACCGCGTCCGGCATCTTTGGCCTGGTACATGGCAGCATCGGCATAAGCGGTTAATTCGGTGATATCCCGTGTGTGATCCGGCATCACCGCTATGCCGATGCTCGCCGAGGCAAACAATGTCTTGCCGGCTACCGTGATGGGTGTCGTGGCGAAAATCCTGGTCAACTTGGCGGCTACTTGACATGCAGCGTCTGATGTCGCCTCCGGAAGCAGCGCCGCGAATTCATCGCCACCCCAGCGCCCCACATAATCGGTCGATCGTAACGTATTTTTCAGCAAGTCAGCCACGGACTGCAGGTATGCATCGCCACCCAAATGCCCGTAGGTATCGTTGACGGCCTTGAAGTTATCAAGGTCGATAAACATCAGGGCCACGGGACGTTCATGGCGCAAGGCATATTTTCCCCAGCGCTCGAATTCTTCCTGGAATCGCCGCCGGCTCAGCAATCCTGTCAGGTTGTCATGACTCGCCATATAAGCGACCTCGGCATTGGCCTTTTGAGACTCCTCCAGCGCGACAGCAAGCTCAGCGGTTCTCGCCAGTACGCGGTTTTCCAGTTCCGTATTCAAGGTTTCAAGCTGACGTGCGTATTGGGTGCGCTTATTGTTGGAAAGTAACAACTCATCTCCCATACTGTTGAAGCTGTCAATCACCAGCGCCAGCTCGTCTTGCCCCTGCTTCGGTATTCGAACCGTGAAATCGCCCTGTGCGATTTTTTCCACTCCTGTACGCAGATACTCCAGGCTGGCCATGATGGAGGTGATGAGACGATACGAAATGTAGGCCAAAGCCAGCAGTACAATGAACGTGCTGAACATACCGATCCATAGCATTTCGTCCAAGTTGTTCTTGCTGTCGTCAAGACTTTGTTCAAATGCCTGCGTGGCATTTGCCTGTTCTCGTTGCAATGTACTTCTCAATAAATTCAATGCATCGGTCATGCTCCTCATTTCAATCGTCGTATCCCCTTTTTTGATACCGATAATGATGGAGGCGGCACTCTCTGCCGCTACGAAATAATCATTGAACTGTGTCAGCAGCTCCTCGGATATGGCCGTTTTTCCGGCAATCGCTGCGATATCATGCGTTATGGTTCGAAAATAAATAGCATTACGGCGCGCGTTGACAATTCCTGACTTTCCTTGCGTATCCAGCGTATCCAGGAAGTTGCCCTGGATGACACTTAGTCTGCCGGCAAGCAATTGAATATCGCTCATATATGGATAATTGATTTTGCCAGCACTCTGAATCAAATCGACCGTATCGGATGATATTTTATAAACGACAGCCATCCCGAAAGAAAAGATCAGCATCGTGATGACGGGGATGCTCCATATTTTTTGTTTGATAGTCATGGCGTAGTTGAAAATAATTGGAAGGATTGGTCGGGAAAACAGACTGGGCGCGTCACGCGCGTCACGTCATCAAGGGTCACTCTGTGGTCCGCACATGGCGCCGCACATGCTCCGCTGATCTATCTGCAACATCGCCGCTGGCGTATCCTGCATCGGAACGTTAGGTGCTGTTATCAACATGACTTCCTCCTTGATTCAAAAGAGTAGCCGGATCAGCTTTGGTCATTTACCTTGCGCTGGTTGCGGATGATCCGGCTCACCCGCGAATAATGCAGCCCGAAGTGTTCACCGATTTCTTTCATGCCATAGCCGCCGCTATCATATGCCAGAGGAGCTCAGGGTCACCAGAGGAGCTCAGGGTCACGGAGCTCAGGGTCAGGTCTTGCCTTTTGCCCCCACTCCGCTCGAGAGCTCAGGGTCATGCATCGTCGCCACCGGCGCATCTTGCACCGGAACGTTAGGTGCTGCTATCAACATGACTTCCTCCTTGATTCAAAAGAGTAGCTGGATCAGCTTTGGTCATTTACCTTGCGCTGGTTGCGGATGATCCGGCTCACCCGCGAATAATGCAGCCCGAAGTGTTCACCGATTTCTTTCATGCCATAGCCGCCGCTATCATATGCCAGGGCAA
>JBBRDZ010000136.1:0-6272 GCA_038203435.1 Burkholderiales bacterium
GTGTGATGATGACATTCACCGGGCAGTCAAGTCCATCGGACCGCGAATTCAGAGTAGAATTCTCCGCAGTTTCTTCATGCGCTCAGAACGACTTAAAGGGATGGATGTCTCCAATCGTCATGCCGGGCCGTTAAATTATGCATCCCAGTATCGTATCTTAAGGGGATTAACGTATGAACCGTTTCACATGGTCATTAGCCGCGCTTTGCATCATGTTCCTGCTTGGCTGTGCATCACCACACAAAACCGAAACAAACATTTCGAAACCCGCCCAAAAGCCAGCCAAAGTTGGCGGACGGTTGGTGATGTCTGCTGATGGACTGGTAAAGGGAGAGATCGTCGGAACGCCTGCCCCCGCAAGCAAATTCTCCCAGTTGCAAATCGGCATGACATTGAAAGAAGTCGAAAACCTGATCGGGCGGCCGAACAATACGGACAGCCGTATCACGGGCAAGCAGTATCAACCGTTTTACTTCGGCGGCGACACCCAGCGCACCGAGGCCTATTATAAAGACGAGGGGCAACTGACTTTCTCCAACACGCACCCCGACAGTTCAGCAGATACACTGATTCGTATCATGGTCGATACCAGTGCAAGCGGAAAACACGGCCCCATCAACCCGAAACAGATCAAATAGCGGCTACCAAATTCTCATCGTATTGGCATGCGGCACAGAAAAAACCACCTTCATCCGTTCAGAATTCGCAAATATTTCATCAATCGTAAACCGGGAGTAGAAATGTCAAACATCGAATCGATATTGAATGAAACACGCAGCTTCGAGCCATCCGCCGAATTCGTCAAACAAGCCAATGTTTCGGGTATGCCGGCTTATCAAGCGCTGTGCAGGGCTGCCGAACAGGATTATCCCGGTTTCTGGGCCAAACTGGCACGCGAAACCCTGCAATGGAAAAAGCCATTTACCAAGACGCTAGACGAAAGTAATGCACCATTCTACAAATGGTTCGAGGACGGGGAGTTAAACGTTTCATACAACTGTCTCGACAAGCATCTCGCCGGTCAACCCGATAAGATCGCCATCATTTTTGAAGCAGACGATGGCAAGGTAAGCAGAGTCAGTTATCGAGAATTGCACGGCCGCGTCAGCCAGTTCGCCAACGGCCTGAAATCACGCGGCATCAAAACGGGCGATCGCGTCGTCATCTATCTTCCGATGAGCATCGAAGCGGTGATAGCAATGCAAGCCTGTGCACGAATCGGCGCAATCCACTCGGTGGTGTTCGGCGGCTTCTCCGCCAAGAGCCTGCATGAACGCATCACCGATGCGAAGGCTTGCGCGGTCATTACCGCCGATGCACAAATGCGCGGCGGCAAACTGATACCATTGAAACCCATCGTCGATGAAGCACTTTCCACCGGCGGCTGCGGATTTGTTCACAGCGTCATTGTCTATCGCCGGGCGGGCAACGATGTGCAGTGGAACGATGGTCTGGATATCTGGTATCACGACCTGTTCAATTCCCAGCCCACTCACTGCGAACCCGAGTGGGTGGGTGCCGAACATCCGCTGTTCATCCTTTACACTTCGGGTTCCACCGGCAGACCAAAGGGTGTGCAGCACTCCAGCGCCGGTTACCTGCTTGGTGCCATGCTGTCCATGAAATGGGTGTTTGACTACAAGGACAATGACATTTTCTGGTGTACCGCCGATGTGGGTTGGGTAACCGGTCATAGTTATGTTGCCTATGGTCCGCTGGCGATGGGAGCCACACAGGTGATATTCGAGAGCATACCGACATACCCGGATGCAGGCCGATTCTGGAAAATGATCCAGGACCACAAGGTCACCACATTCTATACTGCCCCGACTGCCATCCGCTCGCTGATCAAACTGGGCGGCGCATTGCCCAAGCAATATGACCTTTCATCGCTGCGCCTGCTTGGTACAGTCGGTGAGCCGATCAATCCGGAGGCCTGGATGTGGTACTACAACACCGTCGGGCAAGGACGCTGCCCGATCGTGGATACCTGGTGGCAGACCGAAACCGGTTGTCACATGATCGCTCCTCTGCCCGGCGCGATGCCGACCAAGCCGGGTTCCTGCACCCTGCCTTTGCCCGGCATCATGGCCACCATCGTCAACGAAGCCGGCGATGAAGTGCATGACCAACATGGCGGATTTCTGGTCATCACACGCCCGTTTCCCTCGCAAATCCGCGCTATCTGGGGTGACCCGGAGCGCTACAAAAAATCCTACTTCCCGGAAGAAATGCGCGGTTACTATCTGGCAGGAGACTCCGCCCATCGCGACGATGACGGCTATTTCTGGATCATGGGTCGTATAGATGATGTACTGAAAGTATCCGGGCACCGACTGGGCACGATGGAGATCGAATCCGCACTTGTCGCAAACCCGTTGGTGGCCGAAGCCGCCGTGGTTGGCAAACCGCATGATATCAAGGGTGAAGCCATTGTTGCCTATGTCGTGCTGAAGGGTTCGCGCCCAGCTGATGCGGCCAAGGCCAAGGTGATCGCCGAGGAACTACGCAACTGGGTAAGCAAGACCATCGGGCCGATTGCCAAACCGGATGAAATTCGCTTTGGTGACAATCTGCCCAAGACCCGCTCCGGAAAGATAATGCGCCGACTGCTTCGTGCCATCGCCAACGGAGAGGAGATCAGCCAGGATGTCTCTACACTGGAGAACCCGGCCATATTGGCGCAACTGAAGGATGCGATACGCTGAACTCTGCAATGGACACAACGCGGCAAATTGACTGGCCGACATAGCCGGTTGAGTCCGCGTTGTTATGGCGTGGCGCTACTCGGCATTGGGCGCGACGCGTGAACGATGTATCCCATACGAACAATGCTTTCGGAAAATCTCCACAACAAACTCTACCCCGCATATTCTGTATTGGGCGGGATTTTCCACAAAACCCCTACCTTCCATCCCCTGTCTGACACCTTTTGTCCTCAACCTGACATTTCAATTGACCTTGGCGCGATGCTTCGACTACCATTGAGCCAGCTTTTACTTCAGGAATATTTCACGTGCCTTTGATTCGGCTTATTTTTTCGGCTTTGCTTGCGGCATGTTGTTTGCCGGCTATCGTGTGCGCGGAAGAATCACTCGCACTCAACACGCCAGTTTCTGCCACGGTGCTGTCCCCGCTAAAGCTTGACGGGACGCCTGTAACGGAGCCGGAGTTTCTATATTCAGCACGCAATATCAAGATGGAGCTCCTGCCCCAAGCGCCCTCGGTTCAAAAATCGTCGCCAACGGAACCGGTCACTCAAGATCTGTGGGAACGCATACGCAACGGTTTTACCATGCAGGAGACATATACCCCATTGGTCGCCAAGCACGAAAAATGGTATGTGAATCATCCCGAATACTTTGCACGCATGACTGATCGGGCGCGCCGTTACCTGTACTACATCACCGAAGAAGTCGAACGTCGTGGCATGCCGAGCGAAATTGCACTGTTGCCGATGATAGAGAGCGCATTTAATCCCGGTGCATATTCCAGAAGCCGTGCTTCCGGAATATGGCAATTCATGCCGTCCACCGGCAAGATATTCGGCATGGAACAGAACTGGTGGTACGACGGTCGGCGCGATGTAATCAGCGCCACCAATGGAGCGCTGGATTACTTGCAAAAACTGCACGACATGTTCGGCGAATGGGATCTGGCGCTTGCCGCTTACAACTGTGGTGAGGGCGCCGTACAACGCGCACAGGCACACAATCGCAAGCGCGGATTGCCGGTCAATTATGCGAGTCTGAAATTACTGCGCGAGACGCGCAATTACGTGCCAAAACTGCTGGCCATAAAGAATATCATTGCCAACCCCGCCAAGTTTTCACTGCCACTGGATGATATCCCCAATGCACCCTATTTTGCCGCAATCGCCACTTCGCAACACATTGATGTAAAGCTGGCCGCCCAATTGGCTGATATATCGGAAGAAGAGTTCGTTGCACTCAATCCCGCGCATAACCGCCCGGTGATATTGCATGACGAGAAAGATCAGATACTGTTGCCCATCGATAAAATCGGGACATTCCGTGCCAATCTGGAGAACTATGACAAACCTTTAGTCAGTTGGCAATCATACCAACCCAAGAAGGGCGAGCGTCTCGACAAACTTGCGCCGCGCTTTGGACTCACGCTGGAAAACCTTAAGTCTGTCAATGGCCTTACTGCGCGCGGCAATATCAGCACTGGACAAACTCTGCTGGTGCCACTGAACGGCGAAGAAACAGACAACCAATTCGAAGCCTTCAACATGCAACTTGCCGCCGACGACCGTGGCCGAGCCGTCAGGCATAAAGTACGCAGGGGTGACACACTGGGGAGTTTGGCGCGCCGTTATCACGTCAGCATCGCGAAACTGAAACAATGGAATGGACCCTTAAAGATAATCCGCGTCGGTCAGGTCATCGCTGTCGGACAAGCGGCAAGCAAACCTTCATACGGAAAAATGTCCAACGTATTTTAAAGGCATGAATCAGCTATTCGCGGACTGCTTCGCCGTCATGACTGTCAACTCTCGATAACCCTTCCACGCCAACCACACCCCCGACAGTAACCTGGCCAGGTTTCGGCGCCGAGCCGCCAGGATCGCAGCGACTCCGCCGACCACCAAAGGATGCCTGCGCAGGTACTCCAATACAGACACACCTCGATCGACCAACAACAGTCGCGTCTGCCATTCCGCCTGAATACCGGATAGCTGTTCGCGCTGCTTGGCAATTTCAGCCAGCAAGCCCGCACGGGAATGCATCAGTTCAACCATGCTATTACTCATGACCTTCGCCCAGATGGTCCTTGTCCTTGGTCAATTCGGCGATACTGGCGGAAAATAATTTTGGTTTGGCACTGACCTTGTTGCGCAACAGCAACATCATCGCGCTGCCAAGCGCAAAGAACAGCACACACAGCCCTGCCAACACGGTGATACGGTAGTCCCAGAACAGCACCACGATCAGCGCTGTCAGCAACAGCAACCCCATACCAAAACTGAACAATGCCAGCAAAGACAGTACAGCCATCTGCACCAGATGGAGACGCTCTGCCTGCAATTCGTTTGCCAGCAATTCAAGTCGCGTCGCGACGATGGATATCAGGGTCGATGTCAGTCGTTTGACGGACCCCATCAACCCCGAGCTTCCCTCCGACATGATGGCCTAGCGACCGCGACCAATCAACATCCCAGCTATCACGCCGACCACGGCACCGATCCCGACCGCCTTCCAGGGATTCTCATGCACATATACATCAGTCACTTTTGCAGCTTCTTTGGTTTTGCTGATAATAGCGTCCTCGGCATTAGACAAGCGCGCCTTGGCAGCCGCCAGATTTTCCTGGATACGCTCACGCGCCGCGGTGACTTTCTCGCCCGCGACGCCTGCCGTTGCGCGCAACAACTCCTCGGTATCCGTGACAACCAGACGAAAATCCTGCATCAATTTTTCTTTACTGACTTCGCTTTCTGTACCCGCTAATTTGATACTCATGATTCGCTCCTTAAAGTTGGAAATCCTGTTGAAATTTCACCTGAATCTACATTGGCACCAATTGATAATATTTTAAACCTGCCGAGTTGATCCGTCAACAGCGCTATTCATATAAATAACAGTTTACGCTATGCGATGAAGTGATTGATGATTGTGGCGGATAGTTCCGCCGACATTGCACCATCGCATGCGAGCAACGCGGCGCAAAATGACAACCCTGCGGGGGATCGGCTGGCGAGGGCAAATCTCCCTCCAGCCTGATTCGTTCCCGCCCCGGCCCGTAGATACGCGGTACTGCCGACAGTAGTGCCTGGGTATAGGGATGCTTGGGCGCGCCCAACACTTCTTGCGCCGTACCGTGTTCAACGATACGCCCGAGATACATCACGCACACCTCGTGCGCGAGATATTCCACGACGGCCAGGTTGTGGGTGATGAACAGATAACTCAAGTTCAATTCCTGCTGCAAGGATTTCAGCAAATTCAGTATCTGCGCTTGTACGGAAACATCCAGCGCACTGGTCGGCTCATCACAGATCAACAGTTGCGGCGACACAGCCAGCGCACGCGCGATTGCGATGCGTTGTCGTTGCCCACCTGAAAACTCGTGCGGATAGCGCCACTTGGAATCCAGCGCAAGCCCAACCTGTTCGAGCAAAGTGTCTATGTGGGCCTGCCGCATCGTACTGTTTCCAGCAATATCCAGCGCGGTCATACCCTCCTCCAGGATTTCAGCGACGCGCATTTTCGGGTTGAGCGATGCATAGGGATCTTGAAACACCATCT
>JBBRDZ010000137.1:0-6219 GCA_038203435.1 Burkholderiales bacterium
CCTCGCTTCAGACACCCAGCGGCTGGCTGACTTGCGGGCCGGCATGAGGAGCCAGTTACAAAGCAGCCCGCTGTTCGACGAAGTCGCGTTCGCACGTAAAATCGAAGACGCATATCGACAGATGTGGCGCTTGTGGTGTACAAACCACGACTAATGAAGATCAGCAACGAACCAAGGGGAAAGCCCATGAAAGCGATTATTCTTGCGGGCGGGTTGGGAACCCGGATCAGCGAAGAAACGGTGTTGCGGCCCAAGCCGATGATAGAGATCGGTGGGCGACCGGTCCTTTGGCATATCATGAAAATATATTCCGCCCACGGCATCAATGATTTTGTGGTGTGCTGCGGTTACAAGGGCTACATCATCAAGGAATACTTTGCCAACTATTTTTTGCATATGTCGGACGTGACCTTCGACATGCAGAACAACAAAATGGAGGTGCACCACCAGCATGCCGAACCATGGCGGGTAACGCTAGTCGACACCGGCGACGACACCATGACCGGCGGACGACTGAAACGGGTCAAACAATACGTGAAAAATGACGACGCATTTTGTTTCACCTATGGCGATGGTGTTGCAAATGTCGATATATCAGCACTGGTGAAATTCCACCGGCAGCATGGCAAGCCTGCAACCGTGACTGCGGTCCAGCCGCCCGGACGATATGGCGTGCTCAAGATGGATGGCAGCTCGGTGCGGGGTTTTATTGAAAAACCCCAGGGCGATGGCGGTTGGATCAATGGCGGATTTTTTGTCCTGGCGCCGTCGTGCCTGGACTATATCAGCGATGATGCGATGCCCTGGGAGAGTGAACCGTTGAGCCGGCTTTCTGCAGAGGGCAACCTGATGGCTTTCGAACACGACGGATTCTGGCAGCCGATGGATACCTTGCGGGATAAAAATCACCTGAATGAGCTGTGGCAGAGTGGCAGCGCCCCATGGAAGGTCTGGGATTGAATACGGGATTTTGGCGCGGCAAGCGCGTGTTCGTAACCGGGCATACCGGTTTCAAAGGCGGCTGGCTGTCGCTGTGGCTGCAAGCCATGGGTGCGGAAGTACACGGTTACGCGCTCAGCCCCCCGACCGAGCCCAATCTTTTTTCGGTGGCTGCAATAGAAAAAGGCATGGCAAGCAGCACTATCGCTGACATCCGCGATGCGGACAAACTACGCCTGGCCCTGCACGCAGCGAAGCCCGACCTGGTGTTTCATTTGGCCGCCCAACCACTGGTACGCTACTCTTATGCGCATCCTGCAGAAACTTACGCAGTGAATGTGATGGGAACCGTGCATCTGCTCGAAGCGATTCGCGCCACAGCCAGCGTGAAAGCGGTGGTGAACGTTACTACCGACAAATGCTATGAGAATCGCGAATGGGCCTGGGGATATCGGGAAAATGAAGCGATGGGTGGGTTTGATCCCTATTCAAGCAGCAAAGGCTGCGCAGAATTGGTGACCGCTGCCTACCGGAGGTCCTTCCTTGAGGCTGCCGGTGTCGCTTTGGCCAGCGCAAGGGCTGGCAACGTGATCGGTGGCGGCGATTGGGCGAATGATCGACTGATACCTGATTTCCTGCGCGCCATCGATGCGGACGAGACCTTGAAGATACGCTCCCCGAACGCCACGCGACCCTGGCAACACGTACTCGAACCGTTGTCCGGGTATCTGATGCTGGCAGAACGCCTATATTCGGACGGTGCCAGTTTCGCCGAAGCATGGAATTTCGGGCCTGCGGACCAGGATGCCCGCCCGGTACAATGGATCGTCGAACAATTGGCTGAGATGCGCAGTGGTGTGAACTGGCAATGCGACGAAGCACCGCATCCACATGAGGCGCACTGCCTCAAACTGGACAGCAGCAAGGCGCACCATCTGTTGAAATGGCGGCCGCGCTGGCAATTGCAACAAGCATTGCAAAAAACCCTGGAATGGCATGAAGCGTGGCGCAGGTGTGAAGACATGCGCGCAATCACCCTGGCGCAGATTTCCGGATATCAATCAATAACGCAGGACACCTGATGGACTTCCATGTCACGCTTTGATTTCATTCACACACCGATCAACAACCTGACGCTGGTGCAGCGCAAGGCGATCAAGGACCATCGTGGCTTTTTTTCACGCTTCTTCTGCGCGGAGGAGTTTCGCGAGGCCGGGCTGACCAAGCCCATTGCGCAAATCAACCAGAGTTTCACAGTTCAGACCGGCACGGTGCGCGGTTTACATTTCCAATATCCACCCTACGCCGAAAGCAAGATCGTGAGTTGTGTACAGGGCGAGATATTCGATGTGGCCGTGGATCTGAGATCCGGCTCACCTACATTTTTGCAATGGCATGGCGAAATACTCTCCGCCGCGAATCAACGAAGCCTGATTATCCCGGAAGGATTTGCCCATGCATTTCAATCGCTGTCCGAGGGATGTGAATTGATCTATCTGAGCACGGCACCTTATTCACAGACAGCCGAAGATGCACTCAACGTGACAGACGCTAAACTCGCCATCGCCTGGCCTCTTCCTATCTCCGACTTGTCCGAACGCGATGCACGGCATCCGTTCCTGACAGACGATTTCACCGGCATCAAGGATATGCTTTCATGAAGGTCGCAGTGACCGGTGCCAGTGGCTTTATCGGCAGACATGTACTTGATGCATTGCTGCAACGCGAGGTGGAGATCGTCGCCGTGACACGTGACGTCCGCCGCTTAAATGGAGTCAGCAAACAAGTTCGCATCGCAGAAATGGATATCGCCCATCCCGCCCCGGATTGCTTCACGCAACTGGGCAGCCCGGATGTCTTGATCCACCTGGCCTGGGAAGGCTTACCGAATTACAGATCGCTGCATCACTATGAATCCGAGTTGCCGCGACAATATTTTTTTCTCAAGCAACTGGTAGAGGCGGGATTATCCTCGTTGTTGGTTACCGGCACCTGTTTCGAATATGGCCTGCAATCCGGCCCGCTTTCGGAAGTCATGCCCGCCAAACCCGACAATCCTTACGGGTATGCGAAAGATGCATTGCGCCAACAACTTGAATATCTGAAATCGTCCGGTGATTTCAATCTGACCTGGTCGCGGCTGTTCTATATGTATGGCGCAGGCCAGCCCGGCACGTCGTTGTATCCGAAACTACAAGAAGCGGTATTGCGCGGGGACAAGATATTCAACATGTCCGGCGGAGAACAATTGCGCGACTATCTGCATGTAGCAGAAGTCGCCCGAAAGATTGTACAGTTGGCATTGGCGCGGCAAGATTTTGGAACCGTCAACATTTGTTCCGGTAAACCGGTTTCGGTTCGCAGATTGGTGGAACAGTGGATCAGGGACAACGGTTGGCCAATCGAGCTTAACCTTGGCTATTATCCTTATCCCGATTATGAACCCATGGCATTCTGGGGCGATGCCGAACGTTTGAATGCGATACCGGAGCAGCAATGAAGCATCGCGAACTGTTTAAAGTAGAAGGGCTGCCTGTCTTCCAGAACAAGATGTTCCCCGATCGTGCGGCCGCACTGGCCTGCCCCAGGGGCAATGTAAGATTGGTTCAAGACATGGAGACCGGACTGGTATTCAACGCAGCGTTTGACGGTAGTTTGCTCGAATACGATGCCGATTATCAGAATGAACAAGCCTGTTCAAGCGTGTTTCAACGGCATCTGGAAGAAGTGAAAACGATCATCGAGCGGCAATTTTCCGGCAAGCCGCTTATCGAGGTGGGTTGCGGTAAGGGTTATTTTCTGGAATACCTGCACCAGGCCGGATTCGAGATAACCGGGATCGACCCGGCTTATGAAGGCGACAATCCCAGGGTGATCAAGGCCCATTTTGAGGCCAGTCTGGGATTGTCCGCAGCAGGTATCATTCTGCGCCACGTCCTGGAACACATACCTGACCCGCTGGCCTTTCTCGCCGCGATTGCGCAAGCAAATGGCGGACGAGGGTTGATCTACATCGAGGTACCCTGCCTGGACTGGATCTGCGAACACCGGGCATGGTTCGATATATTTTACGAGCACGTCAATTATTTCCGCCTCGCGGACTTTCACCAGATGTTCGGCAAGATCCACGAGAGCGGACATGTTTTTGGCGGTCAATATCTGTATATAGTCGCTGATCTGTCCACCTTGAAAAGTCCCCGGCTGGAACGGAACGATCAGTTCGTGTTTCCAGCGCGCTTCCTGTCTGACATCGCCCGCATGGCTGACATCGCCAGGGGAAAGCGGAATGCCATCTGGGGGGGTGCTTCCAAAGGGGTGATATTCGCACTCTACATGCAGCGTGCCGGGGTCAATATAGACGTCATCATCGACATCAATCCAGCCAAGCAAAACCGGTTCATGGCGAATAGTGGTTTGAAGATCTCGTCTCCGGATGACGGAATGAAAATGTTGGCCAAGGGAGACAATCTTTTCATCATGAATTCCAACTATCTGCAAGAAATCGTCTCGTTATCAAACAACCAGTTTAACTATATAAGGGTGGATCAGCATGAGCTTTGAAAAAGAAGTGGACGAGAGGATTGAAGCAATGGGCAGCAACAAGGAGTTGATCTCCAGTGCACATCAATTCATGAAGACCTCGCTGTTACCAAAATATTCCTACAATTTCTCCTGGCTGGGCAGGCCGATTATCCAATACCCCCAGGACATGATCGCGATGCAGGAGATCATCTGGTCGGTCAAGCCCGACCTGATCATCGAAACGGGAATCGCACATGGCGGCTCACTCATCTTTTCCGCCTCCATGCTGGAACTGGTTGCCTCCTGCACCGGCAACGAGGGTGAGGTACTCGGTATCGACATCGACATACGCCCGCATAATCGCAAAGCCATAGAAGAACATCCCATGTATAAGCGCATCAGCATGATAGAGGGGTCAAGCCTGGCCCCGGAAATCGTTGCACAGGTCGTCGCAAAGGCAAAAAGCAAAAAACGCATCATTGTTTGCCTGGATTCCAACCACACGCATGAACACGTGCTTGCCGAGCTGGAGGCTTATGCGCCGCTGACCACGGTCGGGAGTTACTGCGTGGTGTTTGATACCATCGTGGAAGATATGCCCAAGGAATTGTCAGGCGATCGTCCATGGGGCCCCGGCAATAATCCCAAAACGGCGGCACGGGAATACCTCAAGTCACATCCCGAATTCGCGATAGACAAGCGCATCCAGAACAAACTGGCGATCACTGTGGCACCTGACGGATACTTGAAGCGCCTGACATAGTACGTCCGGAGATTCCCCCGATCACCCAGTTTGTTTCGAGCTATCGTCCCGTGGCCGATTTCGGCGTTGAACCTCCATCAATTTCATTATTGCGATATTTAAGCCAACGCCACGCAGTAATTTTCAGAGGATGATGTGCATGCAACCAGGGAAAAACGATCCATGCAGTTGTGGCAGCGGAAAGAAATACAAGAATTGTTGCCTAAAGAAGGCGCCTGTTCTCATCCCTAAACCAACAGCCGAGGAATTAAACCAGCTTGCCTCATTATCCAATACCGGGCGCCATGCCGAACTGGAAAACCTCACGCGCCGGCTGCTTGGCCACTACCCAAACTGGGGTTACGCCTGGAAGTTATTGGGTGAATCGCTGTATATGCAGGGCAAAGATGCCCGGTCAGCGTTACAAAGGGCAACCGAACTCCTGCCGGACGATGCCGATGCATTCAGCAATCTCGGCATCGTTCTGACCGGGCTGGGCAGGTTCGATGAAGCGGTGAGCAGTTGCCGCCGCGCACTGGGTATCAAGCCCGATGATGTCAGATCGCTCAACAACCTGGGTCTCGCACAAAAAGAGTTGGGATTGTCCGCTGAGGCCATTGTCAATTTACGCAGGGCGGTAAAACTCAAGCCGGACTATTTCAAGGCACACAACAACCTGGGTAATGCGCTTGGTGATCTTGGCCAATATGATGAAGCTGCAGCAAGTTATTCGCGTGCCTTGCAGATCAAACCCGATTATGCAGAAGCGCATTACAACCTGGGCAATACCTATACTTTGCTGGGACAACTTGACGATGCGGTAAGCTGCTACCGTCGGGCACTGCAGTTAAAGCCAACATATACCGATGCCTATTACAACCTGCTGTTCGCCCTGAACTATCACCCCGACCTGGCTGCGGCAGAGATCTTCCGCGCCTATCAGCAATATGACGCACAACGTTGCATCCCGCTGCGCTCCACCTGGCACGCGCACCGCAACCACCCCGACCCCGACC
>JBBRDZ010000138.1:0-6132 GCA_038203435.1 Burkholderiales bacterium
TGCTTCATATGTCACCAGTTCCAACCCCTGGTCAACAGCGGAGTCCTTCGCCAGTTTCAGCAGCCAGGAATTGATGGTGGGATCATAAACGACGAACACCCGCTTCAGCGTCGGCTTTAATGACTTCATCTGCGCGAACAACAAAGCCGGATCCGGAGTCAGACTGATCACCGATTGCCCTGATGTATCGCTTTCCGGCACCGTCAACACACCGCCTACGATCACCTTGAAATCAGCTCCCAGTTCATTCGCCGTCTTCATCCCCTGCCGACCAAGCGCGATTAACACTTGGGCTTTCTGGCGTAGCAGGCTGACCTTCAGCTCGGCGATGTCCATCGTGGACTTGATCGGATAGTTCGCTGTCGGGGTACCAACCTTGGCTTCGACACCTTCGATGATTTGATCGAATATCTCGCGATAGGGCTCGCCGATATCGGGAAAGATCACAGCAATAGGTTGACCGGTATCTGCTCTTGCCAGAGGAATGCCAACGCATATTGAAAGGAACAGCAGAACTGCGCCCGTCACCCCAAGCAACAAACCGGCAGCCGACTTGTGCGGAATGACTATGGTCTTGCCCGGCGAAATTGTCGGGGCGTCATCCATCAAAGCTGGTGGGTCAGTTCCGCGCGCCATGTTCGCGGATCAAGTGGTAGATCGTTTGGGATCAGGCCCGGTGAAGGCGATGGTTCACGCACGTCTGCATTGAACAAGTTGGCCACTTTAAAGGCCAAATTCCAATCGTTGTTCCGATTATTTGTACGTAGTGTAAGGTCCACGGTGTGATAATCGGCAATTGGTGGGCGGGTGTCCCCTGGTTCGCGTTTGCGGTCTGCGACGTAGTTGAGTTGCGTGTCCAGATTCAAACGCGGCAAGAAATGCCAGTCCGCTCGAGCATAGACATGATGTCGGGGTGCATTGCCCGCATCCTGGTTGGTCGTTTCATCGACCGAATGTTGACGCGCATAATTGCCGGACAACCTGAGGGTTTGGCTCGCATCCCAGACCAATTCGACTTCCATGCCCTGGCCGTGCTGCCGCCCGGAATTTTGCGCGGTGGAAATGCCGGTACTTATATCTTGTACGAAACGCAGAATATCCTTCATCTGGTAACGGAACAGATTCAGGTTCGCTTGAAGTGCGCTGGTCGCTTGCCAAGCAAATGCCAACTCATAGGATTCGTTGGTTTCCGGTTTGAGGGTGGGATTGCCCAATCCCACCGGGTTATTGATTGCATAAAGCTCAGAAAACGAAGGTGGACGGAAAGCGCGCCCGTAGATCACTTTGCTGGTCAGGTTGTAAGCCGTTTCCCATACCAGCGCAAGGCGCGGATTGATAGTATTACCAAAGTCGGAATAATGATCTTGACGCACGCCGGCAGTCAGATACCAATCCCGTGTGAAAGCCCATTCATCCTGTGCATAGACATAGTTCACACGACGACTGTGCGGGCGCATGAAAGGCGCAGTGTCGGTCACGTCCATTACCGAACCGAGCGGCACCAAGGCTCCAGGGGCCGGCGTGGAAAAATTCTTGGTTTCCTGGATACGGTACAGGTCATCATTCTGAGTGCCGGTGCCAAAGCGAAGTTTATGTTTCTGTAAACCGGAATAAACAGCCGACAGATTGAAGCGCAAGTGGCGTTCCCATTTGTAGGGGTTTCCGATCACACCGTTAGGGAAAGCACCAGAACCAAAATTAGCTCCCGGCGGGAAAAGCGTCAAGTCGGATTGCTCGGTGATATACAGATAGCTGGTTTGCGCAGTCAAATCAAGGTCACGCGCAAAGTTCGCATCTTGATAAGTCAAATCGGTAGAAATGCGTCGACCGAAATTTTTTCCTTGGGGATCCAGCGCTGAGGCAACACCTGCGCCCGTCTCAACATTGTCACGCTGCTGAAAACCGGCGCGTAATCGCCATTTATCACGCGATAGATCGATGCGACCGTCGATAGCATCGCGTCCAACATTGACCGGGCCCGGTGCAAGGCTTGCAGTGGTTCCGAAAATCGAGTCAAAGAATGACTGCGCATCTGAGGCAATGATGCGCTTCTGGCCATCAGTGTGGCCCGCCCGCAAGTAACCAGCGACTTTGTAATCGCTCAATAGGCCTCCATACTGTAACCACGCATCACGGCTATTGAACGAGCCGACGCGCAAACCGAGTTGAGTGCCATTTTGATCGGCGGAAGTCTTGGTTATGATGTTGATCACGCCGGAAAAAGCGTCCGCACCATATAGCGCGGAGCCGGGTCCGCGTATGACCTCGATGCGCGAGATGTTCTCCACCGGCATGCCACCCCAGATTAATGAGCGGTCACCATAAGTCACTCCGGTTATGGGTATACCGTTCACAAGCATCAATACCTGAGGGTTATACTGAGTATAGATGCCGCGTATGGTGTAAATTGGATTGTAGCCAGTACTGGAACGCGAAACATGCAGGCCGGGTACCGTTTCCAGCACTTCGTCGATATCCGCCGCGCCGATCGCCGCAATATCTTCTGCGGTGATCACGGTAGCGACCGATGGAGCACGTGCAATCGGCTGCTTGGTACCACTGGCGATCGTGACGAAAGATTTGTCGCCGTAGGCCAGCGCCAATTCTTCTTCCTCGGTCTGGGCATGTACCCCGGCAGTTACAATAAATGTCAGTAACATGGTCAATAGTTTTTCAACAGATTTTTTCATGATGATCCCTTTTTTACATTTCTGTTTGCACCATATTTACATATCATATGCTGACCCTTGTAGCAGAGGTAATTATTCATCAACCTGAGTAGTTGGTTTCGCAACACGCCATCGGCGGCGCGGAACACCCTCATATGACAGCATGCGGCAAGGCAATGGAAACAACATACCTTCCGGTTTTTCAGCCGCGTCCAGATAACAAGGTGGCATCCCGGCAAAAAATGCTGGGATAGCAAAAAAATAATATTCGCGTGCAGACATACCCAGGTCGGCGCACAATGCCGAAGAGAGCCCGACATAATTCATGCGCATGCGCCAGCGTCCGGCGAGCAAAATCTTTTCAACTTCGAATGCAAGCTTGAGATGTGGCCCGTTGTCGAACCCCTGCTGGCGCACCAGCACCATCAACGGGGGAATGCGTTCGTCTCCAGAAACAAGCGGCCGCCCATAACCGCCAATGCTACGCTGCAACTTGAGCTCTATGCGCACTATTTCATTCAGATCTGCACCACCATCCACCAAGATTTTGGCACGGGTTATGAATTCGCTAGCACGCAGCTCTACAATACCTCCATATATCCCTGCCTCGGAAATAGCAAGCGCTGCACCCAGGCCGAGAGGAGTGGTGCTACGCGCCGTTCCCGCCAACGCAGCAACACGGTTGTTCCAAAGCCGCGCGTCGGGATAACTGGTGTAGGTCCATAAAGCGTGCAGAACCTTCATCTGTTGCGGGGTAAAACGACGGCCGGTGATGCCGAACGTATAAATCTCCAGCCAGTCCATGTCCTTAAGGGAAGTATGCAGATTGTGACCGCGAAACACAGTACGCTCGCCCGGAAAAAATGCTCCCATGCTTGTAACCAACCGTCCGACATGTTCTTCCAGCAATTGCGGTCCGTTCATGTATTTTCTCCAGTGCGACTTTCCACCTCCTGCATAGGGCCAGGATCATTTTCCAGTTCGATGCGGAAAAAAGGGAAATTCTTGTGGCCGTACTCTTTTTGCTCAAGCGCATGCACCGCGGCACCCGGCAGGCGCAGCAAAAGGAATAGCATTTCCCCTTGTTCCGGCGTGCACCCCAAATCGCGCAGCGCCGCCGCTGCCACGCCGGGCATCGCAAGCGGCAAAACGGCAGCAGATTCAAGTAGCGGCCGGTTGGCTTGCAACCAAATCAGAGACGAACCGCAACCCAGACTCGCAAGATGTGCCAAGGTTTGCAGCACAGGTGTTGTGCAACGCACGCCGTATGGGTCAAAACCAGCCGGATGACCGGGCACGGGCCAGACATCCGCAGGATCATCCACAGGCTTCACTGCCAATCCACTTTGCCACAAAGACAATTCGTTGCCGCGCGTTACCCAGTCTTCCATCGCGATGTACACTTCCCGCGCACCGCCGGATGCGCCTGCACCCACCGCCAGCGCAGCCATCAAACAGGATGCTGAGGTCGAGCCACCTACTCCGCCGCACATCGCGGCATGTACCGCCGCATCACGCGGCCCCGGATTTGCCAGCGCGATCGCCAAACCTTCCAGCAACTTGGCCTGCTGCGATGTCGGGGCTTCACCGCGAAACAACAAAAATAAATACTCGATCCAGCTTGCATGGACGAGCAGGTCACCATATACATCATAGCCGTGGCAGTGGCAGGACAGTGCTGCGAACGCGTTGTCTTGTTCAGCATCCTCCTGCCATATTCGGGTATGGATATATTCGGTGCGTTCGTCGCTCATTTAGCAATCACGGATAAATGCGGCTAGAGCAAGCTCATGCCACCGTCAACAACGATTTCGTCGCCGACGATATAGGAAGAATCTTCAGAGGCCAGAAAGAGTGCCACTTTGGCGACTTCTTCCGGCGCACCAAAACGTTTGATCGGCGACTTGTTCATCATATCGGCCTTGATCCCTTGTACAACTTCGTCCGGCAAACCGAACTTGCCAAACATGGGGGTGTCGATCGGCCCGGGGCTGATGGCATTGATTCGGATTCCTCGTCCGACCAATTCCAATCCGAGCGTTTGTACCAATGAACGAAGCGCAGCTTTACAAGCGCCATAAACACTTACATTTGGACTTCCCATCTGATTGGTTATCGAGGTGGTTACGATGACGGAGGCATTCTTTGCAAATAGTGGCAGCGCTTTCTGAATTGTAAAAAAAGCTCCCTTCAAGTTTATCGTCACCATGTCGTCAAATAGTTCTTCGCTGACGAATTCAAATGGAACCGCTTTGGCGATACCTGCATTAACGAACAGAATATCCAGTTGCCCGAATTGTTTCTGCACTTGTTGCATCAGCGACTCGATATCGGCCGTCTTGCCGACATCGCTTTGAATGGCGAGGACATCATCTCCCAATATGCTTCTGGCCTGGGCCAGACTTGCCGTGTCTCTCCCTGTAATAATAAGGCGCGCGCCCTGTTCACGAAATAGCTTGGCGGTGGCCAAACCGATACCGCTGTTACCACCTGTAATCAGTGCCGTCTTGCCTGCAAGTTTTTGCATAGTTTTAACCTTCTTCTTAAAATTGAGCTTCCATGTTATCTCACCGACCCCAACGTTCTTAACCGCAATTCCATGGGCGGCGCTTCTTCTCTGTCAACACGTACATCCAGTACAGTCGGACCCGGGTGTCGCAGAATCGCATCCAAATCCAGGCTTTCAAAATCCTGTGCGGTGCGTATCACATGACCGGGGATGCCCATGGACCTGGCCATCATCTGAAAATCTACCATCGGCAATTCGTAACCGACCTGTTCGGCGCCGGCCAGAATCTGACCGAACTTCACCATGCCCAGCGCCGCGTCGTTGAGTATCACGAACAGCACGGTGAGGCCCTCGGTCTGCGCCACGGACATTTCCTGACCATTCATCAGCAGACTGCCGTCCCCGGTGATGCACACCACCGGGACCGAACGATTGGCCAGTGCGGTCCCGACCGCGCCGCCGATGGCCCAGCCCATCGGGGCGAAATTCATCGTGACGCGCATCCAGCCTCCCCTGCTGGGTTTGTGATCGTACATGGCCAAATGATGGATCGCCCATGTCGTGCTGTTACCTGAGTCGGTCAGGAAACAAGTATCAGGCGGGCAACGCCAGCCAAGCTCACGCATCAGATACTGTGGTTTGATGGGTGCATCGACAGATGCGGGTTTGAACGGATCGTTAGCCAAGGCTTTCTTGAATCTTCGCTTCTCGCCCACATCGATTTCTTCCGGACCTTCCCTGCGCAGCGTCCGCAGCAGCCGTTCGAACACCGGACGAATACCACCGCGCACATGCAATCGCGCCATCGGCGAACGGGCCAAGTGTGCTTCACAGGAATCGACATGCACCAGACGGTTGTTCAACACCGCTTCACTCCAGCCGTTGCTGGTCCACTCACTCAGATTGGAACCCACGACCAGGATCAAGTCAACATCGCGATCCTTCATCGCCGCA
>JBBRDZ010000139.1:0-5998 GCA_038203435.1 Burkholderiales bacterium
TCAGCTTTGGTCATTTACCTTGCGCTGGTTGCGGATGATCCGGCTCACCCGCGAATAATGCAGCCCGAAGTGTTCACCGATTTCTTTCATGCCATAGCCGCCGCTATCATATGCCAGGGCAATCGCTTTGTCTCTTTCGCCGCTGCGCGCCGCGTAATGTGCCAATGGTTTCACCATTGCCCGACGCTGACCCAACGGGATTTCGCTCAGGCCATCTTTGGCTGATTTTTTGGACTGCATTTTTTCGACGAAGGCATCGGTGCCAAGGTAGATTTGATTTTTGAGTTGTTCCCACAGTGTGGGCTGGTTTTTTCCTTCCGCTACAAATTTTTTGTAGCGTTCGATGGCCTCTTTCCTCTTGTCGGAGAATGAGGAGAGTATCCAGTCGGTCGTCAGCCACGTTGGGGTGTCCGCCATTGCTGCGGTAGCGCGGTAGCTGCTCCATGTCCAGTCTTTGGCGCTGCGCACCATGCGCGCCCTCACCGGATTGAGGACGATGTAGCGGGCAAGTTCGAGCAGGTAGTTTTGCTTTTGGACGATGATGGCTTTGTAGCGCCCCTGAAAAACGTGCCCAACCCGTTTGTGTTTGCGGTTGATGCGCTGGGTGTAGACGCCATTCATATGACGCATTCCATTGGAAAGGTTGCCGTCTGGCGTTTCCAGCAGCAGATGGTAGTGATTGCCCATCAGGCAGTAACTGTGCACCGTCCAGTTGAATCGCTCGCTGACTTCTGCGAACACTTCAAGAAATAATTCGCGGTCGCTGTCGTCCCGAAAAATATCCTCCTGCCCGTCTCCCCGTGAGGTGACATGGTAGAGTGCTCCGGCAAATTCGATTCTTAGTGGCCTGGACATTCGAAAAATGTATCACAAAATCGGGAGGAAAGGCAAAAGGCAAGACCTGACCCTAAAATCCTTAAATCCCACGAAAGGCAAGACCTGACCCTTAAATCCCAAATCCTGCTATGACCCTAAAATCCCTAAAATCCAATTATATTTTGCGCTTAATCTTGAATTGGGCTTTTTGGCCCCCATACATAGCGGGTTGAAATTTGGAGAACAGCATGGAACAGAACGAAAACAACAGCGAAGCCAATCTGCAGACCGAAGCACAGCAAGCCAGCAGCACCGATGCCATGCCCAGCATCGAAGACATGCTCAAGGAAGCCGAGCGCAAGGCCCAGGAACATTATGACGCGTGGATGTACGCCAAGGCCGAGGGTGAGAATATCCGACGCCGCGCGATCGAGGACGTGAGCAAGGCACACAAGTTCGCCGTGGAGCGCTTCTCCAACGAGATGCTGGCGGTGAAGGACAGCCTGGAGGCCGGCCTGACGGTGGAAACCGCGACGGTGGAGAGCTTCAAGAGCGGTATGGAACTGACGCTCAAGCAACTGACCGGAATTTTCGACAAATTCAACATCAGCGAGATCAACCCGGTCGGCGAAAAGTTCGATGCACATAAGCACCAGGCCATCGCTATGCTGGACAGCGACCAGCCCGCCAACACCGTGGTCAGCGTGATGCAAAAGGGCTATGCGCTGAACGACCGGGTACTGCGCCCGGCCATGGTGATGGTGGCGAAGGCGAAGGAATAAGCCCCCAACATTACAGGATATGTAGGAGCGGGCCATGCCCGCGACAATCGAAATAATCGCGGGCATGACCCGCTCCTACAGTTAATGCCGGGGTAATCACTTGAAATAAGCAGTACCGCCCCTATGTTAAGCGGCGAGCAACAACAATATTAGATTTTCAAGCATACAACTGAAAGCCAATTTAACGGAAAGGATTCATCATGGGAAAAATCATCGGTATCGACCTGGGCACGACCAACTCCTGCGTGGCCATCATGGAAAACGGCAAGACCAAGGTGATCGAGAATGCGGAAGGCACGCGCACCACCCCTTCCATCGTCGCCTATATGGAAGATGGTGAAGTACTGGTGGGTGCGCCCGCCAAACGCCAGGCCGTGACCAATCCGACCAACACCCTGTATGGCGTGAAGCGCCTGATCGGTCGCCGTTTCGACGAAAAGATGGTGCAGAAGGACATCGCCATGGTGCCGTTCAAGATCGTCAAAGCCAAGAACGGCGACGCCTGGGTGAAAGTGCGCGACAAGGAATTCTCCGCGCCGGAGATATCCGCGCAGGTACTGATGAAGATGAAAAAGACTGCCGAAGATTATCTGGGCGAGTCCGTAACCGAAGCGGTGATCACCGTTCCGGCTTACTTCAATGATGCGCAGCGCCAGGCCACCAAGGATGCCGGTCGCATCGCCGGACTGGAAGTGAAGCGCATCATCAACGAACCGACCGCAGCCGCGCTGGCTTTCGGCCTGGACAAACAGGAGGGCGACCGCAAGATCGCAGTGTATGACCTGGGCGGCGGCACCTTCGACATCTCCATCATCGACATCGCCGAGATCGAGGGCGAGCACCAGTTCGAAGTGATGTCGACCAACGGCGACACCTTCCTCGGCGGCGAAGACTTCGACATGCGCGTGATCGACTATCTGGTTGACGAATTCAAGAAGGAAAGCGGCATCGACCTGCGCAAGGACGTGCTGGCGCTGCAACGCCTCAAGGATTCGGCGGAAAAAGCCAAGATCGAATTGTCCAGCGCACAGCAGACCGAAGTGAACCTGCCCTACATCACCGCTGATGCCAGCGGACCGAAACACCTGGCGGTGAAGATCACCCGCGCCAAGCTGGAAAGCCTGGTCGAGGACCTGATCGCGCGCACCATCGAACCGTGCAAGATCGCGATGAAGGATGCGGGTGTTTCCGCATCCGACATCACCGACGTGATCCTGGTCGGCGGCCAGACCCGCATGCCGCTGGTGCAGGAAAAGGTCAAGGAATTCTTCGGCAAGGAAGCGCGCAAGGACGTCAACCCGGACGAAGCCGTGGCAGTCGGCGCGGCGATCCAGGGTGGTGTGTTGCAGGGCGAAGTAAAGGACGTGCTGCTGCTCGACGTGACCCCGCTCAGCTTGGGTATCGAGACCATGGGCGGCGTGATGACCAAGTTGATCAAGAAGAACACCACCATCCCGACCAAGGCTTCGCAGGTGTTCTCCACCGCCGACGACAACCAGAACGCGGTGACCATACACGTGCTGCAGGGTGAACGCGAAGTGGTCTCCGGCAACAAGAGTCTGGGCCAGTTCAACCTGTCCGACATCCCGCCGGCACCGCGCGGCATGCCGCAGATCGAAGTGACTTTCGACATCGACGCGAACGGCATATTGCACGTATCGGCGAAGGACAAGGCGACCGGCAAAGAGAACAAGATCAAGATCCAGGCCAGCTCGGGTTTGAGCGAAGCCGAGATCAACAAGATGGTGCAGGACGCCGAGGCCCACGCCGATGACGACCGCAAGGCACTGGAACTGGTGACCGCACGCAACCAGCTCGACTCGCTGATCCACTCCACGAACAAGTCGATGAAGGAATACGGCGACCACCTGACCGCAGATGAAAAGACTGCCGTCGAAGCAGCTTTGAAGGAAGCCGAGGAAGTGGTGAAGGGTGACGACAAGGACGCCATCCAAGCCAAGTCCGAAGCACTGGCCACCGCAGCACAGAAGCTCGGCGAAAAGATGTATGCCGCCGAACAGGCCAAGGCGCAGGCCGGCCAGGCAGATGCAGCGGCCGGCAATGCATCCGGCCCCGATGCCAAGAAGGACGAAGGCGACGTGGTGGATGCGGAGTTCACCGAAGTGAAGGACGAAAAGAAATAAGGTGACGGATCACGCAGGCCTGGGTTACCTCAGGCCTGTCGCGTTTTGATGTCCCCCTAAACCAAGCACTCGGTCACCGAACATGGCAAAAAAAGATTATTACGAAGTCCTCGGCCTCAACCGCGACGCGACCGAAGACGAAATCAAGAAGGCTTATCGCAAACTGGCGATGAAGCACCACCCCGACCGCAATCCGGACAACCCGAAATCCGAGGAACATTTCAAGGAAGCCAAGCAGGCCTACGAAATATTGAGCGATGCGCAAAAGCGCGCTGCTTATGACCAGCATGGCCACGCCGCGTTCGAATCCGGCGGCAGCCCGTTCGGCGCCGGCGGTGCCGGTGCGGGCTTTGATTTTTCCGACATCTTCGGCGATATCTTCGGCGGCGGTCGTGGCGGCGGGCGCAGCAATGTGCAACGCGGCGCTGATCTGCGCTACAACCTCGAGATCACGCTGGAACAGGCGGCACGCGGCACCGAAACGCAGATACGTGTGCCGACCATGGCGGAATGCGACACCTGTCACGGTTCGGGCGCCAAGCCCGGCACCAGCCCGACCACCTGCACCACCTGTGCCGGCCATGGCCAGGTGCGCATGCAGCAGGGTTTCTTCTCGATCCAGCAAACCTGCCCGCGCTGTCACGGCACCGGCAAGATGATCAGCTCGCCGTGCAAGGACTGCAGCGGCAACGGACGCATCAAGCAACACAAGACACTGTCGGTGAAGATCCCGGCCGGGGTGGATAACGAAGACCGCATCCGCCTCTCCAACGAAGGCGAACTGGGTGCCAACGGCGGCCCACCGGGCGATCTGTACGTGGTGATCCACACCAAGCCACACGCGGTGTTCCAGCGCGACCACAACGACCTGCATTGCGAGATGCCGATCAGCTTCAGCACGGCCGCGCTCGGCGGCTCGATCGAGATCCCGACGCTGGACGGCGTGGCGACCATCAAGATCCCGGCCGAAACGCAGAGCGGCAAGATATTCCGCCTGCGCGGCAAGGGCATCAAGGGCGTGCGCAGCACCACGCATGGCGACCTGCATTGCCATGTCGCGATCGAGACGCCGGTGAATCTGACCGAGCGGCAAAAGGAATTGCTGCGCGAGTTCGAGTCCATCAACGACAAGGACAGCGAGCGCCATAATCCGCGCGCGAAATCGTGGATGAACAAGGTCAAGGATTTCTTCGCCGGCTGATCCTGCTGCGCGCGCGATGAACAGAAGCCGGTTCGGCTTCGCGTGCCGGATACCATCTGCAAATTGCAGAGATCGGGGCGAGCGGATATCATCCCGCGTTCAAACATCGACACTTGCCCCGACAATAAAATCAACCCATGTCCAGACTGAAGGCCTTCTCCCTCCACCTGACCATCAGTGCGGCGATCGCGGCGTCAGTGATCGCGCTGATGCTGCTGGTCTGGTATGCGCCCCCGTTCTTCACGGCGCTGGGCGGCAGCCAAGTACTGCTGATCCTGCTCGGCGTCGACGTGACGTTGGGTCCTTTGTTCACGCTGATCATATTCAATCCGCTGAAAAGCCGCAGGGCGCTGCGCTTCGACCTGTCGGTGATCGCGATCCTGCAAAGCGCCGCGCTGCTCTACGGCATGAACGTGGTGTTCGAGGCGCGCCCGGTGTTCGTGGTGTTCAGCAGGGATTCGTTCGACCTGGTCACCGCCAACATGTTGAGCAGCGAAGATATCGCCGCGGCGAAGTATCCCGGCTACCGCTCCCTGCCCCTCACCGGTCCCGTGTATGTATATACCGAAATGCCAGGCAACATCAAGGACAGGAACGATGTGGTTATGGGAACATTTTCTTCCGGCAAGGACCTGCCGCAATTCCCGCAATACTACCAACCCTACGACGAACACAGCGAGGCTGCCGGAAAGGAATCGAAACCGATCGAAGAATTGAGAAAACTGAACCCGCAGCGTGTCGCCCAGATCGATGCCTCGGTGCACGCCAGCGGGCGTGCAGAAGCAGAGATCGGTTATTTGCCGCTACGTGCCAAGGAACACGACCAGGCTGTGCTGGTGGGAAAAAGCGATGGCAAGATCCTGGCGTTGATCGAAGCCAACGCGTGGCCGAACTATTCCGATATCTCGCCAAACAAGCATTGATTCAAAGCGCAAGCTGCCGCAAATAACCATACCGGAATTGCTTACCGTCGTAACTCGCCGCCGAACACATCGCGCAGGAACAGCTTCGCCTGCTCCCATGAGTCCTGGTCAGCCTCGGCATCGTAGGCCACC
>JBBRDZ010000140.1:0-5891 GCA_038203435.1 Burkholderiales bacterium
GGCTGGGTTCGATGGCTTTGCCCACGCGATCGGACTTTTTTCTCGCGAGGCTATGGACGCGGAATTTCTGGATGGATTCTGCCGCGAGTCTTTGCGTATCACACACGATATCAGCGTATACCGTTTTCCGGCCATGGCCAAGGCTGCACTGCCGATGAGGGCAGGACGCAAGGCATCCCTGCTGACTTTGAGCTATCTCGGCGCAGTTCGCACCATGCCGCATTACAACGTGATGGGCTTAGCCAAGGCCATTGGAGGCCAGCGTGCGTTACCTGGCCATGCTGCTGAGCCGCCAGGGAATACGCGTGAACGGGATCTGCGCGGTCTAGATCAAGACCTTGGCCGCATCGGGTATCGGTGATTCCAGCAAGCTGCTGAATTACAGCGCCAAACTGCGCCGCTCAAACGCAACGTCACCGTACAGGAAGCCGGCAATGCCGCAGCCTTCCTGTGCAGCGATCTGGCCAGCGGCATCACCGCTGAGACAACCTACGTGGACGGCGGGCTCAACACCACGGCATCGGGTTCAACGGAAGCGTAGTCCGGAATGGTTTCCCAATAAGAACGCCACCCTAAGGTGGCGTTCTTATTGGCTGGTGACACCAAATCAGGGTTGCGCCGGTGCTGCCGCAGGCAAGTTCACTTTGATCGTCGCCTGCTGCCTGGCTTCTGCCAGATAGGCGCGGAACATTTCCTCTCCGGTCAATTGGCGCAATTGCTGCTGGTAACTCGTAACTTTGTCTTCATTGACCGATTCGCCCTCCTTGACGGCTTCGATACGAACCAACACGTAGCCGGCTTGCGGCAATTCTTCACCAACATACTGGGGCAAGCTGGCTGTATTCACTTGAAATATTTTACGCACCAATGCCAAATCCAGTGAGCCGTGTCGCGTGCGAGTCACGGTCTGGGCAGCTGCCCAGCTCAATGCCGGTTTGTTGCCGGCAATCAATTGTTCCCGCAATGCCTTGCCCTGTTTCACGGCTGACTCTAGCGCCTGCCGAAGCAATAATTTTTTGCGTATCGTTTCACTCACTTCATTCAACGGTCGCACGGAGGCAGGCTTGTATTCCAAAACTCGTGCAGCTGCCAGCGTGTTGGAAGCAACCTCGATCGCAGCTGTGTTGCGCTTGTCCTTTATCGCCTGATCGCTGAATATCGCTTCCAGCATTTTTGCGGTCCATGGCGCGGCAGCGACGGCTCCTTTGATGATCCATCCGCTACGCTCGATCTTTGTGCCAACAAGATTGGCAGCCGGTTTCAAGGAATCGCTTTGTTCATATACCGTATTGCTGAACTTCTCCGCCAACTCGGCAAACCTGTCTGCAGCTTTTTGCTCGCGTAACTTATTGGCGATTCCCGCCCGCACTTCGTCAAACGGCAATATCCTGGAAGGCTTGACGGCAAGCAGCTTGATGATGTGATAACCGAAATCCGACTTGACCAAGCCGCTGATCTCCCCCACTTTCAAAGCAAAGGCCGCATCTTCGAACGGCTTCACCATCATGCCGAGACCGAAGAAGCCGAGGTCTCCGCCATTAACGGCTGAGCCGGTATCCTGCGAATTTTTTCTGGCCAACTCCGCGAATTTATCTGGATCTTGCCTGGCTTGTTGCTGCAGTAGTTCAGCCTTGGTTTTGGCCGCATCCTGCTCGGCTTGCGACGCCGATTTGTTCACGGTGATCAGGATATGCGCTGCACGGCGTTCTTCCGGCGTACCAAACTCACCGGTATGGCTATCATAGTAATTGCGTATTTCTTCGTTCTTGACTTCGATATTCGTAAGCAGATCATCCGATGAGAATTTCACATATTCGACTTTGGCCTGCTCCGAAACCTGGAACTCGCCCGAATTTTGTTCGTAATACGCCTTCACCTCGGCATCGTCCACTTTTGCCAGCGACATGAATGGCTGGAATGATACCGTAGACACGCTCACCACACGCTGCTGTTCGTTCAGGCGAATCACATTGTTCGTCACGCTGTTCGCGGCAAACCCGTTCTGTGCATAGGCTTCCTGCATTTGTTGCGCGAGCAATTCATCACGCACGTTCGCTTCGAACGTTAGCGGATTCAAACCCTGCCTTGCCAGCAACTACTGGTAGCGCTTCCTGTCAAATTGGCCATTGTCCTGAAATGCCTCGATACTGGCAATCACCTGGGCCACCTGCTGATCCGGCACCACCAGTTTCGCCGTCTTGGCACGTTCGATCAACAGCTGCTGGGAGACCAGGTTATCCAGGATCGCATGCTGAGTCGCGGGGTTTTCAAATAACTTGGCATCATAATTAGCGCCAAGTTGCTGGCGCATTCTGTCTTGTTGCTGGCGCAGCGAGTTCTCGAACTCCTGCTGGGTGATCTTTGCTCCATTGACCGTAGCGACAACGTCGGCTGAACTTCCGGCCTTGTCATAGGAACTCACGCCCCACAATGCAAACGGCAAGATGATGAGCGCCAGGACGATCTGTACCAGCTTTTTATTTTCATGTACAAAATCAAACATCATAGCGAGGTCATCCAACTGAATAAAACGAACAGATGTGAAAAAGGCGAACTTTCGTTCGCCTCAATTTGGCGGAGTGGACGGGACTCGAACCCGCGACCCCCGGCGTGACAGGCCGGTATTCTAACCAACTGAACTACCACTCCAAAAACTATTGTGGTGGGTGCTGACGGGTTCGAACCGCCGACATTCGCCTTGTAAGGGCGACGCTCTACCAGCTGAGCTAAGCACCCCGCAAAGTCGATTAGTTTACAGCATCTTTCAGTCCCTTACCAGCGCTAAACTTAGGAACTTTTGCAGCCTTGATCTTGATTGTCGCACCGGTGCGAGGATTGCGGCCATTACGCGCAGCACGTTTACCAACTTTGAATGTACCGAAGCCGACCAAGCTCACTGTATCGCCTTTTTTCAGCGCTTTCTTGATAGTCTCTACAGTCGCATCCAGTGCACGAGCAGCAGCTGCCTTAGAGATTTCAGCGGATTTTGCAATTGCATCGACCAAATCAGATTTATTCACGTAAGTCCCCTTTGCGAGTGGTTAAGAAAACAGGAAAATCCCTGCAACGGCTTTATATCAAGGCTTCCCAGCTTTGGTCAAGCGAATACTAAAATATTTTTTATATTGCGTTGCTCTAGTCAAGCTGATAGGAATTTACCGATCAATGTTTCGTCACGACCGTCGATTCAGCCCGCACCGCATCGCCCGCCAAGGCAACAACGGCAACACTTTCAGTGACTTCCGCCAACGGCTCGGGTTTGCGTTCAAGTGCCATTTCCAGCACTTGATCTATCCATTTTACCGGGTGGATATCCAATTTGTTTTTGATGTTGTCTGGAATCTCGGCCAAATCCTTGGTGTTTTCTTCAGGGATTAACACCACTTTGATACCGCCCCGTTGCGCGGCCAGTAGCTTTTCCTTCAACCCGCCGATCGGCAGCACTTCGCCGCGCAGGGTGATTTCCCCGGTCATCGCCACATCGGCACGCACCGGTATACCTGTCAGTGCAGAGACCATCGCGGTGCACATGCCAACCCCTGCACTCGGCCCGTCTTTGGGAATCGCACCCTCCGGCAAGTGAATGTGCAGATCCGTTTTCTGATAGAACTCTTCGTCTATCCCCAAACGCTTCGCACGGCTGCGCACCACGCTCAGTGCAGCCTGGATAGACTCTTGCATCACTTCGCCCAGCTTTCCGGTGGTGGTAGTCTTGCCTTTGCCCGGCAGTACCGCGGCTTCGATCGTGAGCAATTCTCCGCCCACTTCGGTCCACGCCAGTCCGGTCACCTGACCGACTTGATTGTTCTTTTCGGCGACACCGTAGGAATGACGGCGCACACCCAGGTACTTTTCGAGATTGCGTGAATTGATCGTGACTTTGGTATCCCTATCCTTCAGCAATAACGCCTTGACCACCTTGCGGCAGATCTTGGATATCTCGCGTTCCAGTCCGCGCACGCCCGCCTCGCGCACGTAATAGCGGACGATGTCGCGCAGTGCGCTCTCGGAGATGCTGATCTCCTCCGGCTTCAAGCCATTGTTCTTGACCACCTTCGGCACCAGATAGCGCGTCGCTATGTTGATCTTTTCTTCTTCCATATAGCTGGAAACGTGAATGATTTCCATGCGATCCAACAGTGCATCAGGTATGTTGAGTGTGTTCGCAGTTGCGACGAACATCACTTCAGAAAGGTCATACTCGACTTCGACATAATGGTCGACAAACGTGCTGTTTTGTTCGGGATCGAGCACTTCCAGCAATGCTGAAGAAGGATCGCCGCGCATGTCCATACCCATCTTGTCCACTTCGTCGAGCAGGAACAGCGGATTTTTCACCGCGACCTTGGTCATATTCTGCAATATCTTGCCCGGCATGGAACCAATATAGGTGCGGCGATGGCCGCGTATCTCGGATTCGTCGCGCACACCGCCCAGCGACATGCGCACGAATTTGCGATTGGTAGCGCGCGCGATGGACTGCCCAAGTGAGGTTTTGCCGACACCCGGCGGGCCCACCAAGCACAGGATGGGAGCCTTCATCTTGTCCATGCGCTGTTGCACGGCCAGATACTCCAGTATGCGTTCTTTTACCTTGTCCAAGCCGTAGTGGTCTTCTTCCAGCACGATCTCGGCTTTTTTCAGATCGGCGCTGATCTTGGTTTTTTTCTTCCACGGCAAACCCATCAACACATCGATGTAGTTGCGCACCACAGTGGCTTCGGCGGACATAGGCGACATCAGGCGCAGCTTCTTCAGTTCGGAATCTGCCTTGTTGCGCGCCTCCTTGGGCATATGTGCAGCCTTGATCTTTTTTTCCAATTCGTCAAAATCGGTACCTTCCTCACCATCACCCAATTCCTTCTGGATCGCCTTGACCTGTTCGTTCAGGTAATACTCGCGCTGACTCTTTTCCATTTGGCGCCTGACGCGGCCGCGGATGCGCTTTTCGACCTGTAAAATGTCGATCTCACCCTCCAGCAGACCCAACAGATGTTCCAGGCGCTTGCGCACGGCGAATATCTCCAGCACGTCCTGCTTTTGCTCCAGCTTGAGCGGCAAATGGGCGGCGATGGTGTCTGCCAAACGGCCGGCATCATCGATGCCAGCCAGCGAAGTCAGAATCTCGGGAGGGATCTTTTTATTGAGTTTCACGTACTGATCGAACTGTGCGATCAACACCCTGCGCATCGCTTCCGATTCGCTGTCCGTGCCATCCTCGGCCGGAACTATCTGCACCTCGGCATCAAAATGCGATTTGACGTCATACACATGCAGCACGTTGGCACGCTGGGTACCTTCGACCAGCACTTTGACAGTGCCATCAGGTAACTTCAACATTTGCAGAATGTTGGCCATACTGCCAATGGAATACAGATCTTCCGTACCCGGATCGTCCTTGGTCGCGGACCTCTGCGCCACCAGCGCGATGCTCTTGCCGGCTTCCATCGCCGCCTCAAGCGCCTTGATCGATTTGGAGCGCCCGACGAACAACGGAATCACCATGTGCGGGAATACCACGACATCGCGCAAAGGCAGGAGCGGGTGCAGGTTGCTGCTGATTGTGTCCGGGGTATCTTGTTCTAACATGGGAATAACCTTTTAGTTGAATTGAAGGTTAGATGGGGATAGCTCAAAATAATTCAAGCTACTCTCACCGCGACAAGATCCAAAGAGCGTGCGGAAGGCCGTATCACGCCGCCTTGTGGGCATCCGCATATACGACGATGGGTTTGATTTCTCCTGCGGTCTCATCCAATACCACTTTACTGACATTATCCATCGATGGCAGGTCGAACATCACGTCCAGCAAAGATTGTTCAAGTATCGATCGCAGTCCGCGTGCGCCTGCCTTGCGGGCCAGTGCCTTACGGGCAATCGCCAGCAGAACG
>JBBRDZ010000141.1:0-5646 GCA_038203435.1 Burkholderiales bacterium
GGTAGTGGCGGATACAGCCATACTTGCTAGCGGACGTATGTCTGCACGACTTATCGGCTGGCTTGCTTCGGATGCACTTGCCCAAGCGCAGATTCTTCATTGCGGAGATTATGATCCGGTAGGACTTGCTGAGTATCTGCGACTCAAGCGCGCCAAGAGTGGGCGTGTTAGGTTGTATATGCCGGATAATCTAGAGGCTATGTTTGCTCGTTATCGCAATCCTTTATTGGTGGAAAATAGCCCTGCTATTAAGCGCAAATTGGATACATCGAATGACCCGGATGTGCTCTATGTGCTGGAGCTGATTGAACGTTTTGACGGCGGTTTAGAGCAAGAGGCGTTGCTTACTCGCGGCTGATATAACTTTGCGCAGAAGGTAAGTGGAATTACACCCCTTGCTTCAAACTGGCAGAGATGAAATCGTCCAGATCGCCATCCAGCACGGCCTGTGTGTTACCGACCTCGTGATTGGTGCGCAGCTCTTCTTCGTATAGCCGCAATTTCAGCATCGCCATGACCTCGGCGCGGTTGCGGTGTTGCGAGTGGTCGCTATGGCAATTCTGACGAAGAGATGAATTTCAATTGACCGCCATCGCGGGCAGAGAGTAACCTTTGCGCTGTAGCGCGATGAAGGGAGCATCTTGAAGCACGTATCAAACCCGAATCCGAATGCTGCGGCCGTCAGCGGCCTGTTGCGCGCGCTTGTCGCCGAAGCCGGTGCTAAACCTCCCGACCTGTTGCATGTGCCGCATTTCTCCCGCCTGCCATCACCCGACCTGCTGTTCGGTTTCGGCAGCGATCCGTGCCTGTCCTGTGCGACACATGCGCTGGGCAAGATGCTGTTGCAGGTGGAGCTGCTCGACGCGGATGGCGTGCTGCTCGACCGGTTGAGCAAAGGCGGCAACGGAGAATTCGCTCATTCTGTTTAATGGAAACTCTGATAATCCGTCATTCCCGCGAAAGCGGGAATCCAGCGGTTTTATTCAACATGCGTTTTGGGTTTGCCCTTGCAGCGCAAGGGATTATCATTTGACTGGATTCCCGCTTTCGCGGGAATGACGATGCTGAATTATTCAGGTACATTCAAATCATCGTGAAACTGTTGTTATTCGGATACGGCAATCCCGGGCGCGGCGACGACGCGCTCGGTCCCGAGCTTATCTCACACGTCGCGAAGATGCAGCTGGCCGAAGTCGAGTGCCAGAACGACATGCAACTACAGGTCGAACATGTCGCCGATCTGGACGGTTGCGACCAGGTGCTGTTCGTCGATGCCGACCTGTCCTGTGCCGAACCATTCGAGTTTTACCAGATAGCCGCAGGCAAGGACGACAGCTACACCAGCCACGCGATGACTCCGTTCGCGCTGCTGCATGCCTATCGTCAGGTGTACGGAATGGATGCGCCGCCCGCTTTTCTGCTGCGCATACGCGGCTACGATTTCGGCCTGGGCGACCCGCTGTCCGACAAGGCGTCCGCCAATCTGCAAGCGGCAACGAAGCTGGTGATCGGGTACTTTGCCAATGCCAGTCCCGAGATATGGTGGGAGCATTTATTAAATTCGTAATGGAGTTTGGCTTCAGAGCAATTATGAACAGATTTTTCTTGATAAGAATCATTCCATTTGTAATTCTGATAAACGGATGTGCAGCTTCGCCTGAACTCAATGAATTCAGCAGCGACGGGTGCAGCCTCTTTCCGGACGGCACATTCACAAACCGGACACTTTGGTGTGACTGTTGCTTCAATCACGATATTGCATATTGGCGCGGTGGCACCGGGGAAGAGCGTAAAACCGCAGACAAGGCGCTGCGTGCATGCGTGCTTGAACGTACCGGAGACAGCGCGCTAGCCACGATGATGTACGACGGAGTTCGATTGGGTGGCAGTCCGGTATTCCCGACTTGGTATCGCTGGGGTTATGGATGGAAATATGGCCGGGGATATCTGCCGCTCACTGAAGAAGAGCAAATGAAGATTTCCGAAAGTCTCGATACTTACAAGCAGACCCATCCCGGCGGATTTTGCCGCAAGCCGTAACGCTTATACCGTCGAGCGGGACTTCACGCCATCCGCCCTTCATATCCGGTACGCACCCTCGTCCGATACCATGCGCGGCTCGGAGGGTGCGCGGCGTGCAGGCGGAGTGCCATTGGATAGGCTATTGAACCTCTACCAGGAATCGCCCTCGAATGAATTGATTCCGTAATGATCGCGTTGGTTTTGAAATGACAGGAGCAAGCTGAATTTATGTCTGACTATCAACATGCCAGCAAGGCAGGGCATTACCACTCGGCACAATGGCTGCTGGTTGTATTGACCGGCGCGGTATTTCTTATTGAGCTACTGGTGCTGCTGCTTTCGGGCATATTGCCGCCCATGCCAATATTGGAAAGGTATCTGCTGGATTCGACCTTGTCGGCAGTACTGATCTTCCCGATCTTTTATGTTCTGGTATTCCGCCCGCTGTTGAAAAATATCACCGAGCTCAGGCAGGCAGAGGAAAATCTGCGCATCGTCTCGGTGGCTTTTGAAAGCAAGGATCCCATCCTGATCACCGATGTGAATGCCAATATCCTCAAAGCCAACAACATGTTTCTAAAGATCTCCGGCTATACCCTGGAAGAAATCATCGGGCAAAACCCCCGTATCTTCAAGTCGGAACGATATGGATCGGATTACCACAGGAATATGTGGAAAAAGTTGCTGCAGTCCGGTTATTGGAGCGGTGACATTCGCATCAGGGACAGCGGGGGTCTTGAAGTTCCGGTCGGGATCGTTATCACCGCCGTTAAAAATGAACTGCAGGAAACCACCCATTACGTAGCCATCTATAATCTGTAAGCAAAGCGATGCCCCCGGGGATACACAGAGGTCGTTCAAGTCTGTTCGATTTCAGGGCAGAACGCGGATCGATTTCCAACAACTGTAACCGCTAGGCAGTCGAGCGCGCCTTCACGCCGTCTGCCCGCCATATCCGGCACGCGCCTTCGTCCGACACCATGCACGGTCCGACCGGGGTGCGTGGTGTGCAGGCGGTGCCGGACAGTTTGCTTTGGTCCGGATATTTCTTGCCCAACACCACGCGCGCGCAATCGCATCCTGGCGGCATTTCGCCGACGCGCTTGCGTCCTTCCTTCTCGAATCCCGTGAATTGCTTGCGCGCATTGTATCGCTCGAATCGCGGTGCGAGCGCAAAGCCCGACGCCGGGATGATGCCGATACCGCGCCAGTTCGCATTGACGACTTGCATCGCGACCGCCGGCCAGATCAGCCGGCATGACAGCAGCAAGGAAAGATATTTCAGTATGCCCTCGAGCAATATCGCCGCGACCGGCACGTTGGTGGTTTCGAAACCCGCGATGAAGAACACCACTTTGCGCTGCGGATTTTCCTTCTACTCCGGCATGAAATCCGTATTTACCGGCTGATTACTGTTACCTTTCTAACAGACTTATGGATCGAACAGGCGTAAATTGCAAAAAATCAGTAATGCCGCAGTGGTCGGCGGCGAAAATTCAACTTGATTGTATATTAGGGAAACACTGAATAAGTCCTCCGTTCGTGGTGAGCTTGATGAAACTACTAGCCATGCCACTAGGTGCGATGAAACTTGCACCAAGTGGCTGGTTATGTCGAACCATGAATGGAGGACGGCATGCAATCAATAAATTACACAGCCCGTCCTTCGACAAGCTCAGGACGAACGGACTTATTGAGCTTTCCAATTCATGACAGGTGCAATTACAGTAACCGTCACTGGTAGAACTACTAGCCATTCGACTTGCCCGCTTGCGGGCTTGGTCGAATGGCTAGCAGTTGCAACAATGACAAAGTAGTAGATTTTTCCTGCGACTGACGCACCCGAATTGCCGGAGTACTGTCTTCTATTATGGAAAGATCAATAATCAGATATTTCTTAGCGAATGATATTTTTAAAATTGCTGTATGCATCTTTCCTGAGGTACGCGATGCCCGACAAAACTAAACCCGTTCGCTTTTGGCAGGAGATCACCCTCACGCTCGCACTGAAGGTTCTCGTGCTGTTCGTTATCTGGGCCCTGTGGTTCTCCGCGCCCGAAGCGGCCCGCCTCGATGACCAGGCTGTCGCTTCCAAGATACTTTCCCAGCAACTTGATAAGGATCATGCCCATGATGCCGTCCCCCGAACTCGTTGATATATCGCGGCTGCAATTCGCCGTCACCGCCCTGTACCATTTTCTGTTCGTGCCGCTCACACTCGGGCTTTCCTTTCTGCTGGTCATCATGGAGTCGGTGTATGTGATGACCGGTCGTGAGATATACCGCGACATGACCAAGTTCTGGGGCAAGTTGTTCGGCATCAACTTCGCGCTCGGCGTCACCACCGGACTGACCATGGAATTCCAGTTCGGCACCAACTGGGCGTATTACTCGCACTATGTCGGCGACATCTTCGGCGCGCCGCTGGCGATCGAAGGGCTGATGGCTTTCTTCCTGGAATCAACCTTCGTCGGACTGTTCTTTTTCGGCTGGGACAAATTGTCCAAAGAAAAACATCTGCTGGTCACTTTTCTGGTCGCAGTGGGCTCCAATCTGTCCGCGCTGTGGATATTGATCGCGAACGGCTGGATGCAGAATCCGGTCGGCGCCGAATTCAACTATCACACCATGCGCATGGAGATGACCAGCTTCACGCAGATGTTGTTCAATCCGGTGGCACAGGTCAAGTTCGTGCATACTGTTTCGGCCGGATACGTGACCGCCTCGATGTTCGTGCTCGGCATCAGCGCGTGGTATCTGCTGATCGGCCGCGACAAAGCTTTTGCGATGCGCTCGATCGCCGTTGCTGCCGGCTTCGGGCTGGCTTCCGCACTATCGGTGATCGTGCTGGGCGATGCATCCGGCTACACCGCAGGCGAGGTGCAGCGCGTCAAGCTGGCCACCATCGAAGCGGAATGGCATACCGAAAAATCGCCTGCGGCGATCACCGCGTTCGGTTTTCCGAACGAAGCCACCCAACACACCGACTACGCGATCAAGATCCCCTATTTGCTCGGCCTGATCGCGACCCGTTCGGTGGACCAGCCGATCACCGGTATTTCCGAGTTGCGCGAAGAGAACGAAGCGAAGATCCGCGACGGCATGGTCGCCTACGCGGCGCTGGAAAAACTGCGTGGCGGCGATAGCAGCGATGCAGTCAAGGCGGCCTTTGAGAAAACCAAGGGCACTCTGGGTTACGGGCTGCTGCTGAAAAAATACACACAGAGTGTGACGGATGCGAGCGAAGACCAGATCAAGATGGCCGCTCGCGACACCATCCCCAAAGTCGCGCCGATGTTCTGGACGTTTCGCATCATGGTCGCAATCGCGTTCATCATCCTGTTCATCTTTTCGGCCAGCTTCTATTACACCGCCAAACGCACCATCGCCGAGCAGCGCTGGTTGTTGCGGCTCGCACTGTACTGCATCCCGTTGCCGTGGATCGCCGCCGAGATGGGCTGGATCGTTGCCGAATATGGCCGCCAACCGTGGACCATCAGCGGCATCCTGCCGACCAACCTGAGCACGTCCAACCTTGACGTATCAAGCGTGTATTTCAGCCTTGCCGGTTTCGTCGGGTTCTATACGCTGCTGCTGGTGGCCGAGATGTACCTGATGTTCAAG
>JBBRDZ010000142.1:0-5512 GCA_038203435.1 Burkholderiales bacterium
CACGCGGGCGGATGACGATCATTCGGGCATCGCGATGCTCAAGCAACACCTGTTCAGACTGGTGCTGAGTACACCGTTGCAAGTGAACGCCGGCGGCCTGGCGGTGTACACCCAGGACTGGCGCATGGAACGCAAGCTGCATCGCGACAGTGCCGCGATAGAACAGGAATACGTCGTGGAAGTGGCCGGCGCACTGTCTGCCGCCGGGCTCAAGCTGCTCAACCATGGCCTGGTATTCAACGGCCGGGCACTGCCGCCGGTCAGGGTCAGCTGGCAAAACGAAACCAGGTTGCGCTTCGCGCTCAAGGGTGTGCGAGCCGGCCAGATCGAGCACATGTGCACCAGCGTCGGGCTGCAGGTGCTGGCGATGAAACGGATCCGTATCGGGCAGGTGTCCATGGCGAAGTTGCCGCCCGGGCAGTGGCGTTATCTGGGCAAGCATGAACGGTTTTGACGCAAGCGGGGGCGATACGCCTGCCAGCGGGCAAAGGCAGCTTGACGCAGTTTGAATTACAATCCTGTCCTCCATCTTGCCGGAACACATCGTGCAACAACTTACTCTGACCCGCCCCGACGATTGGCATTTGCATCTGCGCGACGGCGCATTGATGCAGTCTGTCGTGCAGGATACCGCGCGGCAATTTGCCCGCGCCATCGTGATGCCCAACCTCAGGCCGCCGGTCACCAGCACCGAACAGGCACAAGCCTATCGTGAACGCATCATCGCCGCGTTGCCCCATGGTGCGAAATCCGGGGGAGCGAAGTTCGAACCTTTGATGACGCTGTATCTTACCGATAACACTCGGGCCGAAGAGATCAAAAAAGCCAGGGCGAGCGGCATCGTGCACGCGGTGAAGCTGTATCCGGCCGGAGCGACCACCAACTCCGATGCCGGCGTGACCGACCTGCGCAAAACTTATCCCGCGCTGGAAGAGATGCAGCGTTGCGGCATGCCGCTGCTGGTGCACGGCGAGGCGACCGACAAGGATGTCGACGTGTTCGACCGCGAAGCGGTGTTCATCGAGCGCGTGCTGCAACCGCTGCTGAAGGACTTGCCCGAACTGCGAGTGGTGTTCGAACACATCACCACCCGCGACGCGGTTCAGTTCGTCAGCAGCGCGCCGGATCACATCGCCGCGACCATCACCGTGCATCATCTGCTGTACAACCGCAACGCGATGTTCAGCGGCGGCTTGCGCCCGCATCTGTATTGCCTGCCGGTGCTGAAGCGCGAAGTGCACCACGCAGCGCTGGGCAAGGCGGCGATCAGCGGCAACCCGAAATTCTTTCTTGGCACCGACAGTGCGCCGCATGAACAGCATGCCAAAGAATCCGCCTGCGGCTGTGCCGGCATCTACACTGCACATGCCGCGATCGAGTTGTATGCCGAGGTGTTCGAGCAACTCGGCGCGCTGGACAAGCTGGAAGGCTTCGCCAGTTTTTTTGGTGCGGACTATTACCGTCTGCCGCGCAACAGCGACCAGATCACGTTGCGCAAGCAAAGCTGGCAGGTGCCGGCCAGTTTCGCATTTGGCGCACAGAAGCTGGTACCGCTGCGCGCCGGGGAAAACGTGAACTGGACGCTGGGCTGACACCGGACAACTGAACATGGCGATGGCTTGCTACCTTGAATCCACTCCGGTACTCGGTGACCGGGTCTACCTCCATCCCTCCTGCCAGGTCATCGGAGAGGTGACCTTGGGCGATGACAGCTCGGTGTGGTGCAACACCGTGTTGCGCGGCGATGTGAACCGCATCGAGGTCGGGCGCGGCAGCAACGTGCAGGACCTGAGCATGGGCCATGTGTCGCACAAGACGACTGTCAAACCCGCGGGTTCTCCGCTGATCATCGGCGACTACGTGACAGTCGGCCACTCGGTGATCCTGCACGGGTGCAGCATCGGCAACGAATGCCTGATCGGCATCGGCTCCATCATCCTCGATGATGTGCTGATCCCCGAACATGTGATGATCGGTGCGGGCAGCCTGATCCCGCCGGGCAAGGTGCTGGAAAGCGGCATGCTGTATCTGGGTCGTCCCGCCAAGGCGGTGCGCGCGTTGACGCCTGAAGAGATCGTTCATTTCAGATACTCGGCAGAACATTACATGGCATTGAAAGATGATTACCTGAAGGGTGCGCGGGCGTGACCGGATCAAGTTCGAATATGACTGCCGGCCAGCAACCGCAAGACAGCCGCACCAAACTCAACCGGGAAACTTCGCGCATCGCCTGGAAAGAGTTGCAACCCCAATTCGCAAGGGGCGTTGCGCTGGCGGTCGCCGACGATCTGGACCTGATCGAAGTCGCCTTCCAGGTTGCGCAAGACAATGCACTGTTGATCGGCGAGTGGATGGCGGCGGGGAAGTTCGGCAGGGTATCCGATGAACAAGCCGGAGTGTGGGTGACTGGTGAGGCTGAGTTGTGGGCCGTGGTGGTCAGCCCGTGGGTACTGGTGCAACAGGTGCGCAAATAGGGAGCAGCGATGATATCCGGACACGGTTGGTTCTACTGGGCGATACTTTCCGCGGTGTTCGCCGCGATGACGGCGATCTTTGCCAAGATCGGGCTGGAGGGCGTGGACTCGGATTTCGCCACACTGATACGCACCGTTGTGATCCTGCTGGTGCTGTCGGGCTTTGTGTTCTATGCGGGCAAGTGGAGTGACCCGTTTGCGCTCAATCCCAAGACCATGTTGTTCCTTTCGCTGTCCGGTCTTGCCACCGGCGCTTCCTGGGTCTGCTATTTTCGTGCGCTGCAATCGGGCGAAGCCTCCAAGGTCGCGCCGGTGGACAAGTTCAGCCTGGTGCTGGTCGCGTTGTTCGCGGTCATCTTCCTCAACGAACGTCCCAGTATCCGTGACTGGTTCGGCATCCTGCTGGTTGCAGCGGGGGTCGTGATCCTGAGCTTCAGAAAATAGGCCACTTAAAATATAAACTACCGCATGTTATTTAATTCCTACGGCTTTATATTTCTATTTCTTCCGATTGTACTGCTGGGTTTTTTCCAGCTTGCACGAGTCAACCATGCATATGCCGCTGGCTGGCTGACGGCAGCTTCGCTGTTCTTCTATGGTTACTGGAATCCGGCCTACATTGGGCTATTGCTGGGATCGATTGTGTGCAACTATGCCTTCGGCGTGTGGATCGCCAAGGCGGGTGTTAAACAGGATGCATTGCGCCAACCCCTGCTAGTGCTTGCTCTGGCAGCCAACCTGAGTCTGCTCGCATATTTCAAATATGCCAACTTCTTTCTGGGAAGCATTAACAGCGTGGCGGGCGCACATCTTTCTATGGGCGAGATCATCTTGCCGCTGGGCATTTCATTTTTTACATTTACCCAGATTGCCTTCTTGGTGGACACCTACCAGGGCAAAGTGAAGGAATACAACTTCATACATTACACCCTGTTCGTCACTTACTTTCCGCATCTGATCGCCGGCCCGGTGCTGCACCACAAGGAAATGATGCCACAGTTCGCACAGGCTTCTACATACCGCTTCAATTACGAGAATATGGCGGTTGGGCTGACCATTTTTTTTATCGGATTATTCAAGAAAGTCATTCTGGCCGACGGTATATCCGAATATGTGGAACCGGTGTTCAACGCACCTGCGGCACACATGCATCTGTCTTTCATCGAAGCATGGGTCGGGGCGTTAAGTTACACGCTGCAATTATATTTCGACTTTTCCGGCTATTCGGACATGGCGATTGGATTGTCGCGCATGTTCGGCGTCATTTTACCGCTCAATTTCCACTCACCCTACAAGGCCGTTAATATCATCGAATTCTGGCACCGCTGGCATATGACGCTGTCTCGCTTTCTGCGCGATTATCTATATATCCCGCTAGGGGGAAATCGCAGGGGAAAGGGGCGCCGATACCTGAACCTGATGGCAACCATGTTGCTGGGTGGGCTGTGGCACGGCGCAAACTGGACTTTCGTCATCTGGGGCGGGTTGCATGGGGTTTACCTGGTAATCAATCACGCTTGGCACGCGGTTCGCCGCAGGCTGGGGCAGAATCCGGAGCAACCGCTATCGCGCCCGATGCATGCGCTTTCGGTGGTGTTAACTTTTGTTGCGATAGTTGCAACGTGGGTTGTATTCAGGGCTGGTAACCTGGATACATCAATTGAAATACTCAAAGCAATGATGGGTATGAACGGCATCGCTTTCCCCGCTTCATGGCTGCCCGAACTGGGGGTGCTCGGTCAGTGGCTAGCAGGCTGTTGAAATTCCCCCGCGAGTCAACGCGGATTGCGGAGTCATCGTTATTGATACCGTATTCATGATTTTGGAGATTAAGCGATGCGCGGAACGGATGCAATGCAAGAGAGCCTGTTTACGGTAAGCAAGCTGGAAGACTTCGTGCCCATGGATCATCCGTTGCGCGCGGTCAGGCTGCTGGTCAACGAAGCGCTGGCACGGCTCAATGGGCTGTTTGACACCCTCTACGCAGATTCCGGGCGAGACTCCATCGCGCCCGAGAAACTCATGCGCGCCCTGCTGCTGCAAGTGTTCTACTCGGTGCGCTCGGAACGGATGCTGTGCGAACAGATGAAGTACAACCTGCTGTTCCGCTGGTTTGTGGGAATACCCATGGACCATGCCGTGTGGGATCACTCGGTATTCTCGAAGAACCGGGACCGGCTGTTTGAGCATGAAGTCATCGAGGCATTCTTTACCGAAGTCATGACCCTGGCGGACAAGCGCAACCTGCTGTCAAAGGAACACTTCTCGGTGGACGGCACCTTGATCCAAGCCTGGGCCAGCCAGAAGAGCTTCCGTCCAAAGGATGAGACAGACGACCCAACACGTGGCGGCAACGGGCGCAACGCGCAAGCGGACTGGAAGGGCAAACCCCGCAGCAACGACACTCACGCCAGCCGGACCGACCCGGATGCGCGGCTATACCGCAAGAGCAACAACACCGCTGCCACGCTGTGCTATCAGGGTCATGTATTGATGGAGAACCGCAACGGGCTGGTAGTGAGTGCCGTGGTCACTCATGCTGACGGGATGGGTGAACGTGTGGCGGCGCTTGCGATGCTGGATACTGTACCGGGCAGTCAGCCGAAGACAGTGGGGGCAGACAAGGCTTACGACACCGCCGGCTTCGTCGCTGACTGCCGCAAGCGCAACATTGTTCCGCATGTCGCACAAAACGATACGCGTCGCGGCGGCAGCGCGATTGATGCACGCACCACGCGGCACGGGGGATACCCGTTGAGCCAGACGATCCGCAAGCGGATCGAAGAGCATTTCGGTTGGGGCAAGACGGTGGGGCGAATTCGACAAACTGTATACCGGGGTTTGAAACGGGTTGACCAGCATTTCAAGCTCACCATGACTGCCAGCAATCTGGTGAGGATTGCCCGAATGCCGCTTGCGGTGCCGCAGGGAGCATTGCAATGAGCCATCCAAGTGGCTGGAATATGCCACGAAACACCGGTGGTACCTTGAAATCGAACCAAATTGGCAGTCGATGTTCGCTCAGCAGGTTCGAAAAA
>JBBRDZ010000143.1:0-5405 GCA_038203435.1 Burkholderiales bacterium
GGTGGGATTGCGAACGGAATTCGGGCCATTCATGTTCGCTCAGCATGCGATCGGCAAGGCGACTACCATAGCGCGCCAACAACTTTTCGAAGCGTATGTACTCGACGATGTCGGTGCCGATACCAAAGATCACTGCTGTCCCGCCAGCAATTCCTTCATCTTCTTGACTGCCGCTTCGAGCCCGATAAACAGCGACTCCGCGATGATGGCATGGCCGATGTTGAGTTCGATGATGTTTGGAATCGTGACGATCTCCTGAACGTTGTGATAATTCAGCCCGTGTCCGGCATTCACCTGCAGGCCCTGCGTGTGGGCGTGTTCCGCCGCGCTGCGGATACGCTGCAATTCATGTTGCTGTGTCGGCACACTGTTCGCGTCGGCATATTTGCCGGTGTGCAACTCCACCACCGGCGCGCCGGCGCGACGCGCGGCATCGATCTGCCTGGCGTCCGGATCGATGAACAGCGACACGCGTATCCCGGCATCGGCACAGCGTGCGCAGGCCGCCTTGACGGTGTCGAAATAGCGCACCACGTCGAGTCCACCCTCGGTGGTCAGCTCTTCACGGCGCTCCGGCACCAGGCACAGGTCATGCGGCTTGATGCGCAGTGCGATAGTGATCATCTCGTCGGTGACGGCACTCTCCAGGTTCATGCGCGTTTGCAGCATGTCGCGCAGCACTTCCACGTCGCGGTCCTGAATGTGACGGCGATCCTCGCGCAGGTGCAGGGTGATCGCGTCGACGCCGGCCGATTCCGCCAGCAAGGCGGCGCGCACCACGTTGGGATAAGGCGCGCCGCGCACCTGGCGCAGCGTGGCGACGTGGTCGATATTCAATCCAAGTTTAATCATAATTTTTGCAATTCCTTTATCAGCTCCCGGGTGTGCAACTGCTTGCCGCCCAGATGATGGTTGAGCAACATGCGCATCAGTTGTTTGCTCTGCTGCGCGGTGACCGGGTCGGAATATTCGTCCCGAGACATGTCCAGCAGGCTCTTGCCCGACACCGGCAACCCGGTTTTGTCATCGCCGTCATCCGCAAGCGCACCTCGATCCACCGTGTAACGATAGCAGAGTTCGGGCTGTATCGGCTTGGCACTCGCGACTTCACGGTCCAGCACCAGGCCGTAGCCGAGTTCCTGCAACAGGTGTCTTTCAAAACAGCGCAGCGTGGCGGCGTGGTCGACTTCGTTGGCCAGACGATACAGCGTGGCACGGTAATACTCGAACAGTTGCTCGTGCGGATCGTCGCGGGCCAGCAGATTGAGCAGCAACTCGTTCAAATAGAATCCGCACATCAGCGCCGTGCCCTGCAGATAGGGCTGCCCGCCCTGCCACTCGGCGCCATGCAGCGTGCGCACCTCGCCTTTGCCAAACCAGCTCAGCATGAGCGGCTGAAAGTTCATCAGTACCCCGCGCAACGCAGATCTGGGACGGCGCGCGCCGCGCGCCACGATGGGCAGGCGCCCGTGCGCGCGGGAGAACACGTCAATGATCAGGCTGGTTTCGCGAAACGGATAGCTGTGCAGCACGAACGCCATTTCATCCTGATGCCGGTTACGGTTCGCTGCGGTCATTGCCCGTTACTTTGCTATTCGTAGCCCAGACTGCGCAGTACACGTTCATCGTCTGCCCAGCCGCTACGCAACTTGACGAACACTTCAAGGAACACCTTGCCGTCGAACAGCCTTTCCATGTCCAGCCTCGCCTGGGTGGCCATTTCCTTGAGTTTCTCGCCGTTCTTGCCGATCAGCATCGCCTTGTGCGCTTCGCGATCAACCAGGATCGCGGCGCTGATGCGGCGCAGCTTGCCCTCCATCTTGAATTGCTCGATCAGTACGCTGGTCGAGTACGGCAATTCGTCGCCGGTGAAGCGGAAGATCTTCTCGCGCAATATCTCTGCCGCCAGGAAGCGCTCGCTGCGATCGGTGATGTCGTCCTTGTCGTAGATCAGCTCGCCTTCCGGCAAGTGGCTGCGGATCGCATCGCGCAATTCGTCCAGCTTGCTGCCGAGCTTGGCGCTGACCGGCACGATCGCGGCGAACTTGAAATCCTGCGCGACCCGTTCGGCGAAGGTGAACAACTGGCCCTTGTCGGGCACCTCGTCGATCTTGTTGATGACCAGCAATACCGGACGGTTGTCCGGCAACAGTTTGAGCACTTGCTGATCGCGTTCGTCATAACGCAATGCCTCCAGCACATACAGCACCACCTGCACGTCGCGCAGGCTGCTGGTCACCACACGATTCATGCCGCGGTTCAGTGCGTTGAGGTGCTTGGTCTGGAAGCCCGGTGTGTCGACGAACACAAACTGGGTGTGCGCGTCGGTATAGATGCCGTGGATGCGGTGGCGCGTGGTCTGCGCCTTGCGCGAGGTGATGCTGATCTTCTGCCCGATCAGGTGATTGAGCAGCGTGGATTTGCCCACGTTGGGGCGGCCGACGATGGCGATGTAGCCGCTGCGCTGGTCGGTAACTGGTTGTTGATCTGTCATGGCGTGCCCGGTAATTGTTGGTAGGCGGCCTGCGCCGCCTGCTGTTCCGCGTTGCGCCGGCTGGTGCCGGTTCCGCGGGTGGAAATCTTCAGTGAAGGGATCGCGCACTCGACCTGAAATGACTGTTCATGTGCTTCGCCCTGCATGGCAATGATGGTGTAGCTCGGCAAGGCGATACGCTTGCCCTGCAGATATTCCTGCAACTGGGTCTTGGCGTCTTTGCCCAATGTCTGCGGGTCAACCTGTTCGAGAAAGGGCACATACAACTTTAATACCGCCTGCTCCGCTTCGGCGTAGCCCGCATCGAGCAGGATCGCGCCGAACAGGGCCTCCAGCGTATCCGCCAGGATGGATGGACGACGAAAGCCGCCGCTCTTGAGTTCGCCCTCGCCCAGACTCAGATGATTGCCGAGGTCGAGTTGCTGCGCGAGCTGTACGAGCGTTTCTTCCCTGACCAGATTGGAACGCAGTCGCGACAGCTCGCCCTCGCTCAGTTGCGGATAGTGGTCATACAGATATTTTGCAATGATGCAGCCCAGGATGCTGTCACCCAGGAACTCGAGGCGTTCGTTGTGTTCAGGCGCAAAGCTGCGATGCGTCAGCGCGCGCTGCAGCAATTGCGGCTGTTTGAACGGGTGCCCGAGTTTTTCGCTCAGCGCACCGTCGCGCAGGGATAGCTGCGCTTTCCGGCTGTCTTTATTTGCCCGCACTGCTCGGATTGAATTCGATAAGGAGGCTGATGTTGCCGGCCACCGGGATCTTGACCGAGTAACTGGCACTCAGCACCGGCACGCCGTTTTCACTGGAAATATCGATATCGTCGGCTTTGATCGCAGAGATATTGTCGACCGAAGCATGCTTGACGAACGATTGCTGGATATCGTGCGGCGTGGCCTTTTGCATGTCCGGGTCATGTGCGATCTCAACGAAGGTGTTCTTGATGGTTGCCGCCTGGATGTAGGCCGGTATGAGTTTGAAGCCGAAGATGGCCAACAGGACCAGCAGGAAGGCGCCGAAGATAAACCCGCCGAACGTGATCCCCCTTTGTTGCACTGGCATTGCTGTATTCATGTTCCCTCCTGGGTTATTTGATCGACATGCCGATACGCTTCAAATCAGAAAAATTCATCCAGATAAAAAATGCCTTGCCGACGATCTGGTTGTCGGGCACAAATCCCCAGTAGCGGCTGTCGCGGCTGTTATCGCGATTATCGCCCATCATGAAGTATTCGCCCTTGGGCACCGTGCACCTGACCAGATCATTGTCGTAACTGCAATTCTCGCGCCCGCTGAATTCGGCGACCGACCCGAGACGCACGGTTGGCATGAGCGGGTTGACCAGCAATGCGTGCTGGCGCTCTCCCAGGGTTTCGAGGCGCTTTTCGGTATGCACGAAATTCAGCCCGGTCTCGACGTAATTATATTCGCCATCCGCTTGTTGTGGCTGCTCCACCCCGTTGATCCACAGCTGCTTGTGGCGGTATTCGACGGTATCGCCGGGCAGCCCGACCACGCGCTTGATGTAGTCCAGCGAGGGATCTTCCGGGTAGCGGAACACCATCACATCGCCGCGTTGCGGATCGCTCAGCCGCACGATCTTTTCGTTGATGATAGGCAGACGCACGCCGTAGGTGAATTTGTTCACCAGGATGAAGTCGCCGACCTGCAGGGTGGGAATCATCGAACCGGAGGGTATCTTGAACGGCTCGACCAGAAAGGAGCGTATGCAGAACACCACCATGATGACCGGGAAGAAACTCTTGGCATATTCTACCCACCATGGCTCGGCGACTTCGCTGCCGCGCTTCGCGACCAGTGCAAATCGGTCCAGCAACCAGATGCCGCCGGTAACCACCAGCAACACGAACATAATCAAGGCGAAGTCCATTTGTATCCTTTATTGCGGTTCAATGAGTCAATCATGCTTCCCGGCGGAGCGGCGCTGCATCAATCTTCCACCCGCAGTATCGCCAGGAAGGCCTCCTGGGGTATCTCCACACTGCCCACCTGTTTCATGCGCTTTTTGCCGGCCTTTTGCTTTTCCAGCAATTTTTTCTTGCGTGAAATGTCGCCGCCATAGCACTTTGCCAATACGTTTTTTCGCATCGCCTTGACGTTCTCTCTTGCGATGATATTCGATCCGATAGTGGCCTGTATCGCCACATCGTACATCTGGCGCGGGATCAATTCGCGCATCTTGGCTGCCACTTCGCGGCCGCGGTGCTGGCTGTTGGCGCGGTGCACGATGATCGCCAGCGCATCGACTTTCTCGCCGTTGATCAGCATGTCCACCTTGACCACGTCCGCCGTCCGGTATTCCTTGAACTCGTAATCCATCGATGCGTAGCCGCGCGACACTGATTTCAGCCGGTCGAAAAAATCCAGCACGATCTCCGCCATCGGCATCTCGTACACCAGCTTCACCTGCTTGCCATGGTAGCTGATATCGAGCTGCATGCCGCGTTTCTGGGTGCACAGCGTGATCACCGAGCCGACATACTCCAGCGGCATGTACAGATTCACCGTGACGATCGGTTCGCGTATCTCCTCGATCTTGGACGGGTCCGGCATCTTGGACGGATTGTCAACCACCAGCACCTTGCCGTCGCGCTGCACCACTTCGTAGATCACGGTCGGCGCAGTGGTGATCAGGTCCATATCAAACTCGCGCTCCAGCCGCTCCTGCACGATCTCCATGTGCAGCAGGCCTAGGAAGCCGCAGCGGAAGCCGAAACCCAGCGCCTGCGACACTTCCGGTTCATAGCGCAACGCCGCATCGTTCAGCTTGAGCTTTTCCAGCGAGTCGCGCAAGGCCTCATACTGGTTCGATTCCACCGGAAACAATCCGGCGAACACCTGCGGCTGGACTTCCTTGAAACCCGGCAACGCCTGCGGTGCCGGATTGCTCTGG
>JBBRDZ010000144.1:0-5394 GCA_038203435.1 Burkholderiales bacterium
CAGCCATGATGAGCTTCGCGAGCATCCTGCAGCCCAAAGAGATAAGCGCAGTAACCGATTTTGTGCGGAATGAATTCATGATCGCCAAGGCCGAGAACACGCGCTACCATACCGAGGCGAACGGGTGGTACGACCATGAGCGCTACAAGATCGCTTACCCGTTTGCGCTGGGCGAGATAGCGCTCGATACCCCATGGGATCAGCTTACCGCGCAACAGGCTGAAGGCAAGCGGCTGTTCATGGCCTCATGCGTGAGCTGCCACGACCGTGCCCGGGTGAACAACAAGGAGGTGCGCTGGGAATCTCGCCCCGTATCTTATCCTCGCAACCAGTATGCGCCGGGAGATAACTCGGCGAAATCCAAGGAACAAAAAGATCCCGCGGTGGATGCCATGTCCAGTGCAACCCCTTATCATTTGCATGACCGGCCACCCGTGCTGGCAGGGTTGTCAGCAAGCGAGCAACGCGGCGAGACGTTATTCCAGCAGAATTGCGCTTTTTGTCATGCCGCTGACGGAACTGCACGCAACTGGATAGGCAGTTTCATGCAACCTCACCCGCGCGACCTGACCAAATCAGCCGCGATGGACAGCATGACCGGGACGCGTTTGAGAACCGTGATACGCGACGGTCTGCCGGGTACTTCCATGCCGGCGTGGAAATCGGTATTGTCTGAGCAGCAGGTGGAAGACATCATCGTTTACGTGGCGCGCGCCTTCCACCCGCTACAACCGGAACCATAATGCTTAAAATCTACAACACCCTGGCGCGTGACAAGCAGGAATTCGTACCTATCGTTCCGGGCAAGGTCGGCATGTATGTGTGCGGCATGACGGTGTACGACTATTGCCATCTTGGCCATGCGCGTGTGCTGGTGGTGTTCGACATGGTGTATCGCTGGCTCAAGACGAGTGGCCTTCAAGTGAATTACGTGCGCAACGTCACCGACATCGATGACAAGATCATCAAGCGCGCGGCGGACAACGGCGAGTCCATCCATCAGCGGACCGAACGCTTCATCGACGCGATGCATGAAGATGCCGATGCGCTGGGCGTGCTGCGTCCCGACCACGAGCCGCGTGCCACGCAATACGTGCCGGAGATGCTGGAGATGATTTCTCAACTTGAGCAGAACGGGCTGGCATACAAGGCGGCAGACGGCGACGTGAACTATGCAGTGCGCAAATTCCCCGGCTACGGAAAGTTGTCAGGCAAGTCGCTGGAAGACCTGCGCGCCGGCGAGCGCGTCGAAGTGGCAGACAACAAAAATGACCCGCTCGACTTCGTGTTGTGGAAACACGCCAAGGAACAGGAGGCCGACGAAGTGAAGTGGGACTCGCCGTGGGGCAGGGGCCGTCCCGGCTGGCATATCGAATGTTCCGCGATGGGTTCCAAACTGCTTGGCGAGCACTTCGACATACACGGCGGCGGCGCAGACCTGCAGTTCCCGCACCACGAGAACGAGATCGCACAAAGCGAAGGTGCACACCAGTGCACCTTCGTGAATTACTGGATGCACAACGGCTTCGTCAATGTCGACAAGGAAAAGATGTCCAAGAGCCTGGGCAATTTCTTCACGATACGCGAGGTTTTGAAAAAGTATGATGCAGAAGTGGTGCGCTTCTTCATCCTGCGAGCGCATTATCGCAGTCCGCTGAATTATTCCGACGTGCACCTGGACGATGCCAAGCAGTCATTAAACAGTCTCTATACGGCACTGAAGAATGTGCCTGCGGAAGATGCTCCAGTAGATTGGAGTTCGTCCCATGCGCAGCGCTTCAAAGCGGCGATGGACGATGATTTCAATACGCCGGAAGCGATGGCTGTGTTGTTCGATCTGGCGAATGAAGTGAATCGCAGCAAGTCAGTCAAATCAGCTGTGGCATTGAAAGGTTTAGGCGGCGTGCTGGGTTTGTTGCAGGAATATCCTGAAAAATATTTGCAGGGAAGAGTGGTTTATAGAGCAGCTGGTCATGGTGCTGCGACATCTAGTGCAGTTGGTGTTGGCGGAGCTTTATTTGACGACTCGTATATTGACGAACAAATCGAAGCGCGCAACTCAGCCAAGCAAGCCAAGAACTACGCCGAGGCGGATCGCATCCGCAAAGAATTACTGGCAGCAGGCATCGTGCTGGAAGACAGCGCGGCTGGCACCACTTGGCGGCGCGCTTGATTGTGTAGGAGCGCAGCTTTGCTGCGCGATTGTTATGCAAGGAAAAGTCGCCCGATAAATCGGGCTCCTGCGGTATAGCGTTTTGTAGAAGCGCAATTCACCTCGAAGAGGTTCTTGTGCCCTGTGGGCATTGCGCGATGATTTTTAACGAGGTGTCTCGCAATGAGCAAGACCGAAAAACCTCATGGAAAAAATCTCCGTAAAGGCCGTGTCTCCCTGCCGAACCATGCCTATCTGGTGACAATCGTCACCGCACACCGCGAATCCTGCTTTACTTCCTTCACTCAAGCACGAATAGCGGTGCAATGCTTCCATGACAAGAATGTCGCGCGCCAAGCGCAAACTCTGGCTTTTGTCGTCATGCCTGATCATATTCATTGGTTGCTTCAGCTTGAGGAAAATGGGAGCCTGTCTGGCGTAGTCCGTCTTTACAAGAGCAAGGTGTCAATTAGCCTCCGCCAGCGGGTGTGGCAACGCGGATTCCATGACCACGCCCTGCGTACCGATGAAGATATGCAAAGCATTGCGCGCTATATCATAGCCAACCCTTTGCGTGCCGGTGTGGTCAAAAGCATCGGTGAATATTCACATTGGGACGCGATATGGCTGTAGGAGCGCAGCTTGCTGCGCGAGAAGTTCGCGGAAAGCGATCGCCCGGTAAACCGTGCTCCTACGGCAGCTTTCCTGCCGACACCATGCGGTTTAGTAAGATGTTGGGGGAAATCCAGATCACCAGGTCATCGAAAGTCGGACTGGGCGTGTGGGACACGAATATCCGGTCATTATCGGCGCTGTTCGGGTTTGGATTCTCAGCCTCGTCACCTGTGGCGCCCCCATTCCCGCCGTTATTCCCCGTAGAATAAATGACCACCGGCACACCCGGGCTGGCCGTCAGCGCGGAGTTTGCCACCGAGCAACTGGTCCCGCTTGAGCTGGCGGTTGAACAGACCAGCAAATTTGGTGCAAGCGCGGATATCCCGACAGTCTTCATACCGTTCGATGTGGTAAAGGCATTGCCATTCGACGACGTGACGGCATAATGGATACGATATCCCCATGCATCAACAGCAAACCCGGTGTTGCCGAGGTTATCCACCGCCGTGGTGACACCGAGCGTCGCTGCTGGCACGAAACCATTGTTGAAGTTCGAGCAATTGCCATTTCCGGCATTGCCTCCGGCAGCAAAACTTTCCGCGCCATTGCTGGTCGCGGAAGCCGGGCAGGGCAGGCGGCCGTTGACGATGGCGTAACCGATCAATGCATCCTTGATCTCGGATAATGCCCTTAGTGTCTCAGTACTGTTGCGCTGCTCCATTTGCGCGCTGAGTGGAACCAGCATGCCGCCCAGCAACAGCCCGACGATCATCAGCACCATCGCCATTTCGATCAGGGTAAAGCCGTTTTTCGGAATCGGTCTCATGGCTAAACGGGTTAAGGGCATGGGATGACTGACAGGTCTTCTTTGATGCAGTACAACATGTCGTTGAACGTGCCGCTCGCGGGCGCGGTCTTGTAGTTTTCGTTGCCGTTGGCACCCGAGAAATTGGTGTTGTTGGGCGTTTCAAGATAATCAGCAAGCGCGCTCTTGCTGGACCTGGTTTGGCCGGAAAGTTTTGGGCCAGCGAACATGACCACGCCGGCATAATGGCCCGAGCCGTTTATTTTCAGGCAGGTGCCGCAGTTCTGATTGGTGTCGTGTTGCGGCCTGAATTCTTGTGCCAGCGCGTAATACAGATGATCTTTCCAGTTGTTCCACCATGGGATCAGGCTAGTCCAGCTGGGGCCGCAATCGTAGGTTGTCATCAGTGTTTGTCTCGCATTTCCTGAATCAACTCTCGATTGGTTTACGGTGTACGGGGCACGACCTGCGTACAGATTTGATGAATCATCGTATTTGGCATTGACGGCGTAGTTCGCGATTGCTCCCAGGTCCACAGGCGCAGGCCATGGCAGGCTATAGTTGTTGCCGACGTCATTCGTTGTGCCATATTTGGCAATGCATTTGGTCACCTCATTGGTCAGCTGGGCCATCTTTGCCTGAAAGTCGCTGCGTTTCTGCACTGCATCCCAGAGTTCCTGCTTGGTGATGAACAACATCTGGTCGTTGACCTTGCTGTTGTCGCTTATTCCCTGGATGAATTTTCCAATGGCGATATTCGTGTTGTTGATAACGTGCACGGTGTCGTTGTCCAGATAGTTGCTTGCAGTATAGTTCCCGCCGCACTGCGGGGCCGTAGCGGCGGCAGTACGGTCCTGGCCAGTCAGCGCGGGACCGGAGGAAAATACGACCGCCACCACTTCGCTGGAGAGCTGCGTTCCATCCGGGGCATAGGTTAGCAGTTGTGCGGCGGTGTCCCAGTTCATCATGTCGGTACTGGGGTTGTACTTATATGTGCCGGAAACCGCATACCAAAGGCATTCACCGTTGCCGTCGCGCAGTACGGGCAAGTTCAGGGTTTTCCATGGTAGCCTGCCTAGATTGTTTACATTTTTTGTGCCACAGGTTAGTTCAGTTGATCCCTCATGGCTTACGCCGGCATTGCCGTTTAAATCCGGGCAGGGCAGATAGCCATGTACATCCGTATGGGTGTCGCCATAGGTGATGGCATATCCGATCAACGCATCTTTGGCCTGTGCCAGCGACGCGGCCGTTGTTGCCTGGCGTGCAGTGTTCACTTTGCTGGCAGTCAGCGAATTGACCAGCAGGACAGTGATGCCGATGATGATGATCACCAGCATGACCATCAGCGCCGCGCCGCGCTGGCTGACTGGGCGATGGTTGGGAATGGCGGAGTGTTTGGCCGGCATGGGTTATCGGTCGAGCATGTCTGCTGCTGGTACGGCCGATTTGGCGGAGTCCTGGCCAGCGGCAGGATTCAGCAATAAGCGCTGGCCGACTTTGAGTTTCACCGATTTGTTCTGGCCGGGCAGCGGTACCGGTACGCTTTCCGGCGAACGCTCATCGCTGCGCCCGACCGCCTGTGGCACACCGTTGATCCATGCGGTACGCTTGCCGCCATGGCGTTGCACGATACCGTTCAGTATCAGCGCGTGTTGGCTGTTGCCGGCACCTCCCCCTGCATCTTTGTCCAATTGCGCGCGCTGTTCCGGGGTGAAGAATAGCCGTCCCAGTTCGCCGGCATGGGTGGCGGGAACAAAAAAGACCGAGATTAGCAATGCGAGCGCCGTTGTAGGAGCGCAACTTGTTGCGCGATACCATT
>JBBRDZ010000145.1:0-5344 GCA_038203435.1 Burkholderiales bacterium
AGCCATCCAAGTGGCTGGAATATGCCACGAAACACCGGTGGTACCTTGAAATCGAACCAAATTGGCAGTCGATGTTCGCTCAGCAGGTTCGAAAAAACAGGCTCGGCTTGTGAATCTGGGCGAATTTCAACAGCCTGTTAGAACTCATAAAGCGAAGCTTTGAAATGGAGAAAAGTTGACATGCCAAATACCTGTACCAAACTTGGGTAGTTTATTTCAAATTACATTTATTACCACAGAAAATACCTTTCTCCAAAAGAGGCGTGGCATATCGCCAGCATAACAATTCCATGTGCGGGAGGTGGAGTAAGGATTGTGGACAAATGCAGTGAGCCGTAAAAACTCACTCAGAAATTGAAACAAATATAGATACAGAATACCGGGGCAGCGCCGATCTGCTGCATGTAGAAGGTTGCCATATTGGCTTGACAGTGTGGCCCATTTTAATAAGGAAGACGTATATGAAAATTGTTAAAGGTATCATGGTTCTGACAACGAGCCTGGGTTTGCTGCTGAGCAGTGCAACGTTTGCGCAGACCGGCACCATGGCCGACGAGCAAAGCTGGTTTGGCGGACCGGTCTACAACGGCCAGCCAGCGCTTGAGGTGACCGCAGCGCTGGTCAAGGCCGGCGGCGGCGCTGAGCAATTCACTTTTTCTCAAGCGCTGGTATCGATGCTTGGAGAGAAGACCGTCAACGCCGAGGTGGCCAAGCTCAACAAACAGTACGGCGAAAAGAATGTGACCAACTTTATCAACGGCATGACCTTCGCCGTTAAAGACGGATTAAAACGCGCCACCGAAGCTGGGGTCAAGCTACCAGTAGCACCGGCGAACCTCGCAGGAGCCAAGCTGGCCGGTGCACTGGTGTCTGCCGGTACCGTAGCGGATGGCACCTGGTGGTCCGGCTACTTGTTCGATAAGGCGCTGTCGCACGATATTCATGTGCAGGTGATGGTCGACATCGATACCAAGTACGGGCATGACGCAGATGAGAACACCCACAGACTCCTCAATCAGGCTATGTACGATGTGGCGCAGGCACTGGGCAACAAGAACGTCAAGCTGGCAGCTTTGCACTGAGGGTTCGAATCTGATGAGGTGGCACTCAAACAGGATCACAGGTCAGTAATCTCGGCCTGTGATCTTGGTTGTCACTGAATGCTGAAACAACGACGTTCATTCCATTACGGGGGCTACATATACATCAACCCTTACCATAATCATTTTGCCAGGTACCAAAAAACCAAAATAAGGACTCTATACATATGCGATTGTCCGCTATCTGGAAGACTGATCGCAGGTAGTGACCGGCAGTTCATGGCACATAGCGGTAGTTCAAAGTAGTGGCAGCGATCGGCAGCAATGGCCGAAAACCGGAAGCTCGCGGCAATTTCAGTCAATATCTCAAATATGTCGTTTGCAGCACTTCATGTAATGACGGTTTCGTTTAACGATTATTGTTATTGAATGTCAACATTGGATTGACTTGAGTTATTAGCACTTCAAGTTGAAGAAATTAATGAGCTAGGTTCGTATGACTGTTCTACACACAAAGTACCGAATACTTCTCCCCTTGTTTCTGACGCTGTTGCGAGCGGCACTTGCGCCGCTGCTTGTGTACCTGGCTCACTATGCACCGCGGCCCGGATGGTTCGCCGCCTGTCTGGTGACCGCACTGCTGTCGGACATCTTCGATGGCGTGATCGCGCGCAGGTTGGGGGTCGCCACACCCGCATTGCGCAGACTCGACAGCATCGCCGACAGTATTTTCTATGTGGCGGCTATCTATGCCGTGTGGGTGCTGGAGCCTGAGGTCATCCTTGCACACACCGTTTCGTTGACGCTGCTGCTCTTGCTCGAGGCAGCGCGCTACGCCTTCGACTTCTGGAAATTCAGGCGCGAAGCCAGCTATCACATGTGGAGTTCGAAGCTGTGGGGACTGACGTTGTTCATGGCATTCTTCTCGGTGCTGGTGCTGGATCGTGCAGGATACTGGGTCTCAGCCGCGATCTGGCTCGGCATACTGGCCGATAGCGAAGGACTATTGATCTCAGTGGTATTGCCGCGCTGGAAGAATGACGTGCCGACTATCTTCCACGCTATGCGCATTCGTAACGAGCAAGCGTAGGGCGGGTTACACCCGCCGTTATATATGCTTGAGTGGCGGGTTGGCTCTGCATAGCCATTCGGCTAAGTGGGCAAACATCGCCAACAAGCCGCTGGTTAACCCGCCCTGCACATGCATTATAGAAATTGTGCCGGAGTCAAAATCGGGATGCTTTGCCAGGGATTCAACACCAGCAAATCGTCGTCGCTGGTAACCAGCACATCTGCCGAACAGTGCAAGGCCAACGCCAGAAACTTGTTATCGCGCGGATCGCGGCAGGCTTGTGGCAAAACAGTTTCCTCTGCCTCGGTCACCGGAAACAAAAGCACCTGATGACGATAGCGCTGAAAAAAATCCAATCGGCTATCGTGGTCAAGATAACGGTCAAACTTCTTGCGTAACAGCACCCGTTCCAACTCCGCCAACGTCGCGGGCGAAGCGCATAATGTTCCGCTTCCCAGCGCCCTCATGAATGCCTGTCGTGGCACGGATTGAGGCAGCAGGATTGCACCGACCAGCGTGCTGGTATCGAGCACAACCCGTTCAATCAGGCTCACCGGTTCAGGCTTTCTTAACCATTCTATTGATATCGGCCTCGGTCAGTGCCTTCGCCTCCGCGCTCAAACGCGCATCCACCCCGGCGAAATAATCCTCGAAAGCCGTCACCGCCTGCGAGCGCTTGTTACGCGCATCGGCCAACTCCGCCATATCATGCTGCGACACGACAAACGCCACCGGACGCCCGCGCCGGGTAATCGAGATAGGTTCGCGCTGGGCGTTATCCAGCAATTCGCCGAAATGGTTTTGGGCTTCAACGGACGAAACGGTTTTCATGGCAAACCTCCTTTAACTAGCTAGTATGTACATTATAGACAGAAGGAGGATTTCTGCAATTATTTTACTGCCCAGCCTGAACACTGCCCTTTGCGGGCCATGCCGCCTTACACATGTTTCATTTTTACAGCAACGGTTTGATTGGCATCAGTTGCCAGAACCTTACCTTGCTGCGTTTGGTGATGGGCACATTTTGATCGGGGTCGTCCGTGGCAGCGTTCCAGCTGTTGCCCGGCAGCATATCGGTTTCTATCGACGCCTCGACTTTGCGCGCCAGCGCCTCGTTGTGAATGATTACGCCTACCTCGGTATTCAAGTTCTCCGAACGCGGATCGAAATTGAACGTGCCGATGAAGACAGTCTTTGAATCTACCACCATGCTCTTGGCATGGAGCGCGAATATCGGTGGCTTTTCCTTGGCATCGATTGCGCGCTGGATCAATTGGCGGCGTTCCTCGGGGTCGGGTTTGTATTCATGAATTTTCAAACCCATCTTGAGCAATGCGTTGCGCTGGCTGCGATATCCGCTGGAGGCCTGGATGTTGTCACTGGAGGCGAGCGAGTTGGTATTGATGCGCACCTGTACGCCGCGCGCCACGGCTTGTTTGAACAGCTCTTTGGCATCGTTGGATACCACCAGGTAGGGGGACTGGATCACGATATGATCGGTTGCGGATTCGACCAGTTTGGCCAGCGCTGAGGTGGTCAGCCCGCCGCCGCCCAGGCTCAGGTGGCTTTCATTCTTGCCGGGACGGTCGCTGATGAACTCGACTTCTCCCCAGGCCATTTCCCCGGCCAATTGTTCAAATAAGTCGGGAATGCTGTTGATGGCTGCATGCACCACGGGTGCAAAGTTGCCCGGCGATTTCGCATAGTCGTGCAGCTCGCGATAGATACGCGCTGTTTCTTCGTCGTCCACCTTGACGTTCTTCTGCATTAGCCCGATGCCGTCATAGAGCGTTTCGATCGGCGCGCTGAGTTCGCTGCCCCAGAAATTTTCAAAACTGGCTTGCATGTTCTTGACCACCTTGCCCAACAACAGCGCATCGCGGTCGCGGAAATTGTATTCGTGGTTGTAGTCGAAATATTCGGCGGCCATGTTGCGTCCACCGGTGATTGCCACTTTACCGTCGACCATGAAAGTCTTGTTGTGCATACGCTGGTTGACGCCGCGAAAATCGGTAATGACATTCAAAACCCGTTTGAGTAACGGCACGCCGACCGAACTCTTGGGGTTGTATATCCGGATATCGATATTGGGATGGCGCGCGAGGGCGAGCAGGGATTTGTCCGGCGCATCGATGAGCAGGTCGTCCACAATCACGCGCACCTTCACGCCGCGGTCGGCGGCGCGCAGCAGCGCTTCGGCGGCGAGGATGCCGATGTTGTCGGTACTCCAAATGAAGTATTGCACCTCGATCGTGTGCTGGGCATGGTCAGCCAGCCATGCCCTGGCCTGCAATGCGTCCGCGCCGGTATCCAGCACATATGCGCCGCTCTGGTCGGCATGCGTTGCGATCTGCTGGTCGATGAATTGCATCGCGTTATCTTCCTGCACCGCGTACGAAGTCAGGGGCAACCATGACAGGGCCAGCAACAGCAGGAATCTTTGTACGCACATAGCGGCATTCTCCGGTGTAGGGCGGGTCACGCCCGCGGGTGAATGGCGGGTGTGACTCGCCCTACGAAGCTGTTCATGCCGATGTCCTCCGGCGGGTGTGACCCGCCCTACATGCCGCTGCCAGGCACATCAGCGTACCTCCCCGCGCAATTTCGCCACGGTATCCTGCAAATCCTTGAGCGACACTTTTTCAGGTGGCACAGGTTCGCCTATTTGCAACACCACTTTGCGGAACGGTCTGGCTTTCCATGGCTGACTCAGGAGCGCGCCATGCATGCGCGAGAAGATGCTGCCCCACAGGCCGGAAAGCGCCATCGGGATAACCGGGACCGGATTGCGTGCGATGATCTGTGCGATACCCGGGCGGAAAGGGGTGATCTCTCCGGTTGCGGTGACGTTGCCTTCCGGGAAGATGCAAACCAGTTCACCCGCCGCGAGCGCCTGCGAGATTTGGTCAAATGCCAGCGCCTTGAGTGCGGCGTCTTCCTTCTCCGGCGCGATGGGTATGGCGCGCCCAGCCTTGAACACGAACGAGAGGATCGGCCAGCGGAAGATGCGGTGGTCGATCACGAAACGGATCGGCCGGCGGCAGGCCGCCGCGATGATCAGCGCGTCGACAAAGCTCGCATGATTGCAGACCAGCACTGCGGCACCCGTATCGGGAATGTGGTCGATGCCGCGCTTGTCGAGCCGATACACGGTATGGATCAATATCCATACGACGAAGCGCAACAAGAATTCCGGTATCAGTTTGTAGATGAATATCGCCACTGCCGCATT
>JBBRDZ010000146.1:0-5330 GCA_038203435.1 Burkholderiales bacterium
TTCTCGGATCTCGGCCAGCGAGCGGCCCAGTTCGGCCAGTTCGCCGCTGCCCAGTTCCGGCATCTTGTTCTTCTTGCCTTTACTGACATCTCGTGCATACCCGCGCAACAAACCAATCGACCGGGTCAACCACCAGGTAAAAAGCAAGCCGATTACCAGCGCTCCGCCCATCAGCCACCAGCCGGCACGTTCAATATGCTGACGGCTGCGGTCTATGAAAGGCTGCACGCTGAGCGTCGGCTTTGCGACGGTCAGCACACCCATCATCTGCCCATTGCGCAAAATTGGCGCTGCGACATGCATCACGGTACTGCGATTATCGTTGGGATCGAGTTGTGTACTGCGTACGCCGTAACGCCCATGCAAGGTCAGATAGACATCATTCCACTTCGAATAATCCTGCCCGACCGCCTCACCGGCAGAGTCATACACCACGATACCCTGCTTATCGGTAATGTAGACGCGTAGATCAAGCGAATCCTTCTTGAAACCCGAAATATCGGCGTGTGGATCACGAGCCAGAAAACGTTTGTATGCGGCCGCAAAACGAACAGTATCGAGCTTGCCGGCCGGCTTTTCTTCCGCAACTATTTCAGCCAGCAAGTGCGCGGTATCGACCAGCGTCTCCTCCATGGTCTGGCGCACGCCAGGTTTGACTTCTTCGGAAAAGACGTTAAGCACAAACCATGCTGCAAGGCCGACAATGAGGAAATAGCCGAGCAGCAGGCGCAGGGAAATGTTCATTTGTCAGCGCCGTTCGCCACGCTATACCCCATGCCGCGATGCGTGACGATGGGATCGAGATCTTCGCGCACAGCCTTGATTTTTGCCCGCAAGGTTTTGATATGCGTATCTACGGTTCGGTCGGATGTATCCAGCGCATCGCGCCAAATGGAATCCATCAGGAAGTCGCGCGCATAAATGCGCCCGGGATGTTCGAGAAGCAATTTGAGCAACAGATATTCGTAACGCGTCAGATCGAGCACTGTGCCGGAAAAACGGATGCGCGCACTTTCCGCATCCACTTCGAACCATGTCGCAGTGGGATTCGCAGCCACAGGCGTACCGCGACGCAGGATCACGCGCACCCGCGCTACCACTTCGCGCGGCGAGAATGGTTTAGTGACGTAATCATCAGCGCCGATCTCCAAACCGACGATGCGATCCACTTCGTCTGAACGCGAAGTAAGAAACAGAATGGGAATTTCGGTGAATGCGCGCGCCTGGCGGCAAACATCGAAACCGCTCATGTCTGGCAAGCCGACATCCAGAATCGCCAGCGCATGATCTCCATCACGCAGTCGTTCCAACCCATCGCTACCCAGCGTGCAATGTTGCGTAGCATATCCCTCAGTCTTGAGCGCGTAAGCAAGCACTTCCGCAATGGGAGATTCATCTTCGATGATCAGGATACTTGTCGGCACGTGACTTGTTCAACTGAAATTTAGAATTAAAGGGGCAAGCATCGATTTAGCTTTCTGATTCCTCACATATCATGCTTCTCATATTCATTATGCGAAGCTGACCTCTTTAGCACCTTAATGCTGGTTTGAAGCCGTGGTCTGTCCCTGAGGTTTCCCTTGGCCAATTACTGCCCGGCGAATCTGGGCGAGTTGCATGCCAACGCTCGCAACAAGCTCAAGAGTGCGCAAAAGCGTCCTTCGATCAACGCGGCTTGTCGGATGCAGGCTACGCTTTGGTAGTGTCATGATTTATGGAAAGCTCAATAACTAAAATTCTTTCCAGTCCCCATCCTTCTCTTCCTTAACTTTTGCCATTCTGTTCATACTCCTGTCCACAACGCGTGCCCGAGCAGGGCCATGCGTTGTGGCGCGTTGCGTAACGACGGGTTTGACTTCGAACTGCTTCTCGGCATGGGCTGTCGTCCGGTTTTCATCCATCTTGAATTTACTCGCCGCCTGCAGCAGAGAGTTTGCCTGCAGCTTGATCGCTTCCGCCGCTGCGGAAGCTTCCTCAACCAGCGCGGCGTTCTGCTGGGTGACATCATCCATCTCCGTGATCGCGGTATTCACCTGTTCGATGTTCATGCTCTGTTCTGCCGTGGCAGTGGAAATATCTTTCATCATCGAGGCAACCAGTTGCACCGAAGTGACGACATCGCTGATCGATTCCGCTGCTTCCTTAACCTGGCTGGAACCGATATTGACCTGATTTACCGAATTGCCGATCAGATGTTTTATCTCCTTGGCCGCCGCTGCCGAACGTTGCGCCAGGTTGCGCACTTCTGCGGCGACTACTGCAAATCCCTTTCCCTGCTCACCGGCCCGTGCCGCTTCAACCGCCGCATTCAATGCCAGTATGTTGGTCTGAAAGGCGATGCCGTCTATTACACTGATGATATCTGCGATTTTTTTTGAGGACGAATTGATGGAGGTCATGGTAGTTACCAGCATGTCGACAGCTTGTCCGCTTTGCTTGGCAACCGTGCTGGCTCCCTGCGCCAGTTTGCTTGCATGGCTGGTATTATCAGCATTGCGGTGAACAGAAGAAAGAAGTTCTGCCATGCTGGATACGGTCTCCTCGAGATTCGCCGCCTGTCTTTCGGTGCGCTGAGAAAGGTCGGCATTGCCTTGTGCGATCTCGCGAGTTGCCACACTGATGGAATCGCTGTTCGTCCTGATGTCGAAACACATCTGTGTAAGATTTTCGACCATGTTCCTGACGGCGAATAGCAGGCTGGTATTGTCATCCGGTTTGGTCTGCACGTTGATCGTTAGGTCGCCCTCTGACACCCTGGAGACGATACCCGCTGCATAGGCCGGTTCGCCACCCACTTGCCGCCTGATGCCTAGCACGATCCATATTCCGAAGATGGCTGCCAATACCGCCGACACCGTACCGCCAAAAATCATCAGGTTCATCGTGGATCGGGAAGTACCCAGGATTCCGGTGATGATATCGTTTACTTGTGGCAAGTGAGCAGCTTGCGCTTTGATCATTAGCACATCGTCAGTAAGTTTTGAAAGTGAGATGCCTACTGCCAGAAAAGTCGAAGAAAAAAGCAGAACCACCACAGAACAGGCAACCACCATCCGGTTGCTGATACTCAGGTCTTTGAACATGATGCGCCTCCCCGAACATACACTTATTTGGAATAAACATGAGGGCCAAGCCAGGACGCCACATGCCGCATCCATAATATAGTGCATTCACTCTATTCCACTGCTTGTTTAAAGGCAAGTTGGAGAATTAATCGGGTCAACCTGGCCCGTTGAATCGCGCATACTGAAAAATTACCGGTATATCATATACCCGGATGCCCAGTTAAGCCGCTATGCCCGACCAGGCGAAAAACCAGCGCTGCATGCCTTGGTCAATCACTCCAACTCGAGTTGGATATTAGTATAGAATTTGCTTCACACAACTAGAGACTGCAACCATGCAGAATGAACATACCAAGCCGGAGCACAGCCGTCTCGTCGGCCTGTTGACCGGCTGGCTCAAGATTGAAATCACACGCTCGCAATTTGCGATCTTCGGACTGGTCGGCGTGCTATTGATACTCAGCGGGTATGCGATCTGGTCTTCGTTATCGACACGCCGTCTGGGCGAGCAGGCGATCTCATCAAGTATGTTATCGGATCATTACGCATCGGCTGCAGCGGCCGTGGCCGCTGAAGAATCTCTGGAACGAAAGTACCGGCTCGAGCCGAGCGCGGATGTTCGTCGCCGCTACGATACCGCAGTAGAGGCACTGAAGCATGCGCTTGAACTGGTGAGTCGCGACGGCACTGCGGAGGATCGTGATATCGTCGACCGTGTTCTTGCAGCGCACGGCCCTTATCTGGAGAGCATTAATCGTATGTTTGCAGCGATTGATCGGGCCGACATTGCTGCCGCGCTTCAAATCGACAACAACGAGGTCGACCCGAAATTTGAAATCATCGCAAAGGCCGTTGAAAGTGCATCGGATGAACACCGCTCGGTATCTATCCGGGCGCTGCAACAACTGAAGTCTCGCGAAGTCTTCAATTCGGAAGCCACGACTGTGGCATTTCTCGTCGGCCTGCTACTGGTCGTGATGTTCGCCAGAATCCTGCGCCAAGCCCGGTTACAACTGGATTTGCAACGCAACAAGGCGGTACATGACTCCATGCATGATGCGCTTACCGGACTACCCAATCGGACGCTGCTGAAGGATCGTTTCGAGCAGGCGCTGCGCAGGGGACGACGTGATGGTTGGCCAACCGGATTGCTCTTGCTGGATCTGGATCGATTCAAGGACGTGAATGACACCCTCGGCCACCAAACGGGAGACTTTCTGCTTAACCAGATCGGCATCCGATTATCAGGCAGACTGCGTGAAGTTGACACGATTGCACGGCTTGGCGGCGATGAGTTTGCAATACTGTTACCGGGTGTGGAGGGAATAGACGGCGCTGTTGAAGTCGCTCAGCGCTTGCGTTTGGCATTGACGGAAACGTTTGATATCGAGGGCGTTGAAATCGAGATCGAGGCAAGCATAGGCGTAGTGATTTCAGGTGTGCACGGTGAAGATGTTGTGACATTGATGAAACATGCAGACATTGCCATGTACTCGGCCAAACATTTGGGTCAGGGCGTGCTGGTTTATGACCCGGAAAGCGACAAATATTCCTTTGAACGTCTCCCGCTGCTCGGTGAACTGCGCCGCGGCATCGACCGCGGTGAACTATTACTGAATTACCAACCCAAGGTCTATTTGAGCACCAACAAGGTTATCGGCGCTGAGGCGCTGGTGCGCTGGCAGCACCCCGAGCGCGGCCTGATTTTTCCGGATGAATTTATTCCATTTGCAGAGCTCACCGGCCTGATCGGCACTTTGACCCGCTGTGTGATCGATCTTGCTTTGATCCAGGTCAGGCATTGGTTGGATGACGGGCATCGGATTCCGGTGGCAGTCAACATCTCTGCGCGGAATCTGCTGGACGATCAACTGGTCAGCTTTATCACCGAGTCATTGCAGCGTTACAAACTGCCTGCACAGATGCTCGAGATCGAAGTTACCGAATCCGCCATCATGCTTGACCCGCAGCGCGCTCACAAAATGCTGAACCAGTTCCACGAGATCGGCATCCGTATTTCCATTGACGACTTCGGTGCCGGCTACACCAGCCTTGCCCAGCTGAAAACTTTGCCTATCGACGAGCTGAAGATCGACAAGTCATTTGTGATGACGATGCAAAGCGAACCCTCGAATACGCTGATCGTCAAAAGTGTGATCGAGCTGGGCCATAACCTCGGGATGAGTGTCGTCGCGGAAGGTGTCGAGACAGCAGAAGCCCTCGCCGCCCTGACCGGCTATCGCTGTGACTTCGCCCAGGGCTATC
>JBBRDZ010000147.1:0-5315 GCA_038203435.1 Burkholderiales bacterium
AAAGTCGCTGCAACGATAGCATAAAAAATGGCGGCTATACCTTGCGATACGCCGCCACATGAATCAATCGATCGCTAAATTCAAGTCTTCTTTTCGCAGACCCGCTCCCTGAGTTCCTTGCCAGCCTTGAAGTGCGGAACATACTTGGCCGGCACCTTTACCTTGTCTCCGGTTTTTGGATTGCGGCCTTGACGTGGCGGACGGTAATTCAGGCCAAAACTGCCAAAACCGCGAATCTCGACGCGCCCGCCCCGCGACAGCGTGGCGGACAAGGCATCCAGTATCACTTTGACAGCAAACTCCGCGTCCTTGGCCAACAGTTGCGGATGCAACTCGGCCAGTTTGGCAATCAGGTCAGAACGAATCATATCGAGAACCCCAAACTCAAGCTTCGGTCTTGTTGCCGCTCATCTTGGCTTTCAGCAACGCGCCCAAATTGGTGGTGCCTGCATTGGCATTGCTCTCCGAAGAAAGCTTCTGCATCGCCGCGTTGTCTTCGGTTTTGTTCAGCGCCTTGATGGACAGGTTGATACCGCGATTCTTGCGGTCCACGTTGATGATGACAGCAGTCACACTGTCACCTTCCTTGAGGTGGGTACGGATGTCTTCAACACGATCCGCGGACACTTCGGAAGCTTTCAGATAGGCCTCTACATCACCCTCCAATGCGATCGTCGCGCCCTTGGCATCCAGCGACTTTACGGTACCGGTGACCACTGCACCCTTTTCATGGCTGGAAGCAAATCCACCGAACGGATCGCCTTCCATCTGCTTGATACCGAGAGAGATGCGTTCGCGCTCGACGTCGATCGCCAATACCACGGCCTCGACTTCATCGCCCTTCTTGTAGCTGCGCACCGCCTCTTCGCCGGGCTGGCTCCAGGACAGGTCGGACAAATGAACCAGCCCGTCGATCCCGCCATCCAGGCCGATGAACACGCCAAAGTCAGTGATGGACTTGATCTGCCCCTTAACTTTATCGCCTTTTTTGTGATTGATCTCGAAATCATCCCAGGGATTGGATTGGCATTGTTTCATGCCCAGCGAGATACGGCGACGCGCTTCGTCGATCTCCAGGATCATCACTTCCACTTCATCGCCCAGACTCACCACCTTGGACGGATGCACATTCTTGTTGGTCCAATCCATTTCCGAAACATGTACCAGACCCTCGATGCCCTGCTCGATCTCGACGAACGCGCCGTAGTCGGTCAGATTGGTCACCTTGCCGAACATGCGCGTGCCTTGCGGATAGCGGCGTGCCAGACCATTCCACGGATCATCGCCCATCTGTTTGACACCCAGCGAAACGCGGTTCTTTTCCTGGTCGAACTTGAGTATCTTGGCTTCGATCTCGTCGCCCACCGTCAGGATTTCCGACGGGTGCTTCACGCGACGCCATGCCAGATCGGTGATGTGCAACAGACCGTCGATGCCACCCAGGTCGACGAACGCACCGTAGTCGGTGATGTTCTTGACCACGCCCTTGACGATCGCGCCTTCCTTGAGGTTTTCCATGATCGCTTCACGGTCTGCGCCCATTGACGATTCCAGCACTGCGCGGCGGGACACCACCACGTTGTTGCGCTTGCGATCAAGCTTGATGACCTTGAGCTCCATGGTCTTGTTTTCGTACGGCGTGGTGTCCTTGACCGGACGGATGTCCACCAGCGAACCCGGCAGGAACGCGCGGATTCCATTGACCATCGCGGTCAGACCACCCTTGACCTTGCCACTGACAAATCCTTCAACGATCGTACCTTCTTCCATGGCGATTTCCAGTTCATGCCATGCAGCCAAACGCTTGGCTTTTTCGCGCGACAGCTTGGTTTCGCCATAGCCGTTCTCCAACGACTCGATCGCGACGGTGACAAAGTCACCCGCCTTGACTTCCAGTTCGCCTTTGGCGTCGTAGAACTCTTCGATCGCTATCAAACTTTCGGACTTCAGTCCGGCATTCACAACCACCATGTTGTGGTCGACGCGCACGACTTGTGCGGTGATCAGCTCGCCGGCGCGCATTTCCTTGCGCGTCAGGCTTTCTTCGAACATTGCTGCAAAACTATCGGGATCTTGTACTGCTGCTGCGGTTGCGGTTGCGTTCATCGGATACACCTAGATAAAAATTTCTGTCCGAAACAATACTTCGGTACAGAGGGTTGGTTGAAGTACCCGCAGACGGAGTGTCTTGCGGGGCCAGATTTCAAGTTCCTTGCGCCGGACAATGTGCCAAAATCTCCTGAACCGCCTGCTCGATGTTCAGAGCCGTCGTATCCAGCAGACTTGCGCCCGGTGCCTGTTGCAGCGGAGATGCGCTACGCTGAGTATCTCGCTCGTCGCGTACGCGTATATCCAGCAAAAGGGCGGCGATATTAGCACCGATTCCTTTTTCCATCAACTGCTTATAACGCCGCTCGGCGCGCGCCTCGGCACTGGCGGTAAGGAATATCTTTACGACAGCGTCCGGAAACACCACTGACCCCATATCGCGCCCATCTGCCACCAGTCCCGGTGCCCTGCGGAATGCATGCTGCTTGCGCAACAGCGCGGCGCGCACTCCGGGCAGTGCGGCCACTCTGGATGCCGCAGCTGCACATTGCTCATCGCGCATCTCATCCCCGACCTGCGCACCGTCCAGGTATATCCGGTCACTTTCAAACCTGACCTCCATGCGTTCAGCCAATTCAGCCAGACCCGCTTCATCAGACAGCAGAGCATGATCGCGTTGCGCCGCCAGTGCCAACAGTCGATACAACGCGCCGCTGTCCAGGTAGTGGTAGCCGAGTTTGGCTGCTACCAGCTGCGCCACTGTTCCTTTGCCCGATGCGGACGGCCCGTCGATCGCGATCACCGGCACGGCCTGCACCACATCGTGCAACAGCGTGAAATAGTTCGGGAAAGTCTTTGCGACGCAGCGCGGATCGTTGATGCGTATCCCTTCCGCGCCGAACGCGGCGAGCGAGAAGCACATCGCCATGCGGTGGTCATCATAAGTATCGATCGCGGCGTAATTGATGTGCGCGGGAGGCGTGATGCGCAGATAATCTTCGCCTTCTTCTATAGTCGCGCCGACTTTTCGCAATTCGGTCGCCATCGCCGCGATGCGGTCGGTCTCCTTGACACGCCAGCTGGCGATGTTGCGCAGCGCGGTGGTGCCTTCAGCGAACAAGGCAACCACCGCCAGCGTCATCGCCGCATCGGGAATGTGGTTGCAGTCCAGCTCGATCGCCTTGAGCCGGCCCGATACCGGCGCGCGCGCCTCCAACCAGTTCGCCCCCATTTCGATCTGCGCGCCCATCAGCGTCAACGCGTCGGCAAAGCGCACGTCGCCCTGTATGCTGTCGCTGCCAACACCTTCAATGCGCAATGGCCCGCCGCCTAGCGCACCTGCGGCAAGAAAATAGGATGCCGACGACGCATCGCCTTCCACATAGATCACGCCGGGCGATATATAGCGACTGCCCGCCGCCACGGTGAAGCTGCGCCAGCCATCGCGTTGCACCACCACACCGTAACGCGCCATCATCGCCAGCGTGATCTCGATATACGGTTTCGAGATCAGTTCGCCGACCACATCGACGGCGACCTCCCGACCCAGCAGTGGCAATGCCATCAGCAGGGCGGTCAGAAACTGGCTGGACACATCACCTCGCACGCTGACGCGCGCAACGCCGGTCAAGGCCGGCGGATGGATTTCCAGTGGCGGGAACCCTTCATTGTCCAGGCACTCGATATCCGCACCGAGTTCGCGCAATGCATCCAGCAGATCGCCGATCGGCCTTTCGTGCATGCGCGGTGCACCCGACAGCTTGTAGTCTCCGCCGGACAACGCCAGCGCCGCCGTCAGCGGACGAAACGCGGTGCCTGCGTTGCCCAGGAACAACTCCGCCTGCTTGACCGGAAAGTTCCCGCCGCAGCCCTGCACGCGGAACACATGCGTGTCCAGTTGCTCCACCGCTACACCCAGTGTGCGCAAGCCATCCCGCATGCGTTCGGTATCATCCGACAACAAAACATCACGTATCTCGGTGCTGCCCTGCGCCAGGGCTGACAGCAACAAAATACGATTGGAGATGCTTTTCGAGCCGGGCAGTGTGATCGTGCCGCGCGCGCTCAGCAGGGGAGGAAGGTCGATGAAATTTTCGGATGTCATTGCGATTGAATTGCGCAGCAGATTTGCATGGGCGAGATGATACCGCGTTCTGCTGCTCTGCTCACGGACAAATGCCATTGCCGCACCCATTTGCAGCCGCCGGGATATTGCTTGTCACCGTGCAGCCCTCACGGTTTCAATATCCGGGCCTCTGTCAAGATGATGACAGGTTTACGGGTTGAATACAGCCGACCCGATAGGATATATTCCGCCCATAGCATAGACGCCGCAGCAAGCACCAGACAAAAAAAGGGGGAGCCATGCTTGTCAGGAATATTGGTATAGGCCTGATACTGTCATTTACGCTCGGGTTCACCTCACTGGCAAAAGCCGGGGGCGAGCCCGCCGTGCCCATGTCATACTCTGCGGCGGTCTGGGACTATCTTACCAGGGGCAGCAGCCTGACATTAGGCATAGGTGGACGCGAAGCTGATCTGCAGGTAACGCGCCAATCCGATGGCGCCAACGGTAAACTGATCCAGCGCAACGAAAGATCCTACTTCATCAACTATAGTACCCGCCCGATCTTCTTCGACGCCTCCAGGTTCGGCTATGACTTTGTGTTCAACCTGTCGACATTTCACATGGGTCAGCAGGAAATTGCCAAAAATGTTTACCAGGATCTGGGCACCAGCGGCAGCGGAAAGTTTGCGTATGTGGTTCCCACGCTGTTCTACCTGTGGGGAGACCATAAGCAGGGCACTTATTTCAAGTCCGGGATAGGTCTGGGCATAGGGATCGCGACCTTCGACGGGGATATCATACTGACCGATTCTGCTACCCGGGACCGCGTCGCATTCTCGCACAAATCCACCAAGCTCCGTGTCGCATCCAGCCTGGTACTTGAAGGGCGCTGGAACAACTGGGGCTTCCTGCTTTCCAATGCGGGTCCAAGTGTCAATCAGGACGGCTACCAATTCCAGTTGAGTGACATTGCCTTGAGCTTTGGTTACCGTTATACCTTCTAGCCGAACTGGAGCTACTGGTGGCGTCAAACTAGAACTACATGGGGACGGAGTGAGCTAAGGAACCTCTGATTAACCTCGATATTGTCATTTTGGCGCAGACCGGAATCCAGTATATTCAATCAACTGGACACCGGCCTCCGCCGGTGAGACGACTTAATCAGAGATTCCCTTGGGGCAAAAGGCAAGACCTGACC
>JBBRDZ010000148.1:0-5271 GCA_038203435.1 Burkholderiales bacterium
CAAGATCGATGAATCTGCGCTTACCGGCGAATCAGTTGCCGTTGAAAAACAGGACGGTGTGATCGGGTTGGCCGATGCATCGTTGGGCGACCGGCTCAACCTTGCTTATAAAGGTACCACCGTCGTGCATGGACGCGGGCGCGGACTGGTGATCGCGACCGGCATGCGCAGCGAATTGGGCAAGATCGCCGCGCTGCTGGGCGATGACACGGAAATCAGAACGCCGTTGCAGCAGCGTCTGGCGCGCTTCGGCCGGCGTCTGGCGATCTCAGTGCTGGTGATCTGCGTGCTGGTGTTCCTGATCGGCATACTGCGCGGCGAACCATTGCTATTGATGTTCATGACGGCGGTCAGCCTGGCGGTGGCCGCCATTCCCGAAGCCCTGCCGGCGGTGGTGACGATCTCGCTGGCGTTGGGTGCACGCAAGATGGTCAGGCAGCACGCCCTGATCCGCCGCCTGCCGGCAGTTGAGACGCTGGGTTCGGTGAGCTACATCTGCTCGGACAAGACCGGCACGCTCACCCAGAACAAAATGACAATGACGGTGATCTACGCCGACGACGCAGTGCATAAAAACTGGCCCACCAGTGGCGAGCCCTGGTCCAACTTGATGCAGGCGATGGCGCTCAACAACGACGCGCACCTGGATCATCGTGGCAAGGCGCGCGGCGAACCAACCGAGGCGGCTCTGTTGCACGCCGCGCAGACGGCGGGTTACAACAAGGCTGTACTGGAACAGCAGGCACCGCGCCTGCAGGAGTTGCCGTTCGATTCGGAACGCAAACGCATGACCACTTTGCATCGGGATGGTGACGGGGTGATCGCATACACCAAGGGATCTCCGGAAGCGGTTGTGTCTTTGTGCACAAGCAAGTTGGGCAGAAACGGCGCGTCGGCCATCGATCACTCTGCCGTGTTGCGTCAGGCAGAGGCCATGGCTTCGGACGGGCTGCGCGTGCTCGCCTTCGCCTGCCGTCGCTGGTCTGCGCTGCCCGACGGCACGCACCCCGCCGAAGTGGAGGCAGAGCTGGTGTTCCTCGGCTTTACCGGGCTGATCGACCCACCGCGCAGCGAAGTAAAAGAAGCGGTGGCACAGTGCAGGTCTGCCGGCATCATCCCGGTGATGATCACCGGCGATCATCCGGCCACTGCGCGCGCGATCGCGAGGGAACTCGGTATCCTTGCCGACCATGAGGGGGCAGGCAGCGATGGTCGAGTCATGACCGGGATCGAGTTGGGGCAACTCGACCAGGCTGCCTTCGCAGCCGAAGTGGAACAGATACGCGTCTACGCGCGCGTCGATCCGGCGCAAAAGATCAGAATCGTGCAGGCACTGCAGGACAAGGGTGCAGTGGTGGCGATGACCGGAGATGGCGTCAATGACGCACCGGCGCTGAGAGCGGCCAACATCGGTGTGGCGATGGGCAAGGGCGGTACCGACGTGGCGCGCGAGGCGGCACACATGGTGTTGCTCGACGACAACTTCGCCACCATCGTGCATGCGGTGCGCCACGGCCGGCGCCTCTACGACAACATCCGCAAATTCATCCGCTACGGGGTGACCACCAATTCTGCCGAGATATGGACCATCTTCCTCGCACCTTTTCTGGGGCTGCCGATCCCGCTGCTGCCGATCCATATCCTGTGGATCAATCTGGTCACTGACGGTCTGCCAGCGCTCGCACTGACCGCCGAACCGGCCGAACGCGGCATCATGCGCCGTCCGCCGCGGCCGTTGCAGGAAAGCATTTTTGCGCACGGCATGTGGCAGCACATGCTGTGGATGGGTTTGCTGATGGCTGCGCTTACCCTGGCCACACAGGCATGGGCCTTTCACACCGGCCATGCGCATTGGCAGACCATGGTGTTTACCGTGCTGACCCTGACACAGCTCGTTCATGTCATGGCGATACGTTCGGAACAGGAATCGCTGTTTGTCATAGGTATCTTTTCAAACCGTCCGATGGCACTGGCGATCTCGGTCACGTTTCTGCTGCAAATGGCGACCATCTATGTGCCGGCGCTCAACCCCATCTTTAAAACAGAAGCATTGAGCATGACTGAGCTGGCACTTTGTCTGGTCTTGTCCGGCGTGGTTTTGTTGGCCGTAGAGATCGAGAAATTGCTGGTGCGTCATGGGCGTCTCTATCGCATGTCCTGATTGCGCGGTGTTGCAGTTGCGCCGCCCGGGTCCAGCCAGGCGCACTGCTGCATTTATACGGCCCTGTTTAGAATCCTGGCCGCGAACGGTTAGAATGTGTCGCATTGGCGCTGGTGACCAGCCCGACTAATTTTTCCGGAGACATGCTGATGAAACGCCTTGCCCTGTTGGTATCCCTGCTGTTCATGCCGCTGGCAGCGCTCGCTTCGGAAGGTACAGAACGGCTGGATCTGACCGGTAACTGGGTGGGCATCGTTTCGGTACTGCTGTTCTTCGTCGCTTATCTGGCGGTGATGGCCGAAGAATTCACCCAGTTGCGCAAGTCCAAGCCGGTGATGCTGGCCGCCGGCATCATCTGGGGGCTGATCGCCTGGTACTACCAGTCGCACGAGATCCCGCATGTCGTTGAGGCTGCGTTGCGCCACAACCTAGAAGAATACGCGGAGTTGATGTTGTTCCTGCTGGTGGCGATGACCTATATCAACGCGATGGAAGAACGCAACATCTTCGAGGCGTTGCGTTCCTGGCTGATACGCATGGGCTTTGGTTATCGCAAGTTGTTCTGGGTGACCGGCATACTGGCTTTCTTCATTTCTGCCGTGGCCGACAATCTGACCACGGCATTATTGATGGTGGCGGTGATCCTGGCGGTCGGTGCGGACAACAAGAAGTTCGTCACGCTGTCCTGCATCAGCCTGGTGGTTGCCGCCAACGCCGGTGGTGCGTTCAGCCCGTTCGGCGACATCACCACGCTGATGGTCTGGCAGAAGAATATCGTCACCAGCGACGGACCGGTCGACTTCTGGACGTTCTTCCATTTGTTCATTCCCTCATTGGTGAATTGGCTGGTACCCGCGGCCATCATGCATTTCTGGGTGCCCAACCTCAAACCCAAAGCGGGGGGCGAGATGGTCGCGATGAAGCGCGGTGCGATCACCATCGCGATATTGTTTCTGATCACCATCGCGCTGGCGGTGAGTTTTCACAGTGTTCTTGACCTTCCGCCGGTCATCGGCATGCTTACCGGTCTGAGCCTGCTCAAGTTCTATGCCTATTATCTAAAGCTGGTCGACAAGCGCAGCCACTCGTACAGCGAACTCGATGAAAATATCGGTAGTCCCGTCGCCTTCGATATCTATCGAGAAGTCGCGCGTTCCGAATGGGATACCCTGTTTTTCTTCTACGGTGTGGTGATGTGCGTGGGCGGGCTGGGTTTCATCGGTTACCTCGGGATGATCTCGCAGGTGATCTATGGTGAATGGGGTGCGACCAATGCCAACATCTCCATCGGCCTGATCTCGGCGGTGGTCGATAATATTCCGGTGATGTTTGCGGTACTGACCATGATGCCCGACATGACGGTCGGCCAGTGGTTGCTGGTGACGCTGACCGCCGGTGTCGGAGGTTCGCTGTTGTCGATCGGTTCGGCGGCGGGTGTCGCATTGATGGGGCAGGCGCGCGGCGTCTATACCTTCTTCGGCCACCTGAAATGGACGCCGGTGATCGCGCTGGGTTACGCGGCCAGCATAGGCACGCACCTTTTGCTCAATCGCGCTTTGTTCTGAGCCCTTTCATGCACGGCGTTGCGGTTCGTGGGCAAGCACTGGCGCTTGACGATGTACTCGGCGCGCCGTTAGAATATCCGACTGATTAACACAGGTAATTAAGCCATGAGCCAAGACGTCCTGCAACGTATCAAAGAGCAAGTCACCACCCATCCGGTGGTGCTGTACATGAAAGGCAACCCGCAGTTTCCGCAATGCGGTTTTTCCGCCAACGCGGTGGGCATACTCAATGCGCTGGGGGTGAAAGAATTGTTTACCGTGGATGTACTGCAAGACCCGGAGATCCGCCAGGGCGTGAAAGACTACGCCAACTGGCCGACCGTTCCGCAGTTGTATATCAAGGGTGAATTCGTCGGCGGTTCCGACATCATGACCGAGATGTACCAGAGCGGAGAACTGAAACAACTGCTGGGCGAATAGTCCAATAGATCAATTTTGTTGCAATGCCGTCAAGGTTGTTGCCCGACCTGATTGCCCGAAGCATTTTCAAGTTGCACAAAACCGCTTAGAAATCTCGCCTGTTGAAACTGCAAAATCCCGGTCATCCGGTACTGTGTTGCGCTCGCACTGTGCTACAGTTGCACCCGCATCGTGTACACGATCCTTTCTGCGCGGATGATAAATCTGGTTTCAGGGGTTGCAGCCAAGGTTAAGTGTCATTATTGAAACTGGATCAGTGGTCAGTCAATGAAAGAACTACAGCAAGAACTCGTCCGCGAAGTCGTATTGCAAACTGTGCATGAACCCCAGCCAATGGAGGTGGCAGACCTGCTGGTGGCCTATCTGGAACAGATCGGCGTCGAGTTCGTATTCGGTGTGCCCGGTGGCGCCATCGAACCGCTGTACAACGCACTCGCGCGCAGTGCCCGGCGCGGCGGGCCGCGTCCGGTCGTGGCGCGCCACGAGTCAGGGGCCGCGTTCATGGCCGACGGATACGCACGCGAGACCGGCAAGATCGGTGTTTGCTGTGCCACTTCCGGCCCGGGTTCCACCAATCTCATCACCGGTGTCGCCTGCGCTCATGAAAACGAGATCCCTATGCTGGTCATTACCGGTCAACCTTCATTGCGCATGTTGGGTCGGGGTGCGCTGCAGGAATCATCCGGGGCCGGTATCGATACCGTTGCGATGTTTCGTACTTGCACACGCTACAGCACGCTGATTTCCCACCCGGACCAACTGGAACGACAATTGAACAATGCGCTGTTGAGCGCGTATCAGCCGACTCCCGGCCCGGTTCACCTCAGCATTCCGGTGGACGTGCAGCGTGCAAAAATAAAAAATGGGCCCGCCTACAATCTTGCGCATCTGCTCCAGCCATTGTCCGCTGTCGATGATGCCGCGGTGCGGGAATTGCAGTCGCAGTTGGCGCAGGCAAACAAGATCGTGGTACTGATCGGTGGCAGCTGCGGAGATGCCATTGACCTGATCATCGAGCTGGTGGAGAGGAAGGGCGGGGTTTTTGTAGTTACACCCGACGCCAAGGGGTTTATCAGTCCGCGCCATCCGCTTTACCGCGGTGTGTTTGGTTTCGCAGGGCATCGG
>JBBRDZ010000149.1:0-5167 GCA_038203435.1 Burkholderiales bacterium
ACCAAAGCGCTGCGCTACCCCACGCCGGGTATGGCGGAACACCTGCGCAGCCAGCTCGAGCAGGACGAGCATATCGAAACCGAGATGGCGCGTGTGCTGAAACATACCGTGCAGGTCCCCGCGCAACTGTCGGACAATCTCACCGAAAAGCTGGACAGCGTGCTGTTGCATCCGTGGTTGGGGCTGCCGATCTTTTTCGCGGTGATGTACCTGTTGTTCCAGGGCATCTTCATCTTCGGCCAGCCGCTGCAGACCGGCATTGCCGACCTGCTCGGCTGGCTGCGCGAGACCGCGCTGGTGCCGCTGCTAAGCGGCCTGCCGCAGATCGTGCAAGGGCTGTTGCTGGACGGCATCTATAACGGCGTGGCCACCGTCGCCGCGTTCGTACCGATCATCATCCTGTTCTTCCTGTTCATGGCGATGATCGAAGACAGCGGCTACCTGTCGCGCGCCGCGTTTCTGATGGATGCACTGATGGCACGTCTCGGCCTGGACGGGCGCGGCTTCGTGATGCTGCTGATGGGTTTCGGCTGCAACGTGCCGGCGCTGATGGGCACGCGGGTGATGCGCTCGCGCGCGATGCGTCTGCTCACCATGCTGGTGATCCCGCTGTCGCTGTGCTCGGCGCGTTTGCAGGTGTTCATCTTCTTTACCGCCGCGCTGTTTTCGGCCAAGGCCGCGCCGGTGGTGCTGTTCACCCTGTATCTGTTCAGTTTCGCCGCCGCGATCCTCACCGCGCTGCTATTCAAAGGCCGTTTCAAGAACAACGAACCGTTTGTACTGGAACTGCCGCCCTACCGCTTCACCACCGCGCGCCAGATGGTCCTGCGCGGCTGGCTGGAAGTGCGCCACTTTCTGCGCCGCGCGACCAAGTTCATCGTCGCCGGGGTGGTGATGGTGTGGCTACTGACCCATCTGCCGTTCTCCGCCGTACCGGCCAGCGCGGACACGCTGGCGGGCATGATAGGCAATGCGATGCATCCGCTGTTTGCGCCGATCGGCATCAACGAACAGCTCACCATTGCGCTGATCTTCGGCTTTATCGCCAAGGAGATCGTGATCGGTGCGCTGGCGGTAATCTATAGCCTGAGCGGCGACGCGCTGAGCGGCGCGATCGGACAACAACTGGACTGGGTGCAGGCCTACAGCTTCATGCTGTTCACGCTGCTCTACACCCCCTGCCTCGCCACCGTTGCCACGCTGCAGAGCGAATCCAAACAAACGTCATTCACAGTACTGTCGCTGGGCTGGTCGCTGGGACTGGCATGGCTGGTGAGTTTTGCGTTCTATCAGGGGGCAAGGGCGCTGGGATATTAAGTGTCAAGCTGACACCTTAACCATGATTTCAACTCCTTGTTGCGGTTAATGCAGACAGGCTGGTAGCGTAATTCGCCGGTGTATTCGGGCACGACCACATGCAACCTTTGCTCCCCACTTTTGCAACGGTAACGTTGCGCAACCGCGGCTTCCTCAAGCTGCTGGGCTTCCGCATCCAGGTCGTGCTGGCTTACCAGGTGATGATGGTGGTGGTCGGCTGGCATATCTACGAACTGACCCATGATCCTCTCGCGCTCGGCCTGATCGGACTGGCGGAAGTTATCCCGTATTTCTGTTGTGCGCTGTTCGCGGGCTATGCGGTAGACCATCATTCACGGCGACTGTTCGGCGTCGCGGCCAGCGTGCTGACCGGGCTGAATGCCCTGCTGTTGTTGTTTGCGACCACGGTCGTTTCGCCCGAACACCAATCGCTGTGGATCTACGCGACCATCGCCTGCGCCGGCGTGGCGCGCGCCTTCATCGGTCCCTCATACAATGCGCTGTTCGCGCTGGTATTGCCGCGCGATCAATATGCCCGTGCCGCCGGCATCGGCAGTTCGGCGTTCCAATTTGGTTTGGTGGCCGGACCGGCACTGGGCGGTGTGCTGGTGGGATGGGCCAGCATGTCGGCTGCCTATGCGGTATCCGCCGCACTGGCATTCGGTGCCGCCGCCACGCTGCTGTCGTTGCGCATCGCCGAACCGCCGCCGGCAAAATATAGCGCGGTGTTCGCCAGCATCGGTGAAGGTCTGCGCTTCGTCTACGGCAACCAGATCATCCTCGGCGCGCAGGCGCTGGACATGTTCGCGGTATTGTTCGGCGGCGCGGTCGCGATGCTGCCGGCCTTTGTGCAGGATGTGTTCCATTACGGGCCGGAAGGGCTCGGCATCCTGCGCGCCGCACCGGCGATCGGCGCGATACTGATCGGTGTCACGCTGTCCCGGTTTCCGCTCGACATGCACGCGGGCAAGATCCTGCTGGCGGCGGTCGCCGGCTTCGGCCTGTGCATCATCGGTTTCGCGCTGAGTACGCAGTTCTGGGTCGCGGCGCTGTTGCTGGCGCTGTCCGGCCTGTTCGACGGCGTGTCGGTGGTGATGCGCACCACCATCATGCAGCTGGCCACGCCCGACGCGATGCGCGGACGGGTGTCGGCGATCAACGGCATCTTCATCGGCTCGTCGAACGAACTGGGTGCATTCGAATCCGGTGTCGCCGCCCGGCTGCTGGGTCTGATACCGTCGGTGATCTTCGGCGGCAGCATGACGCTGGCGGTGGTGGCGGGCACTGCCTGGCTCGCACCCGCGCTGCGCAAGCTGCACCTGCACAAACTGCATTAGCCGAGGTTATACTCCGAACATCCACACCGACACGACACTGCCATGTTGATCAATTGCGTTGCCTACCAGAACGGCGTCAAGCTCGCCGACCTCAGCATAGACGGTATCCGTGATTACCTGCAAAAGCCCGACTGCTTCGTCTGGGTGGCGTTGCGCGATGCCAGCCATGCCGAGATCGACCAGATGCAGGAGGTGTTCGACCTGCACGACCTGGTCGCCGAGGATGCACGCCACGGTCACCAGCGGCCCAAGATCGAGGAATACGACGAGTCGCTGTTCGTCGCGATGCACATGATCAAGGTCGTCGACGGGAAGCTCGAAGTCGGCGAGATCAGCATCTTCGTCGGGCGCAATTTCATCCTGTCGATACGCAACCGCAACGACCAGGGATTACTCGGCGTGCGTGTCCGTTGCGAGCGCGAACCGGAGCTGTTGCAACTGGGCGCGGGCTTCGTGCTGTATGCGCTGATGGACGCGGTGGTGGACCGCTACTTCCCGGTGATCGAAGACCTGGAGACCGAGCTGGAAGCCATCGAGGAACGCATCTTCGAAAAAGGCTCGGCACTCGCCAACATCGAACTGCTCTACGAGCTCAAGCGCAAGACCATCGTGCTCAAGCACGCCGTCACGCCGCTGATGGAAGCGGTCGGCAAACTATTTGGCGGTCGCGTGCCGCCGGTATGCAACGCCACGCGCGAGTATTTCCGCGATGTGCACGACCACCTGATGCGCATCAATTCCGCGATCGACACCATGCGCGACACCATCGGCACCGCGATCATGGTGTGCCAGTCCACGGTATCGGTCGAGCAGAACGAGATCAACAAACAACTGGCCGCGTGGGCGGCGATCTTCGCCATCGCCACCGTGTTCACCGGCATCTGGGGCATGAACTTCAAGTACATGCCGGAACTGGATTGGGGTTACGGCTACCCGATCGCGCTGCTGTTCATCATCGCGGTATGCGGTTTTCTGTACCGGCATTTCAAGCGTTCAGACTGGCTGTAGCGGTTCGCGGTTCATCCGGCGGGTTCGCGCGCGGCCCATTCCTGCAGCAGGCTTAAACCCACCGCCAGCAGCGTGGGGCCGATGAACACGCCGACGAAACCAAAGGTCAGCACGCCGCCCATCACGCCGAACAACACCAGGATGAACGGCAGGTTGCTGCCCTGGCTGATCAGCAGCGGCTTGACCACGTTATCCACGCTGCTGATCAGGAAGAAGCCCCAGATCAGCATGAATATCCCCCAGCCCGCCTCGCCCTGATAAAAGAACCAGATCGCCGCGCTGCCCCAGATCAGCGGCGGTCCGACCGGCACCAGCGAAAGTATCGCGGTGGCGACGCCGAGCAGCAATGCGGCCGGCAAGCCGGCGATGGCGAAGCCGATCGTCGCGACGATACCCTGCGCGAGCGCGGTGCCCAGCAATCCGTACATGACGCCGCGCACGGTGTCGTTGATGATGCCAAGCACGTTCCGTACGTGGATACCGACCACCCGGTCCATCGCCACATTGAGAAAGCGAACCAGCGCGACACCGTCGCGATAGAAGAAGAAACTGACGAACGCGGCCAGGCTCATCACCATCACACCCTGGCCGAGCAGGATGCCGCCGGCCATCAGGAAACGCCGCGCGGGCTCCAGCAGGCGCTTCTCGAGCGCGACCATCTCGTCGTGGTTGGTGGCGATCAGGTGCCAATAGTCATTCAGCGATCCGCCGACGACCGGCAGGTTCTTCAGCCATGGCGGCGGCTCCGGCGGGCCGCTTTCGAGGGCGTTGCGGATCACATCGTAAAAGACGGTAACGTTGTCCGCCAGGTTGTATGTCACCAGCGCCAGCGGCAGGATCACCAGCAACGACAGCGACAGCGTCATCGTCAACGCGGCGATGTTCGGGCGGCCATGCAGCTTTTGCAACAGCCGGAAATACAGCGGCCAGGTCGACACACACACCACCACGGCCAGCAGGATCGCGGCGAGGAACGGCCTCAGCACCACGAAGCAACCCGCCACCAGGATGAACACGGCAGCAAGACGGACACTGGCTTCGAAGTTTTTTTCCATAGCATGATTCCTCGTGACGGTTGCCCGGTTCAGTACCCCGGCCGGGTCAGCATCGGTGGCGGGCTGACACAAAAGCATACCGGCAGTTCGGTTGCATGGTACCCGATTTTCCGGGGATGACTTGCCGGATCGGCGGCTTTCATCAGGCTCTGTGTGTGCCACCGAAGCGAGTTTGCCGTTGACGATTCCCGGCAGCCGGTTCAATTCCGTGAATCTGCAATCCCGCGCACCGCTATAATCCGTTCTTTCGTCGCTACGGATATTCATCGTGTCAGATCGTTTAGCAGTGTTGCCGCAATACCTGATGCCCAAGCAGGCACTCACCGTGTTGGCTGGGAAGTTCGCCAATGCCAAACTGGGCGGACTGACCACGGCGGTGATTCGCCGCTTTGTCGCGCGTTACGGGGTTAACATGCAGGAAGCGGTGAATCCCGACATCGCCAGCTACGC
>JBBRDZ010000150.1:0-5163 GCA_038203435.1 Burkholderiales bacterium
GGTCACCCTGCAACAGCAGGATATTGCCGCAGTTGAGGTGGGCACGCGCCGGGTTCGGTGCAAGTTGGAGGGCTTCCAGGTAGCGCTGCATCGCCTCGTCGAGATTGCCCTGCGCCTCCAGCGCATGGCCTTCGTCGATCAAACGTGTCGTGTCCTGTTCGGAGGTGTCCGCGGGGCTTGAGTTGTTGTGCCCGGACGCACTCCCGACACAGCGAAATCGATCGAATAACCCCATCACGCAACCCTTCCAGGATAATTTTTGCTAAACTGGCTCCGCTCGCTGCTTGGACTTGATGTGTCAATAAAGTCTGCGGAGTCAGACTATCATAGGCGTACTGCTGTTAATCCAGATACATATTCGGAGCATCAACATGATACTTGATTGGTTCAACGCTGGAGAAGCAGAATCGTTTGCACTGGAAATGGTTCGCGACATCAATCGGCTATTCCCGCCTACGGATCAAAAGGGGAAGGCTATACCCGCCAAGACCTACCAGAAAAAGTTTGACAGTCTGGTCGCACGTATCCGGATATTTTCGTCCGGCCATAACCTGAACATCTATAAAAAAGCGAAGCTGCTCAATACTCTCAAATGGGAAATGCGGGATGCCGGCCACGAAAAGATCGTCATTGACGAGTTCATTTCCTTCATCACCCCGTTGCTGGGGAAATAGGCCATGTGCAATTGAAACTGGCCATGGTCGTGACGCCATTTAAAACCCGGGTCAGCTCAACGCCAAATGCGGTTGATGATGTCTGGTTGTCCATGCGCCTGTCACAGCGCTGATTTTATACAGGCAAACAGCAAATATGAAAATTCACGAGTATCAGGGCAAAGAAATCCTGCGACAATTTGCGATACCAACGCCGCGCGGAGTGGCGTGTTTCAGCGTTGAAGAGGCCGTGGCTGCCGCGCGACAACTGGGCGGCGATGTTTGGGTGGTCAAGGCGCAGATCCATGCAGGCGGACGCGGCAAAGGCGGCGGGGTGAAAGTGGCGCGCTCGGCGGAGGGAGTGCGCAACGCTGCGCAGCAGATCCTGGGCATGCATCTGGTCACGCACCAGACCGGTCCGGCCGGACAAGTGGTGCGCCGCCTGTTGATCGAGGAGGGCGCGCAGATCAGCAAGGAATTCTACCTGGGCATGGTCGTCGACCGCAGTTCGCAGCGCGTCGCATTGCTGGCCAGCAGTGAAGGTGGCATGGAGATCGAGCGGGTCGCCGCGCTCAGCCCGGAGAAGATATATACCGTGCGCATCGACCCGCTCAAAGGACTGGATGCGGGAGAGGCCGCGCGGGTCGCGCATGACATCGGCATCCCTGATGCTGCGATAGCCGGCGCGGTGACCGTGTTGCAGGGTCTGTACCGCTGCTTCGTCGAGAAGGACGCGATGCTGGCCGAGATCAATCCGCTGGTGCTTACCGCAGACGGGCGTGTGATTGCTTTGGATGCCAAGTTCAACTTCGACAGCAATGCGCTGTATCGCCATCCCGAGGTCGTTGCGATGCGCGATCTGGATGAGGAAGATCCGGCCGAGATCGAGGCATCGAAATTCGACCTCAGTTATATCTCGCTGGATGGCGACATCGGTTGCCTGGTAAATGGTGCCGGTCTGGCCATGGCGACCATGGACATCATCAAATTGTACGGCGGCAGTCCAGCGAATTTTCTCGATGTCGGCGGCGGCGCAAGCAAGGAAAAAGTCACCGAGGCGTTCAAGCTGATGCTGAAAAACCCCAACCTCAAAGCAATCCTGGTCAACATTTTCGGCGGCATCATGAAGTGCGACGTGATCGCCGAAGGCGTGGTGGCGGCGGCACGCGAAGTGCATCTGGGTGTGCCTCTGGTGGTGCGTCTGGAAGGCACGAATGTGGAGCTGGGCAAAAAGATACTTGCTGAATCGGGGCTACCTATCATTTCCGGCAGCGATATGGCGGATGCGGCAGAAAAAGTGGTGGCTGCAGCGAGGGATGCATAATGTCCATATTGATCGATAAAAACACCCGGGTGATGACCCAGGGCATGACCGGCAAGGTCGGCCAATTCCATACTGCGAACTGCAAGGCCTATGCGAACGGCGCTGCCTGTTTCGTCGCCGGGGTCACCCCGGGCAAGGCGGGACAAAGCTTTGAGGGCATACCGGTATACGACAGCGTCAAGGACGCCAAGGCGCAGAGCGGTGCAACGGTCTCGGTGATCTACGTGCCGCCACCCTACGCGGCTGCGGCAATCGATGAAGCGGTTGACGCGGGACTGGATCTGGTGATCTGCATCACCGAAGGTATTCCGGTGCACGACATGCTGAAAACCCGCTACCGGATGCAGGGCAAGCACACCGTGCTGATCGGGCCGAATTGTCCGGGACTGATCACCCCGGATGAGATCAAGATCGGCATCATGCCCGGTCATATACACCACAAGGGACGCATCGGGGTGGTGTCGCGTTCCGGTACGCTGACCTATGAGGCGGTCGGACAATTGAGCGCGCTGGGTCTGGGGCAATCCTCCTGTGTGGGCATCGGCGGCGATCCGATCAACGGTTTGAAACATCTGGACGTGATGAAGTTGTTCAACGACGACCCGGACACCGATGCGGTGGTCATGGTCGGCGAGATCGGCGGCAGCGACGAAGAAGAGTGTGCGCGCTGGATCAGGGACAACATGCGCAAGCCGGTGGTCGGTTTCATCGCCGGTATCACCGCTCCACCCGGCAAGCGTATGGGGCACGCGGGTGCGATCATTTCCGGAGGTCAGGGCGGTGCCGGGGAAAAGCTGGCGGTGATGGAGGAATGCGGCATACATATCACACGCAATCCCGCTGAAATGGGACGCCTGATGCAGAAGATATTGAAGAGCCTTTGATGATGGAAATGCTGGTCTCGGCACCGTTCTGGGTCGATGTACTCAAGATCATCATGATCGATCTGCTGCTAAGCGGCGACAACGCGGTAGTCATTGCGCTCGCCTGCCGCAATCTCCCGTTGGCGCAGCGCAAAAAAGGGATACTGCTTGGCGTGTCGGGCGCTATCGTATTACGTATCGTATTGACGTTTTTTGCCGTCAGCCTGTTGTCGCTGCCCTATTTGAAACTGGTCGGTGCACTATTGCTGATCTGGATAGGCATCAAATTGATCCTGCCCGAGGATGAGCACCGGGCCGACGGCATTCGAGCCGACACGCTGTTGCTCGGTGCAATCAAGACCATCATCGTTGCCGACTTCGTGATGAGCCTGGATAACGTGCTGGGTGTTGCGGCTGCGGCCAAGGGCAACATTTTTTTGCTGGCATTCGGACTGCTGATCAGCATTCCGCTGATCGCCTGGAGCAGCCAGCTGGTTTTGAAGCTGATCGACCGTTATTCCTTCATCATCTATGCCGGCGGAGCACTGTTGGGATACGTGGCGGGCGAGATGCTGGTCAGCGAAGCATTTTTTTCGACCGGTGCCGGAGCGAGATGGTTGGGTCTGGATGAAGCGGGCCGCTATCTGCACTGGTTGGTGCCGGTACTGTGTGCAGCACTGGTGCTGGGGATGGGCAAACTGCTGACGTTGCGCAAGATCGCCAAAAACGAAGTGATCGTTCTGGCGGACGAACGGGTGACGGTCGCGCCGGACCAAAAATCATAAGGGGAGAATATTGAGGATACTGAGTCCGGTAGACGGCTCAAGCAATGCACTGCGCGCGGTAGACCACGTGATCAAGCATGTCGCCTCGCTGAGGGAGGTTCCGCAATTGTTGCTGCTGAACGTGCAGCGCAATGTGGCCAAGGGCAACGTCAAGCTGTTCATTGATCAGGGAACCATCAATGACTATAGTCGAGAGCAGGGGATGGCTGCGCTGCAGTCGGCGCGCGCCGCGCTGGAAGCCTCGGCGTTGCCTTACCAATACCACATCAGCATCGGCAAGCCTGCGGAAACGATCGTTCAATATGCCAATGAGCAGTCGGTGGACCAGATCGTGATGGGCCAGAAGGGGCAAGGGGGCTTGCAGTCGATCTTGCTGGGGTCGGTGGTCAACAAGGTGCTGGATATGGCCAGCCAACCGGTGATGCTGATCAAATAGTCCGGCAAGCTCGGCATCGCGACTTGCTTATAGCCGTAAGCGCGACTGACATTTCTGATATTCCTTAATAAATCTAAAGGATTGTGGTGCATAGTTAGGAAATATATTAATATCCACGCCATACTTGTTCGACATCTTGCATCAGGCTCGACAACGTGCATCAGGGGAAAGCATGAATAAGTGGTTGTTTTGGCAAAAGGACTGGTTCGTCGGATTGCTTGTTGCGCTGGTATTCCTGCTGGGTGCCAACAGCGATCTGTTGCAGAGCCTGGAACGCAAGGCCTATGACCTGGGTGTGTTGGCTTCCACGCGCACACCCAGTGACAAGATCGCGGTGATTGCGATCGATGAGCAGAGTATCGCCAATCTGGGGCGGTGGCCGTGGCCGCGAGCGATTCATGCGCAGATGCTGGATGTTCTGGCGGCGGGGCATCCCAAGGTGATCGGATATACCGCATTCTTCTTCGAACCGCAGGTGGATGCCGGGCTGGGATATATCTACAAGATTGCCGAAATGCTAGGCAACTCGAAACTCAAAGATACCGCCGACCCTGAAAAGCAGGCCGAAGTGGCCCAATTGAACGGGTTGCTGCAAGAAGCTGCGCAGAATCTCGACAACGATCAAAAACTCAGCGAGAGCATCGCCAACGCCAAAGATGTATTGCTGGCGATGTTCTTCGAATTGGGTGAGCCGCAAGGCAAACCCGATCAGGTATTGCCCGACTATGTTTTGCGCAACAACCTCACCAACGTGAAGGATGTCAACGGTACCGGAGAGCTGCCATTGCCTTCGATCAGTGCGTTGCCACCGATACCGGTGCTGGGCAGTGATGCATTGGCCATCGGACACCTGAACAGTTACCCGGATGTGGACGGAGCGATACGCACCGAGCCGCTGGTGATAGGTTATTACAACCAATTCTATCCATCCCTGTCACTGATGCTGGCGGCCAAAAGCCTCAACCTCGGTCCGCAGGATATACGCATTAATCTGGGCGAGAACGTGCAACTGGGCAACCAGACCATTGCCACGGACTCGGCCTTGCGCATGCACACCTACTTTTATAAGGATAGGGACGGGCGACCGGCATTCCCGGTGGAT
>JBBRDZ010000151.1:0-5151 GCA_038203435.1 Burkholderiales bacterium
ACCGCTCCAGTTCTGGATACCCACGCCTGCATCCCAGCCTGCCAGGTCAAACGTACCGGCCAGACGAGCGTAAGTAGAACCCAGAGCAGCAGGAACGCCTGCTGAAATACCAGTTGACTGGTACTTGGTGATGTTGACAAAGCCCATGTCGTTGGTTGCTACGAACGCCATACCGACCGCATTACCTGCAGTACCGATATATTGCTGAGCAGACATCGCATTGGCAAATTCGTTATTGAAGCCAACGGTGTTGCTCATCATGTGCACAGCATTCGCACCGGTGTTCAATGTTTCCATACCGTATGAAGCGCCTTGTGCATCAGTTGCAAAAGGAACGAAACCTACACGCGAACCTGCAACGTCAAACAGCACTGGCAGCTTGGTTGAACCCAGCACTGCAGACGCGCCGCCCAGACCCAACTCGGACAGGAAACCTGCGTAGTCGCTCACATGACCGCCGAAGAACAACGACGCTTCATTCAAACCACCGGCAGCGCCTGCACCAATCCCACCCCATACGCCGTTACCAGGATTCTTGGTAACGCCTGTCGTATCAGCAGTCTGATTGGTCTTGCCGTAACCGAAGCTGGCCAACACAGCCATGTTCAGCGTAGCCGGGATAGACAGATCGTCGCCTTCAACCTTGGCTTGAGCGCCCATCATGGTGAAGCCGCCGGCCTTGAATGCACGACCGAAGCCGTTCAGCAACGGGAAATGCTGGAAGTGACAAGCTGAACAAGCCATGCCGGTTTGACGTGCAAATACTGGCAATGCAGACGCTTCTGGAGCGAATGCAGCGATGGCCATTACGCCAGCGATAGATAGAACGATTTTCTTCATGATTTATCCTCAGAATTTATTTTATATAAGTGACGCCAAGACCTCCCTGCCGCCACTGCCACGAACTCTATAGAAACCCCATGAATACTGTCAAAGAAATATCTTCATACTGTTGTTTTTTTGCAACACGGAAAAATCAGAAAGTAGTGAGTCGTAAGTGGGGAGTGGCAAAAGCTGGTTACGTCCACTCCCCATTTACCGTTTTTACACCCAGTACGCCGCGCCGGTCATGATTTTGCCGTTCAGCTTCATTGCCATTTTCGCAGCTTCCGGCAATACCACCCCACCCAACCCGATCGCCATTTCGGCATGCGCCACCTCGTCGGTGTACATCTGCGTCACGATTGCGCGGCTTTTCTCATCCTGCGGCGGCAGCTTAGCCAGATGGCTTTGCAGATGCTGTCCGACCTGCTGCTCGGTTTCAGACAAGAAACCCAGATTCCATTTATCGCCCAGCAAACCCACAAACGCGCCCATCACCAAGGACCCCGTGTACCAAACTGGATTCAACACACTCAAGTGTCCGCCCAGCTCATGCACACGATGAGCCGTCCAGGCCAGATGTTCGGTCTCTTCCTCTGCCGCCTGTTGCAGTTTCTGCTGTACAGCAGGGTCGCGCGCCGTCATGGCCTGGCCCTGATACAGGGCTTGCGCGCAAATCTCGCCGCTGTGATTGACACGCATCAGCGCGGCAGCACGGTTTTTTTCAGCCTCGCTCAACGGCGCTTCTGCCACCTGATCATCGGGATAGGGCCGCGCGCTGTGCGCCTGGCTTAACAGGGTGCGCAGCCCCTTGTCGAATTCGACGATACAACGATCCAGATTTAACATGATGAACTCCTGATAAAGATGGTGCAGGTTGCGCGCTACGCATCGCTGCTGCATTTCGATGAAAACAGATCGATTTAAAACAACATGCAATGTAGTGAATTCACAGGCTACCGTCAATAAAAAACGGGCGCCCCAAGGCGCCCGTCAAGCTATCAGACCGCCATCACTGAGCGGCAAGCCGGGTCTGCTCCCATCCGCCACCCAGCGCACGGATCAGATTGACGCTCGCCTGCAAGCGTCTTTTGCGCAGGTTCAGTTCATCCAGTTGCACCTGCTGCGCCTGCGCCTGCGCAGTCACAACTTCGAGATAACTCGCAATGCCTTCGCGATAACGGTTCATCGCGATCGCCAGCGTGTGATTGGTATCGGTAATCGCCTCGTTCAGCGCAACCGATTCGGTCGACAACTCGTCCAGCAAGGACAGATTGTCCTCAACTTCCTGAAAGGCATGCAGCACGGTGGAGCGGTATTGCGCGCCGGACACCTTGAACGTCGCCTCGGCCTGATCCACCACCGCCTGACGCCGGCCTGCATCGAAAATGGTCAGCAAGGCAGAGGGCCCAAGCGACCAGAACAGATTGGGGGCCGTCAGCCATGCCGCCTGGTAGGTGCTTTCATAGCCGGCGGCGGCGTTGAGGTTCACGCTCGGAAAGAATGCCGCTTTTGCCACGCCGATGCGTGCATTGGCCTCCGCCAGACGGCGCTCCGCCGCAGCGATGTCAGGTCTTCTTTGCAGCAAATCAGCGGGAATTCCGACCGGGATCATGGGCAAGCGGATATCAACCACGGCAGGCGCGATTGCAAATCCGGAAGCCGACTCGCCCACCAGCGTGGCGATCGCATGTTCATACAGCGCGCGGCTGGCCTTGATATCCGAGGCCTTCGCGCGGGCCGTCTCAAGCGTCACCTTCGCACGGGAGACATCCAGCGCCGAGTCGATCCCGCCCTGAAAGCGATTTTGCGTCAGTTCCAGTGCACGGCCATAGTCGCCCAACTCATCGGCCAGCAGTTTTGCCTGCGCATCGAGCATGCGCAAGGCAAGATAATCGTTGACCAGCTCCGCCCGCAGGCTCAGATGCACAGACTCAAGATCCGCCGCTGCGGCTTGCGCGCCCGCCTCTCCTGCATTGACATTGTTACGCACGCGCCCCCACAGGTCGACTTCATAGCTGGCCATCAGGCCCAGCGCGTTATCTCCATACACACTCGGCTGGGTTCGGTTGCGCAGCGCGCGGGTATCGGACTGCCGGTTGCGGGTCACGAAAGAGCCAGCCGAGACGGTCGGCAGATAATCGGCGCGCGCCTGTGCAGCATAGGCAGTCGCCCGCTCGAAGTGCGCCATGGCAACCGCCAGATCGGCGTTCGCCGCATCCAGCTTAGCCACCATGTCGTTGAGCGTCGCATCCTGATAGGCCTGCCACCAGTCACCGCGCGGCTGATGATCCGCAGGTCGGGCAGGTTGCCAGATCGCAGTCGACCCCTTATAGGCGGCAGGCTCGGCAATCACAGGCGTCTTGTACGCGGGCGCCGCAGAACAGGCGGCAAGCATCGACACACACAACATCACAGCCAGGCGATTGAACATCATAATGAACTCGCTTGCCCGCGGTCATGTTCATCGAGCTTCTTGGCAATGGATTGGGCATCCGCATCCTTGATGCGCACGATATCGCCCTGCACGATGGAGTCCGACGGGCTGTCAATCACCCGGTCGGTGGGCTCCAGCCCGCTGGACACTTCCACCACACGCCCCAGATCGCGTGCAATGGTGATGTGCTTGAGCACCACGTGATTATCGCCAGTCACGGTGGCCACTTGCAGCCCTTCCTTGCGGAACAGCAAGGTGCTCACCGGCAGGCGGAATACCGTCGACTTGGAGGGCAGATCAAAGTGCACTTCGGCGTAGCTGCCGGAGAACAGCTTGCCATCCTTGTTATCCATCAGCAGCTGAACCGTCGAGGTGCGCGAAGCTTCACGGATGGCGTTCGAGACACCCAGCACCGTGGCCTCGAAATGCTGTCCGGGCATTTCCGGAAAATGGATCTGCACCGCCATTTTAGGCTTGATCAACGCGGCGTAATTCTGCGGTATCTCGGCATACATCCGCAGTCTTCGGTTGTCGACCACCCGGAACAGCGCCTGCCCGTTATTGCTGCCTGTGGTGATCAGCTTGCCGACGTCCGTATTGCGTTCGGTGACCATCCCGTCAAAGGGCGCCACGATGCGCTGGAACGATTGCTCCGCCAGCAGGCCTTTCAGGTTGGCTTGTGCCGCATTCAACAGATCATGGCGCGCCTTGGCTGTCGCCGCTTTCTCATCCGCTTCCTGATGCGATACCGAGTCTGTCGCCAGCAGGTTCTGCCAGCGCTTCGCCGTCACATCGGCAATCTCCCAGTTGGACTGGGCGCTCGCCACATCCGCACGCGCACGCAGTATCTGCTGGTCAAGCTCGGGCGTTTCGATCTCTCCCAGCAGCTGCCCCTTGGTCACGCGCGCGCCGATATCGGTATACCACGCCTTCAGATAGCCATTCACCCTCGCGTAAATCGGCGCATCAATATCCGCACGAACGTTAACAGGCAAAATCAGCTTCTGGATGCTGTCACCCGTCTGGGGCAATACAACCTTGACCATGATGTGCTGCGACTCAACCTCTTTTTTCAAATCGTGCTCATGACTGTTGCGCGTCAGGATGCCGTTCACAACGATGAAAACCGCCAATATCGCAATGACTGCGCCGACCAGTCGCAGGCGCGTCGATACAACGGGATGAGGAATTTTTTCAGACATCATGCATGCTCCATAATTAAAGTATCCTTTTCTGAAGGATCAGTTTTTTTCCCGTGCACCAGGCTAAAGACAACCGGCACGAAGAACAGCGTGGCGAATGTCGCAAAAGTCAGGCCGCCAACCACCGCCCGGCCCAATGGTGCATTTTGTTCGCCGCCATCACCGAAACCCAAAGACATCGGGATCATGCCGATAATCATTGCAAGCGCCGTCATCAGCACCGGACGGAAGCGAATAAAACCCGCCTCGACTGCGGCCGTGATACCGCTGTCTCCCTCACGCAGCCGCTCCCGCGCGAAGCTGATCACCAGAATACTGTTGGCGGTCGCCACCCCCATACACATGATCGAACCCGTGAGCGCCGGCACAGACAGCGATGTATGCGTCATGAACAGCATCCAGATGATTCCCGCCAGCGCCGCAGGCAGCCCCGTGATGATGACGAAGGGATCCAGCCAGGACTGAAAATTCACCACGATCAGCAGGTAGATCAGGATAATCGCCTCGGCCAGGCCGAAGAACAGGCCCGAAAAGGCCTCGTGCATCGTGTCCACCTGCCCGCGAACTGTCACAACGGCGCCCGGCGGCAAGTCGCGTTCGGTATCGTCCAGCACTTTCTGGATGCCGCGTGCCACCGACCCCAGGTCCGCATCTTGGGTGGTGGCATAAACGTCGAACGTCGGCTGGATC
>JBBRDZ010000152.1:0-5150 GCA_038203435.1 Burkholderiales bacterium
CGCGAACAATTCCGCAAGGACCTGGAACCGCTCCCTCCCGAGGAGCGCCGTAAACGCCAGCAGAAAATACGTATGGAGATGCAAGAACACTGGGAAAAGATGTCACCACAGGAACGCGAACAGTTACGCAACCGGATGAAGGAACACTGGAAGAGCATGACGCCGCAACAGCGCGAGCAACGCCGCAAGGAAATGCACGAACACTTCAACAACATGTCACCGCAAGAACGCCTTCAATTCAAACGTGATATGGACAAGCGCGACGACATCTCTCCGCCCGGCGATGTTGCCGGAGACAAAACGAATGCTTCATCCGTCCCCGCCAATTAAAGAACGTTGCGCTGCGGTGTGATCAGGCCAGCTCCGCCCACAGGTCGTGGGTATCTGAATCGGTGATCCTCACCTCGGCGAAATCGCCCGGATTCAATTTCCCGCCGCCGGCGATGTAAACCACGCCGTCGATCTCCGGCGCGTCCGCCGAACTGCGCGCGACTGCGCCTTCTTCGTCGACCTCGTCCACCAGCACGGTGATAACCTTGCCAATCTTGCGTTTCAGGCGCTGTTCGCTGATTCCCTCCTGCAGCAACATCAGCCGCTCGAGTCGCTGTTGCTGCACTTCGGGTGCGATGTGGTCCGGCAGTGCATTGGCCAACGCGCCGTCCACCGGCGAGTACTTAAAGGCGCCGACGCGGTCCAGCTGCGCTTCTTGCAGAAAATCCAGCAGTTCCTGGAATTCCGCCTCGGTCTCGCCGGGAAAGCCGACGATGAACGTGCTGCGCAACGTGATGTCCGGACAGATCTCCCGCCATTGCTTGATGCGCGCCAGCACATTCTCGCTGCTGGCCGGGCGCTTCATCAACTTCAGGATGCGCTGGTTGGCATGCTGGAACGGGATATCGAGATACGGCAGAATCTTGCCTTGCGCCATTAGCGGGATCACTTCGTCCACATGCGGATACGGGTACACGTAATGCAAGCGCACCCACACACCTAACTCGCCCATCGCCTGCACCAGTTCGGTCATGCGCGTCTTGAGCGGCTTGCCGCCCCAGAAGCCGGTGCGGTATTTCACGTCCACGCCGTAAGCCGAGGTATCCTGCGAGATCACCAGCAGTTCTTTCACGCCCGCCTTCACCAGATTCTCGGCTTCCTGCATCACCTCGCCCACCGGACGGCTGACCAGGTCGCCGCGCATGCTGGGGATGATGCAGAAGGTGCAGCGATGGTTGCAGCCCTCGGAGATCTTCACATAGGCGAAATGTTTCGGGGTCAGGCGTATACCCTGGGGCGGAACCAGATCCGAGTAGGGATCATGCGGTTTGTGCAGATGTGCATGCACCGCATCCATCACCTCGTCGGTGGCATGCGGCCCGGTGACCGCGAGCACGCTGGGATGTGCCTGCTTCACCACATCGCCCTTCGCACCCAGACAACCGGTGACGATCACCTTGCCGTTCTCGGCCAGCGCTTCGCCGATCGCATCCAGCGACTCGGCCACCGCACTGTCGATAAAGCCGCAGGTGTTCACCACCACCAGATCGGCATCGTGATAGCTCGCGGAGATCAGGTAACCCTCGGCGCGCAAACGCGTCAGGATGTGCTCGGAATCCACGGTCGCCTTTGGGCAACCGAGCGAGACGAAGCCTACGCTGGGAATTTTGTTCTTGGACTGCTTGGTGCTGGTAACGGGGGACATGTAACTTGATGATTAGTGAAAGGCGCGCATTATACCGCTGGATGGCGTCATTCCGGCGCAAGCCGGAATCCAGTTTTCAAAAAAGCAAAAGCAAAACCGTCGGGGGTAGCCCGACAGCCCGCGTAGGTTGGGCTGAATGTAATGAAGCCCAACGTTTACCAATACATGTTGGGCTTCGCAAGCTCAGCACCAACCTACAAAAACCACACGCCCCTTCACCTGCGCGCCGCCGAATAACCCGCGTAGGGCGCCATAACCAACGGGCATTGCGCCGTATGGATCAAGCGAACATCCGGCGGGTTACGCTTTCGCTAACCCGCCCTACAAAATCTGCTTTTCCTTTCCCCTGTGCGCCGCCGAGTAGCGGAGGTGGGTCAGGGAATTCTGACGAATATGTTCGAGCACGTGGACGCGCAGCGGATCGTGCGAGTTTATGAGGAAGCCTGACCTGCCGAGCAACGGAGGGAACCGCGTAGCGGCGGCAAACCGGGGTCGCCTTTTCTTTGGTCACTTTCTTTTGGCGACGCAAAAGAAAGTGACTTGCTGTCGGGCTACCCCCGACGGTTTTGACTTTGGTTTTTGAGTTTAAAAAACTCGATTCCGGCCTGCGCCGGAATGACGATCTACTCCGCCAACCACATCGCCATCAACCCCACCGTCGCCACGCCCATCCCGATCAACCCCACCTGCTCCAGCGTATCGCGCAACTGCGCGCGCTTGTGCAGGCCGGGGATCAGGTCAGCCACGGCGACATACAGCAGGCTCGCCGCCGCCAGCGCCAGCAGCGATGGTATCCACGATTGCATGGTCTGCAACACGAAATAACCCAGTATGCCGCCCGCCACCGAGGCGAAGCTGGCGATGATGTTCAACTGAAAGGCCTTGGTCTTGCTGTAACCGGAATGCAGCAGGATCGCGAAGTCGCCGACTTCCTGCGGGATCTCGTGCGCGATGATCGCCAGCGCGGTGACAATGCCCAGGTGCATGTCGGTGAGGAAGGCCGCCGCGATGATGATGCCATCGACGAAGTTGTGCACCGAGTCGCCCACGGTGACCATCAGGCCGCTGCGTCCGTGGTCATGGTAGTGCTCGCTGGCAATCAGTTCATGCGCCTCGCAATGCTCATGGTGACAGTGGCGCCACAGCACCAGTTTTTCCAGGATGAAGAACAGCATGATGCCGAACAACACCGTGCCGCTCAACACAGCCACATTGGGCGTGAGCCTGATCGCCTCGGGCAGGATGTCGAGGAACACCGCACCCAGCATCGCGCCGATGGCGTAACTCACCATCATGCCAAGATACTTCTGCGCATGGCGATTGAGCGCGAATACGGCCGCGCACATCACGCTCAACGCGCCACCGGCGACACAGGCGGCAACGATCCAAACCAATTTGCTCATTGAGATTGTTCGCGGAAATCAGGGGCGCGGATTATATCACTCGCGCTTCGTAACAGGACTAGGAGGATAACCAGATGAACGTGCCCATGCGTCCGGTCGCGCCATCGCGGCGGTAGGAATAGAATCGCGCAGCATCCCGGTAGGTGCAGTAGTCGCCGCCATATATCCGCGTGACGCCCAATTTGTTAAGGCGTAAACGCGCGAGTGCATAAAGATCGGCCAGCCATTTGCCATTGTTTCCGGGAACGAATGCCGCTGCGGCCTGCGCGTCGGCAGCGACGAACTGCGCGCGTACTTCTCCGCCCACTTCGAACGCCTGCCGGCTGATGGCCGGGCCGAGCCAGGCCATCAGCTGTTGCGGCGCGACTTTCATCTCTTTAACGGTGGCTTCGATCACGCCCGCCGCCAGACCTTTCCATCCGGCATGGGCCGCGCCGACCACTGTGCCCTGTGCATCGCACAACAAGATCGGCAAACAGTCGGCCGTCATCACCACGCATACCGCATCGTGATGCCGTGCGATGCAGGCATCCGCCTGCGGCAGGCAGGAGGTTTGATCTGCATTGGTTACGGACGTGCCATGCACCTGTTCCAGCCAGACCGGCTCGCTGGGCAACAGCTGGTTGAGCGACTGACGGTTGCGCGCCACCGCCAGCGGGGCATCGCCGACATGATCGCCCAGATTGAAGCTGTCATAGGGTGCGGCGCTGACACCGCCCGCGCGGGTGGTCTGCAAGGCCTGCACATTGGCGGGCGCAGGCCAATCCGGAATGATGCAATGATCAAGGCAGTTCACGACCCTATCCCCTACCCCTCTCCCGCCTGCGGGCGCGGGGAAATTATTTCTTTTAGTTGTTGCAACAGTTGCACCATGTCCTGCGGCAGCGGCACCTGCCATTCCATCTGCTCGCCGCTGTCCGGATACTGCAGCGCGAGACGCGTCGCGTGCAATGCCTGGCGGGGAAAGCCGGTCAGCAGTGCGCGTAATTGCGGCACGCATTTCTGCGGTCCTTTCAGGTACACGCTGTCGCCCACCAGTGGATGACCGATGCGCGCCATGTGCACGCGTATCTGGTGGGTGCGGCCGGTTTCCAGCCGGCAGCGCAGCAGCGTGCAGCTCGGGAATTTTTGCTCGATCTGGTAATGCGTGACTGCGGGTTTACCGCTGTCGACCACCGCCATCTTGACGCGCTGGGTCGGATGCCGGCCGATCGGCGCATCCACTTTTCCGGCACGCAGCACCTCGCCATGCACCAGCGCCAGGTATTCCCGCTGCACGGTGCGCGCCTCAAGTTGGCGCACCAGTGCGGTTTGTGCGGTCAGGTTCTTGGCCACCACCAGCAATCCGCTGGTGTCCTTGTCCAGCCGGTGGACGATGCCGGCACGCGGCACCCCGGCCAGCTGCGGGGCGTAATGCAGCAGGGCATTGAGCAGAGTGCCCTCCCAGTTGCCGCTGCCCGGATGCACCACCAGCCCGACCGGCTTGTTGATCACCAGCAAGGCATCGTCCTCATACAGGATCTCCAGCGCGATATCTTCGGCCAGATAGGGTTGTTCGGCGGGATGGGTCTGCGGCAGCACTTCCAGCTTTTCCCCGCCCCAGACTTTCTGCTTGCTGGTCGCGAATTCACCGTCGACCCTGACCTGCTGCCGGGTGATCCATTCCTGCAGACGGCTGCGCGAATATTCGGGAAAGAATCTGACCAGCGCCTGATCGAGGCGCAGGCCGGCATAATCATCGGGTACGGTCAAATGCAGCGCGCCGGGGGCTGATGGGTTTACGGTATAATCACGCAAATTATTTTCTGGATTCGTCATGCGCCATAGTTTAGCCGTATTCCTGTTAATTACGTTAACCTCATGCACGATGTTCGGATCCAAGGATGATGCAGAAAGCAAGGCGAACACCGCCTCCGCCGAAGTGATGTACAACATCGCCAAGAAAAGCCTCGACTCCAACAGCTATGAAGAAGCGATCAAACAGTTCGAATCCCTGCAATCGCACTTTCCCTACGGCAGTTACGCCCAGCAGGCGCAGATCGAGATCGCCT
>JBBRDZ010000153.1:0-5134 GCA_038203435.1 Burkholderiales bacterium
GACTGGGGTAATTCCGGTCACGTCTGTTAAAGAGGGTGATTCTCGCTGGGCTCTGTGGCTACTGATCTTATTGATCGGCCTGGCAGGCTGGATAATGTTGTTATTCTCGCAAGACCGGCAATCTCCCGAAGATGAGTTGAAGGAAATACGTTCGTCATTTGCGGGTGGGCAATTTACTCCGAAGCAGACACAAGCCAAGATCAATCGTATTGATGAGATTTTCAGGGAACATCCGGAAATACTCAAAAAGGAAGCAGCCGAAAGAGCGAAAGAAACCGCCACGAGAACAATCCCGATATTTATTACTAGTCTAAGCGTGATTTTAAGGGCTCCGGATAATGCCGATGCTGAAGCAGGAAAATCACCGGCAGTGCCTGAACATGTTCTTTACATACCGACGCTGGGCGCTATAGTCGGCTCATTCGACGCGAATCTATTCATTCAGCATGTTGAAAGCAACCAGGACTTCATCAGCCAAAGGCTGGCGGAAAAACTCATGCACTCCAGGTATGAGGAGCTTGTCAAACCCGGCGGCGAACCATACCTCAAAAAATATATATTGGACTCGCTGGGCGAGATCACCGGCACCAATAGATTTGAAGATTACCCTCCAACGAAGGCCGAAGCACCGGGACATTACGGAGTCGTGGACATCCTGTTGCCGGATTCATTTTCGGTGAAGTAGTTTGACGAGGAAGGTGAGAAGTTGGCGTATTGATACCCGGCTTTGCCGAGAGGCGAAGCACGGGTTTCCAATCGATACAGGATCAGGGATCAGCGGGGTGGAAAACCCGTTTATTTTTAATCTCATTAATAACATGATGACTTCCGGGAATTGAGCCTGCATGTCCGTCGCGCAAACCATCATCCCGATCTTCCTGCTGATCCTGCTGGGCGTGTCGATGCGCCGCTGGTTCGGTCTGCGCGAAGACTTCTGGCCGCAACTGGACCGGCTGATCTATTACGTGTTCTTCCCCGCACTGCTGTTCGACACACTGTCGCATTTCGAAATCGACCTGGGCGCCGCGACGCCGATGCTGGTGGTCGCCACGCTGTTCATGCTGACCGGCATGGCGCTGGGCTATGTCGCGAAATATCTGTTCCATGCGCCGTCCAGGGTGTTCTCGGCAACCTTCCAGTCGTCATTCCGCTTCAACAGCTATGTCGGCCTGGCCATCGCCGGCGGCTTGCACGGCCACGATGGACTCGCCGCGATCGGTTTGCTGATGGGATTCATGGTACCCCTGGCCAACGTCGCATCGGTACTGATGCTGGCGCGCCACAGCGAGAGTCATTGGCTCAAGGAGATCCTGCTCAATCCGCTGATCCTCGCCACTGCGGGCGGGATCGCCTTCAGTTTCACCGGCCTGTCCCTGCCGAGCATGCTCAACGCCACACTGAGACTGTTGTCGCAGGCCTCGTTGCCGATGGGTCTGATCGCGGTCGGCGCGGGGCTGCGTATCCAGGGACTGCACAGCCAGCCCGGCACGCTGTGGTACGGCGTCGCGGTGAAACTTCTGCTGCTGCCGGCCATCGCATGGGGCCTGGCATCCGTGTTCGGGCTGAGTGGCCTGTATTTCCACATCCCGGTATTGATGGCCGCGCTGCCGGTCTCCACTGTGTCCTACGTGCTGGCGAAACGCATGGGCGGCGACGGCGACACGATCGCCGCACAGGTGATGCTGAGCACCTTGCTGTCTGCCTTGTCCTTGCCGTTGTGGCTACTGCTGATGGGATTGTGAACCGGCAGAGATAACCCTGCGCGCAACCCGCCACCAACTCTGTGTGACACCGCACAGATAGCATGAGTTTATTTCTTTAGGCTGACAATATCCGGAACGATGTGCTTCAGATGATCGCTCTGTGGCCGAACTGACAAATCTATAGTCCACGCTTTCACACTGTGAAAATTCCGGATTGTTGACCGTCCTCACCCATCTTAAAGGAGCCTTAATCATGACTCAACAATATTCCCGTTTCATGCGCTGGACCAGCCGTATGGCTATATTTAGCGTACTGGCCATGGGCTTGCCGCAGCAGTCTGCTTTTGCCGGTATGGTAGAGCCCGAACAGGCTGTTTCACATGTGTTGGCAGGGCAAGATCGCGCCAGGATCAGCGCATTCATCGACCGTGATGACGTACTCTCGCAGTTGCAAGCGCAAGGTGTGACGGCAGGTGAAGCGCAAGCGCGCGTTAACGCACTCACCGATGATGAAGCGCATCTGATTGCCGGAAAATTGGATCAATTGCCGGCCGGTAGCGGGCCTATCGGTGAGATTCTCAGTTTTATATTCTCCATATTCATCGTTTTGCTGATTACGGATCTATTCGGGCTTACCAAAGTTTTCTCGTTCACTAAACGGATTTGATGACGATACGGTTATACCGGGATACCCCGCTTGATAGCTGGCTCGGCGCAACGATATCAGGCGTTGAACAGTTAAGCAGAATAATGCCGGCTATGGAGCGGGGCTTGCATTCAATTCGGATTGCCGCTCATCATGACAGTCCGCTGCAGGCCATGATTTTCATTTGACGGCATTTCACCGCGAACATCACGACGCTAAGACACCCGTGCCAGCCGAGCGGCCGGCCTTACCAAAACAACCAATTCGTAGTACATTCCCGGCCTGTTCTTGATACGAATGCTTCGTCGGTTTCCGATGGACGAAAAAATATTCCATGCTGAATAAACATCAATCCAGCCAACTTTTGAGACTGCGCTGGACCGCCTTCGTCATCGTCGGAATGGCGTATATATTGTCGTACTTCCATCGCTTCGCGCCGGCGGCGATCTCCGGCGACCTGCAGCAGACATTCCATGCAAGCGCGGCGGAACTGGGCGGTCTGGCGGCGACCTATTTCTATGTGTACACAGTGATGCAGATCCCCACCGGCATACTCGCCGACACCTGGGGTCCGCGTCGCGTGGTGGCAGTTGGCAGCGTGCTGGCGGGCATCGGTTCCGTGCTGTTCGGCCTGGCCGACACGCTCGCCGCCGCATCGGTTGGCCGCCTACTGGTCGGACTGGGCGTATCGGTCATGTTCATCTCCATGCTCAAACTGAATGCCGCGTGGTTCCACGACCGGCAGTTCGCCACCATGACCGGCGCGACCATCCTGATCGGCAATGCCGGTTCATTGCTCGCCGCCTCACCGCTGGCCTGGGCGTTGCACTATGTTTCATGGCGCACCGCGTTCGTCGCGGTGGGCGGGTTCTCGCTGTTCCTCGCGGCCATGACCTGGTGGCTGGTGCGCGACAATCCCGCTACTGTCGGTTTGCCCAGCATGCGCGAGCTCGATGGCAAAACGGCGCACCCGCCGCATCACGGGCATTGGTATGACGGCTTGATGGTGATCCTGAAGAACCGTGCCACCTGGCCGGGCTTCTGGGTGAACATGGGTTTGTCGGGCACCCTGTTCACCTTTGCCGGATTGTGGGCGGTGCCGTTCCTGCGCGATGCCTACGGCATGGATACCAGTACCGCCGCCAGACACACCACTTTGCTGCTGGCGGGCTTTGCCGTCGGCGCGTTCTTCATCGGCAAACTTTCCGATCGCATCGGGCGACGCAAGCCGGTGATGATAGTCGGGGCACTTGCATACTTCCTGTGCTGGCTGCCGATGCTGTCCGGCATGGCGATGAGCAGCCTGATGAGTTACGGATTGTTCTTTGCAATGGGCCTGACCGCCCCCAGTTTTGCTTTGACTTGGGCATGCGCCAAGGAAGTGAACCCGCACGCATTGTCCGGCATGGCCACCAGCGTGGTAAATATCGGCGGCTTCCTTGGTACCGCAATCATGCAACCGCTGGTGGGCAAAGCGATAGACCTCGCGCATGCCAGCCATGCCGACACGGCACTGGGCAGCGCCGACTACCGGGTCGGCATCGCCATTCTGTCGGGCTTCACGCTGATGGGAGTGATCGCGACCCTGTTCATCCGCGAGACCTATTGCAGATACGCGGATGCAGAGCAGCCGGCTGGTGTGTAGCAGCGAACCGATTCGATTCGAAGACTCCAGGCTAGTACAATAAGGGCTGGCTGACCCGGCCTTCCGGGATCGTACCGGCCGATCGCCCGATAAACATCGGTAGTTCCGCACCGCAACCGGTGTATCTGGATCGCCACAACACACGCAAAGGAGACCGACCCATCATGCAGGATCTGCTCGACCATTCCCTATTCGGCAATACCGTGCTCGCTTACCTGACCGCACTGGCGATATTCATCGTATGCGTGGCGGCCATCTATATCTTCAAACGACATGTACTGGAACGGCTGAGCAAATGGGCCGAGACCACCGAGACTGTGCTCGACGACCTGCTGATCAATGCCATCGACAAGTCTCTGGTGCCGGTCTTATATTTCGCCGCCCTGTATATCTCGCTGCACACACTGACACTCTCTGAAGAATTCAAAAGCGGCCTGAGGATCGCGACGATCTTTCTGTTCACCTTGCTTGCCGTCAGGGCACTTACCTCTGCGGTCGGTTTCGGTCTGCGCTCCTACCTGAAAAAAACCGACAATCTGGAGCGTGGCGAGAAACAACTAAAGGGGATACGCGGACTGCTCAACTTCGCGATCTGGTGCATCGCGCTGGTGTTCCTGCTGGACAATCTGGGGGTCAAGATATCAGCCGTGGTGGCGGGGCTCGGCATCGGCGGCATCGCCGTCGCGCTGGCCGCCCAGGCGGTGCTCGGCGATCTGTTCAGCTACTTCGTAATATTTTTCGACAAGCCATTCGAGGTCTGCGACTTCATTGTCATCGGCGACAAGATGGGCGCGGTCGAAATGGTCGGGATCAAGACCACCCGAATACGGGCGATCGGCGGCGAGCAACTGGTTTTTTCCAATACCGACCTGACCAACTCGCGCGTGCATAACTTCAAGAAGATGGAAAAGCGCAGAGTGGTGTTCAAGCTGGGCGTGATCTACCAGACACCTTCCGAAAAATTGAAAGGCATCGCGCCGATGGTGAAGGACATCATCGACAAGCAGCAGGACGCCACCTATGACCGCGGGCATTTCGCTTCCTACGGCGACTTCAGCCTGAATTTCGAGTTCGTCTATTACGTGACCGGCGCGGACTACGCCAAGTATATGGACATCCAGCAGGCGATCAACCTGTCCA
>JBBRDZ010000154.1:0-5129 GCA_038203435.1 Burkholderiales bacterium
TGAAAAGTCGGGAACACCACCAGTTGCGGATAGGCCGCCTTGATGGCGTTGTGCACGTCGGTGTACCAGGCGATATACGCGGCCTTGTCCGCCGGCGCACAGCGCGCAAACTGCATGTTCATCTCGATGGCCGGACTGAAGAACGCCGGCTGCACGAGGCCGATGACGTACTTCACGTAGTTGATATAGGCCAGCTTGTAAGCGGCCGCGTTGGCATCGCTGAAAAATTGGTAACACCCAGCGCCATCCACCGGCGCCCAGTTTTCTGTGCGGTTACTGCTGTTATCAATATTTGGCGCGAGCGTGGTGCGGTTGCCGAGAGGCGACACCGCGAGATACAGCGTCTTGCCGGTCGCCTTTGCGTTGGCCGCCAGCTTGGTCCACTGTGTTACCCAGGCGGCCGGAAGCGTGGTGTTGTTCTGGAATTGGCTCCACGGGATGCCAAGAAAATCGTCCACGTGGACCGACAGCAGGTCGCGGTCGTCGAGATTTTCGAAACGCCAATCGGGAAACGCGGCGGGGGTGGTGAAGAACGGCGTGCTGCCGAGATAATACGAGCGGGTTGGGGTCGAGTCGCCGCTTGATCCGCCGCAAGACTGGATTGCGAACAATACCACTATCGCAATACCGGACAGGGCTAATATCGATTTGGATCTTTTAAACACAGGTACAAGATACAAGATTCAAGGGGAAAGGGGCAAGAGGAAAGGTGCAAGGGGAAAGATTCAAAGGGGCTATTTTTCTTTCCCGGGGGCAAAGCCGATGGGGCGTATTTTCCAGGCACCAGCGGGCTCACTAGACTGACTTTGCTCGTTGCAAACCTTGCAGAATGATCTGATACAATTTTCTGCTGTCAGCATGTTGCACGCACTGGATCGAGGCTTCGATGTAGGCATTCAGGCCGGTCGGCCCCTCTGCCAATGCCTTGCTGTAGTCTATGGGTTCGGTGAAAGCGTATGGCAAGTAGCACCCACCACCTCAGTTAAAGTGGCCATGATCGAATTATTAACCCTTAACTTCAACTCGCCCTAGCCAATACCCAGGTCGCCGTCTGTGATGGGCAACCGCGAGAACTTGCACGGTGTCGCCCGCTTCGCGATACAACACATTGAACGGAAAACGTTGCATCACTATCCTGCGAATGTCTGGCGGACTATCAAGGGGAAAACTTTTCGGCGCAGCGCATACTCGCACCATGCGTGGACTCGAATTCGGCAATGTAGTCCGCGCCCAATCCGGCTAAACGGCTTTCGTAGAAGGCAATGCTGTCCAGATATTCACTCGCAGCTGCCGGGTGAAACTGGTAGGTCATTTCAATAATGCTTGTGCGGCAGCGCGTACTACTTCGGCAGGGATTGGTGTGGCAAGACCATTATCCAGATCGGCAGCCCGGCGTTGGGCCTCGCTACGCCATTCCTGGGCAATTTCGGTTTCAGTTTGTGGATCAAGACTAAGCATGGCTTATGCGCGCGTGTGTGCGCGTTGCTGTTCCGGTAAATGCAGGGCGGCATCTTCAATGGTGTCTGCGGTCATGTCTTGCTCCTGATTAACGGTATTTGAAAATTTACAGACGAACTTTAAGCCTAAAGGAATTTAGCCGCAAGCATAGGGTTTTATTGCATCATCTTTGAAGTCGCAATTTGCGACCTCAAGTTGGCTGTAATAAATTGTTTAAGGAAACGCTGAACAAGTCGTCACACCGGCGCAGGCCGGTGTCCAGCTTATTGAAAACACTGGATTCCGGCCTGCGCCGGAATGACAAATTGGGACTTGTTCAGTGTTTCCTTAAGGCTATACGGCGACGTGGTGCCCCGGTTCCACGGAAAGCTTCATGCCAACCGCCTTCAGCACGGCCAGGAGTGTCTTCAATGTCGGATTGCCATTGGGCGACAGCGTGCGATAGAGCGACTCGCGGCTGATGCCTGCTTCCGCGGCAATTGCCCCGAGCCCGCCGTAGGCTTCAGCAACTGTGCGTAGCGCAAGGAGTCCGGCAGCCCTATCATCCGGATCATCCAGTGATTCCATCGCGGCCTTCAGATATTGCACGGCAAGTTCATGGTCTGCACGCAACTCGGCAACTTCACGTTCATGATGTGATACCGCGCCTGTTAATTTTTTGCTCATGCTTGTCTCCGTTTCCAATCTGTCCAATATTCCCTGGCTGTCTTGATATCCGCAGCCTGTGTCTTCTTTATGCCGCCACACAACAGAATCACGATTGTTTGACCCTGCCGGCCGAAGTACACCCGAAAGCCGGCACCAAGGTGTTCGCGTAATTCAAGGACCCCATCTCCAACCGGTTCGCAATCTCCGAATAGACCAGCTTCCAGACGCTTGAGCCGGATGCGAACCTTGGCTTGGGCCTGTTTGTCTCGCAGTGATTGAAGCCATTCGGTCAAAGGCTCTTTGCCATCGGCTGTCTGGTATCGGAATACTTCGATCATGGAAACCACTGTAGCTTAAAAGATACATATTGGCAAGTTTAACAGGGGCTATCTCAGCTTATCCCAAGCAGTGCGGCAATCTTGGCGCGCACTTCATCAAGCTCTTCGCTGGTTGCCTTGCCTTTGGGTGTGGCTTTACGGGCATGCCAATCAAGGTTTTTGACTTGGTCGGACAACACCGCTCCTCTTACACCCTGCACATCGATGATGACTTCAAACGGGTAACCTTTGATCTGGGTAGTCATCGGGCAGCACACCATGGTGCCGGTTTTGCTGTTATATGCGGTCGGGCTGAGCACCAGTGCTGGGCGATGTCCGGCTTGTTCATGTCCGGCTTGCGGGGAGAATTCCATCCATACAATATCGCCCGCATCCGGCACATAGCGGCGCGCCATTACCAGACTTCCTTGCCAACAGGCTCACCGGTGTCTATCGGTTTGTGCTGGTTCTTGGCGGTGATGCCGGCTAGCAGCTCATCCAACTTGTACGCGTTACGGCGCACCGGCTCGATAACGATGCGGCCCTTCTCTTCACGAACCCGGACAGTTTGGTCCAAATCGACATGCGCCGCCGACATGACGGACGCGGGTATGCGCACTGCTGCGCTGTTTCCCCATTTCTTTACGATGACTTTCATAATGTATGCATCCAGTGATTTTTCAGGCCGCAGATTATGCCAACCCGAGATACGTGTCAACATTGTTGATACATCAGGCAGAGGCACTAAACGCAGGCAATCTGCTATCTCTTAAAGCAGATGCAGAATTGCCACTGGGCCACGTCAGGAATAAATGAAACCCCGTAAGAGCGGGCATGGCCCGCGACCCATTGATTGATCGCTGGCATGGCCCGCTCCTACAAAATCCACACACTTTCTGCGGTTATCACCCATTCCTACAAGGGCTACGGTCATCAATACACCACATCATGATCGCCCACGTTGATCGGTATGATCTCCTGGTCGTGGATCAAGAGTTCGAGTGTAATGCGATACGATAGGTTGATGGAAACCGAATGCAGTCCCAGCAGCCTGCCGCCCAATGGATGCAGGCGCAGCGAAGGATGATGCGGATTCAGTTCCAGCAGTTGCAATGTCTTGAGGTATTGTTTTTCCAGCTCGGGATGGCGTTTGAGAAAACGCGCGGCGCGTTTGTTATATTGGTCAGTGAATATCAGGATGTAGTTCATGAAATATCAGGATGAAGATCATGCGGCGATCTTCTTTACCCGCTTGACGTGGGCTGTCGGCGATTCCTTGACGAAACGCCCCGCCGCGACATCGGCGCGCGTCTCGGCCAGAGCCGCTTCCAACTCGCATTCGCGCAGGTAATGATATTGCGCAATCTCCATCACCACGAAGCGGTCCTTGCCGCGCACCGAAACGATCGCTTCCGGACGATTCTCCAGCACGGCTTCGATGGCGGCGATGCCCTTGGTTTTCAGATCATTGGCAGTCAGGTTGGACATGGGTTATCTCCTTATGGAGTTATTAATAGCGTGTTGAATAGTGCTCTAGTTAGTGCGATTAATCAAGCGCAGATACGTATGTTCCATCGCGGTTGTGTAGGAGCGGGCCATGCCCGCGATCAATTTAAAGGTCGCGGGCATGGCCCGCTCCTACAATAGAAAGAAACACGGCATAATTGCGGCATGCCGCTCACTTCAACACCGCACTCCGACCGCCACATGAGCCCCAAGGCCTGGTATCAGGCTGCCAGTGCGTTGCCGGACTTTGTCCATGATGCCGCGCAAGAGGCTGCGATCGACGAGCTGGATGTGCTGTGGCATCAGTTGGTGGAGTTCAAATCCAAACGCGACCAGTTCCTCGGGCGCAGCCTGCTCAGCCCGGAGGTGCCCAAGGGTTTGTATCTGTGGGGCGGTGTCGGGCGCGGCAAGACATTTTTGATGGATGCGTTTTACGCCTGCCTGCCCTATCGCCGCAAACGCCGCATCCACTTCCACAATTTCATGGCCGAGGTGCATCACGAGATGAAGGCGCTGGCCGGCGAGGATGACGCGCTGATCGCGCTGGCCGACAACATCGCCAAGTCCACCCGCTTGTTGTGCCTGGATGAGTTCCATGTCGACGATATCGCCGATGCGATGATATTGGGGCGGCTAGTGACGGCGCTGTTCGAGCGCGGCGTGATATTGATGACTACGTCGAACTATCCGCCCGACGGCTTGTATCCGAACGGTTTGCAGCGCGGCAATTTCCTGCCGGTGATCGAGCTACTCAAGCGCGAGTTGAAAGTGTTGCATATCGAGCTCGGCAGCGACTTTCGCATGCGCATGATGACGCGCGAGCCGCTGTTCCTGGTGTCGGTCGATGCCGCAAGCAATGCCGCGAACGAGGCACGCATGGCGGTGCTGTTCGACAAGATCGCCAAGGAGGCGCGGCCCGACGAGAAACATGTCGAGGTGCTGGGCCGCAACATCCCGGTAAAGCGGGTCGCACTGAATGTGGTGTGGTTCGACTTCAGCGAGCTGTGCGGCGGCGCGCATTCGCAGCCCGATTACCTGGAGATCGCGCACCGCTTCCCCACCGTGTTCGTGTCGCACATCCCGCAACTCACCGCCGACGATGCCGCCGAGTTGCGGCGCTTTGTGTGGCTGATCGATGTGTTCTACGACAACCATGTGCGCTTGATGGCATCGGCTGCGGTGCCGCTGGAGGCAGTGTTT
>JBBRDZ010000155.1:0-5097 GCA_038203435.1 Burkholderiales bacterium
GCTACCGAGCTGCTCCACCCCGCGTCAGCGAAGACCGACACTATAGCAAAGCAACCAAGCTCCGTCAAATACTATATGCACTTAAAATTATTACAGCCTGCGATTTTATAGAAGCTCCACTTGCACGCGATAGCAATCAAACGCTGAGCCCACTCACTGCAACGCTATAATCGACATTTACAAAACCCACAAGAGCACTTATGGCCGTTACTGAATGGGTAGGAAGTACCGCTGCAACACTGACCACCGCAGCCTTCATTCCGCAGGTATGGAAGGTATGGCGCAGCAAACACACGGCGGATATATCCTTGGGCATGTATATCATGTTCACGATCGGGGTCGGACTGTGGTTGGCCTATGGCATCATGCTCGGATCATGGCCCATCACCATAGCCAACTCACTAACCCTGGCTTTGGCAGGCGCAGTCTTGACAATGAAAATCAAGTTCGGTTAAGCGGTCCAACATTTATGAATCCAATTCCCGATATCAAGCCGGAACAATCTATCGACCTGCTCAAAGAGCTGCACATCCTGACGCGTGACGGCAAACTGAACCAGGACAGCAGGCGCAAGTTAAAGCAGGTCTACCACTTGTTTCATTTTATCGAACCCATGTTAAATGAAGTAATCACCACCAGACCGAATTTGACATTGGCGGATCATGGTGCCGGCAAGTCCTACCTCGGTTTCATCATCTATGATCTATTCTTGAAAGCACACAGCAGCGGGCACGTGTATGGCATCGAGACGCGCGAGGAACTGGTCAACAAATCGCAGCAGCTGGCTGTCAAATTGGGATTTACGCGGATGTCATTTTTCAATCTATCGGTGGAAGAATCCATACATTCACCGCAACTGCCCGAGAAAATCGATATCGTCACCGCACTGCATGCTTGCGACACCGCTACCGATGACGCAATAAAATTCGCCCTGCAAAAACATGCTGAATTCATTGTAATGGTGCCGTGCTGCCAAGCCGAAGTTGCCGTCGTATTGAATAAAAACAAGAATCGGTCATTTGGCAAAACTTCCCTTTCCGAAATCTGGCGGCACCCTATACACACCCGCGAATTCGGCAGCCATCTCACCAACGTGCTGCGATGCCTGCTGCTGGAAGCACATGGCTATCAAGTGGCCGTGACGGAATTGATAGGCTGGGAACACTCGATGAAAAATGAACTGATCATCGCCCGCCGGAAAGAATGTCCGAGACAAAATGCACAAGAGCGGCTGGAGAAGATATTGCTTGAATTGAATCTGGAAGAATTACACGACAGGTTCAGTTATTAAGCTGCTGAAGCAACGCCCATTCGACGTGTTCCCGCACCAACGCCGACTCACTCGCGGCACGGGTTTTCAAGGCCGCCAATACGGCATCGCTTTTGACTGCGTTACCCAGCGCTACAGCAATGTTCCGCAGCCACTGCTCAAAGCCTATGCGATAAATCGCGCTGCCTGCGAGCCTGGATCTGAACTCGGATTCATCCCATGCGAACAGCTCCACCAGTGACAGGTCATCCAGCCGATTTCGCACTGCAAAATCAGGCTCGACAGTAGTTTGGGCAAAGCTATTCCACGGACACACCAACTGACAGTCGTCGCAACCGTAGACGCGGTTTCCGATCAACGGGCGCAGCTCAACCGGAATACTTCCTTTTAGTTCAATGGTGAGATAAGAGATACAACGGCGCGCATCCAGGCGGTATGGCGCAACAATCGCCTTGGTCGGGCAAACTTCTATGCAGCGCGTGCACGACCCACAATGTTCTTCCTGTGGCTTGTCTACTTGAATCGGCAAGTTCAAATATATCTCGCCCAAAAAAAACCATGAGCCATGTTCACGCGTAAGCAGCAAAGTATGTTTGCCACGCCACCCCAACCCGGCTTTGCGCGCCAATTCCACCTCCATCACCGGTGCACTGTCCGTGAATACTCTCCCGTCGAAACCGGCAACCTCGGCACGTACCTTTTCCGCCAGTTTTGCAAGGCGATTGCGCAACACCTTGTGATAGTCCCGCCCCAACGCATAGCGCGAGATGAAAGCACTCGCATCGTCTGCCAATACATGCCAGCTATCCCGTGCAGCGGGTGGCAAATAGTTCATGCGCAGCGAGATCACGCGCAACGTGCCTGGCACCAATTCCGCCGGGCGGCTTCGTTTAGTGCCGTGATTTGCCATATAATCCAACTCGCCATGCCAGCCTAGTGACAGCCACTCAAGCAAACCGCTTTCCGCTGCAGACAGGTCCGTGTCGCTGATGCCAACGGCCTGAAAACCAAGTTCATGCGCCCACATGCGTATCTGTCCGGCCAATACGGCGTAATATTCCTGATGAGGATTTACATTTTGCATAGTCACCATGATAGCCGAATCAACATGCGCCTAGACAATGAAAGTGCGACCGTAGCATTGGCCAAACGCCTCGCCGCAAGACTCAAACCCGGCATGGTAATTTATCTGCATGGCGACCTTGGCGCAGGTAAAACCACGATGGTGCGTGGCGTACTGAGTTCGCTGGGATATGAGGGACGTGTAAAAAGTCCCACCTATACGCTGGTTGAACCATATAGCATTGCTGGGTTAGACTTGCGACACTTCGATTTGTACCGGTTGCACGATGCAGAAGAGTGGGAAGCCGCCGGCTTCCGCGAAGAGTTTGACGGCAGCAATATATTTTTTATTGAATGGCCGGAGCACGGCAAGGCACTGATACCAACAGCCGACCTGGAAATCAGCTTTGAAATTTTGCCGGACGGCCGCAAAGTTGAAATTAGTGGCAACACACCCACAGGACGGGAATGCTTAAAGCAACTTTAAAACTCGTTACATTATTGCTGTTTCTCTGCACGTCCCAGGCTCATGCAGCCATTTCCGTGAGTGCCGTACGCATCTGGCCGGCGCAAGACTACACCCGCCTGACCATCGAATCCAAACTGGCCATCAGCTACAACATGTTCAACTTGAGCGATCCGGATCGACTGGTCATCGACCTGGATGAAGTCGAGCTCAACAATACCCTCAACGAACTGAGCAAATTGATCGGCGATGTCGACCCCTATATCAAAAGCGTTCGCGTGGGTCGTTTCAAACCCGGGGTGGTGCGCTTGGTGCTGGACCTGAAAGCCGAAGTCAACCCGCAACTTTTTGTACTCAAACCGGTCGCCGAGTATGGCTATCGCCTGGTACTGGACGTGTATCCGTCTCATCCGGTCGACCCGCTGATGGCTTTGCTTGAACAACCGAAAATCAGTACACCTGCAGTAAGCTCACCCGCGACAATCACTCAGCCTGCACCAGACCACGCGCAAACGGGACAGGATTTGAATATCGACAAAACCCCTCCCAGCGCAACCGTCAATCGGTCCGAAATCCGTGCGAGGACCCTGATCATTGCGATTGATGCCGGTCACGGCGGTGAAGATCCGGGTGCAAGGGGAAGACATGGCTCCCGGGAAAAGAACGTGACTTTGGCGATTGCGCGCAAGTTGAAAACATTGGTCGACAATGAGCCGAATATGCGCGGCGTACTGATACGCGACGGAGATTACTTTATCCCGTTGATGGGTCGCGTTGCGAAAGCACGCAAGATGAGTGCAGACTTGTTCATCTCCATCCATGCAGATGCCTTTGTCAAGGCCAATGCCCGCGGCTCCTCAGTATTCGCATTGTCCGAACACGGAGCTACCAGTTCAGCAGCACGCTGGCTGGCCAAAAAGGAAAACGAGGCTGATCTGATCGGCGGCGTCAACATCGCGGTGAAAGATCCATACCTCGCGCGCACACTGCTCGATCTCTCCCAAACGGCCACCATCAGCGACAGCATGAAACTGGCCAAACAAGTGTTGAGCGAACTGGGCGATATCAATGACTTGCATCGCGGACGCGTCGAACAGGCTGGTTTCGCGGTGCTGAAATCACCGGACATGCCATCCATCCTGGTTGAAACCGCCTTTATCAGCAACCCCAGCGAAGAACGCCGCTTGAACGACGACAACTATCAGACGAAACTAGCCAATGCAATATTGGGCGGGATCAAGGGCTATTTTTCTCAGAACCCGGCATTGTCCAAGCCGAAATTCGCCCAGATCGACTGATAGTCAAAGAGCTGATCCGGCTGTTATCTGCCGCACACAGACATCATGCGGGAAACACGCCCGTGGATAGATAGCGGTCGCCACGGTCGCACACGATAAACACGATCACGGCATCTTCGACCTGTTGCGATATCCGCATCGCAACACTCAATGCGCCACCCGAAGAAATACCGCAAAAGATTCCTTCCTCCTGCGCCAGTCGCCGCGTGTATCCCTCGGCAGCTGCTTGATCAACATATTCCAGCCTGTCGATATCCCTGCCGTTGAATATCCTGGGCATATAGGCCTGCGGCCATTTGCGGATACCGGGAATTTGCGCGCCTTCTTCGGGCTGCACTCCGATGATCTGTATGGCGGAATTCTGTTGCTTTAAAAACTTAGCGCAACCCATGATGGGACCGGTCGTGCCCATGCTGATGATGAAGTGGGTGACTTTGCCACGGGTATCGCGCCAGATTTCCGGAGCGGTACCTTCGTAATGCGCCAGCGGATTATCGGGATTCGCAAACTGATCGAGAATGTAGCCGGCACCTTGGTCGCGCAACTGCTCAGCGGTATCACGTGCCAGTTCCATGCTGCCTTCCTTGGCAGTCAACACCAGCTCGGCGCCAAATGCACGCATGGTCTGGCGTCGCTCAATGCTCTGATTCTCCGGCATCACCAATATCATCTTGTAACCGCGCATCGCTGCCGCCATCGCCAACGCGATGCCGGTGTTGCCGCTGGTCGCTTCGATCAGCGTATCGCCGGGCTTGATGTCTCCGCGCTGCTCCGCGCGGACGATCATGTACAACGCGGGCCTGTCTTTGACCGAGCCGGCAGGATTATTAACTTCCAATTTGGCCAGTAGCACATTGCCGGTATCACCGGGGATGCGCTTTAGTCTCACCAACGGGGTGTTGCCGACGAAATTTTCTATGGATGGATACACGTATTTCCCCTGGCTAACCGATATGACTCAAGACACGGCCTTGAGCATTTGCGCCACGTACCTTAACACG
>JBBRDZ010000156.1:0-4957 GCA_038203435.1 Burkholderiales bacterium
GGGCAGGAAGATATATTTCAGGATGACAGCGACCGCGAGCTTTTTCTCGAAGTGCTCGCGGAAGTCGGCGAGCGATTCAACTGGACATACCATGCCTACTGCCTGATGGGCAACCACTACCACCTGTTGCTTGAAACACCCGATAGCAACCTCTCCAAAGGAATGCGCCAACTCAACGGCGTCTACACCCAGCGCATCAACCGCAAACACAAACGGGTAGGGCACGTCTTCCAGGGACGCTACAAAGCCATCATCGTCCAAAAGCAAACCTATTTGCTCGAACTCGCCCGTTACATCGTCCTCAACCCGGTGCGGGCGCGCATGGTGCGTGCTGCCCGAGACTGGCCGTGGAGCAGCTACCGCGCCACTGCGGGAATAGCAGACACCCCATCGTGGCTCGCGACCGATTGGATACTATCCTGCTTCTCCGGCAAAAGGACAGCAGCGATCGAACGCTACAAAGCATTTGTAGCCGAAGGAAAAAATCAGCCTGCCCTGTGGGAACAACTCAAAAATCAAATCTATCTCGGCACCGACGCCTTCGTCGAAAAGATGCAATCCAAAAAACCAGCCAAAGAAGACCTGAGCGAAATCCCGATGGGGCAGAGACGGGCAATGGCGAAGCCGCTGGAACATTACGCAGCACGCAGCCGCGACAGAGACAAAGCGATCATCATGGCCTATGATAGCGGCGGCTATGGCATGAAAGAGATCGGTGAACATTTCGGACTGCATTATTCGCGGGTGAGCCGGATCATCAGCGGCCAGCGCAAGGCAAAAGGCAAAAGCTAACAACCAAGGAGGATGTCATGTTAATTGAAGCCCCTTATGTTCCGGTACAAGACGCACCAGTAGTGATGGTGTTGGCAGAGGGAAGGCAAAAGGCAAGACCTGACCCCGTTACTTGACCCCGTTACTCCCTGAGGAGAAGTGGTTATGTTGATACCCGATATGCCGAATATGCCGCCACAAAATGTGCCGGTGATGATCGCGCAGGCGAATCAGGCGCAGCCAAATGACGTGACTGCAATCCGCACAATGGGTGCATGCCAAATCATACCAAACGCGGCTAACGCGCCCCCTTCATTGGAAAATACGATTAGCCCAAAAGATGTAGCACAAGGTTATTTTTATTTCTACGAGAATCAGAAGACTGTCTCCGGCACATCGACAATCACTATATTGCAGCAGCCCAAGCATGGAACATTGCGTTTGGTCACGGAAGCTGATAGAGGAACCGTTTTCCATAGTTCCGCTGGCTCTGTTGATCCTGCTACGGGGCTCTATGTCTATCTTCCCGAACAAGGGTATTTCGGCGATGATAGTGCCACCGTACTGGTAGATATTGACGGAGTCAAGGTCAAGGTAGTTTATTTCTTCCAGACGATTGATGTCGCTAGCGTCGGCGAGGGTTTGGAGGAAGCGCTATGTGAAAAAGGTACACATTGGAAAATTTCCTCCACCATTGACGCCAACGGCAACAGCACCATCACCTCCGTTGAATACCAGTCGTCCGTCATTGACGCTAGTGCTTCGATTACTGACACCGCCGCATTAACCTCGATTCTAGGATCAAATATCTTGGGCAGCCTCGTCGGCGACACCGCAGGAGTCACTCTCACCTTCGCCGACCTCCCCGGTGGTGCCGTCGGCCAGACCACCGGCAACACCATCACGCTGGATGACAACGCCGCCGGCAACAACTGGTTCATCGACACCACCCCCAACCTGAACGAAGAATACCTCCCCACCAGCAACCCCAACGAATGGGTAGCGAAGGAAGGCAGTGAGGCTGCTGGCAAAATGGATATGCTCAGCGTATTGCTGCACGAATACGGCCATGCCCTCGGCATCGAACACAGCGCCGATGGTCACGACTACATGGGCACCACGCTGACCCCCGGCGTGCGCCGTTTGCCGAGCGCAGGCGAGCTGGCATTGATGCAGCAATTGATCGGGCAAGCGAAGGCTACCCTCACCCCAACCCTCTCCCAGTGGGAGAGGGGGCAGAATGGCACGCCGGATAACACTCCATTGCCGCTGCCGATCCCGCTGGGCGGGAGCATGGGCCTGGCTTTCCTCGGCCGCTTGCGCGGCAGCCGCTTTGGAGGCGTGAGCATCGAGGCTGACCTCAGCACTCTGGTTACCCAATATGATGTGTCGGCCAATGCCGTGTTCACCAATCTCGACACCGCCGCCGGCTGGAACACCCAGGGCAGCGTGGATATCGCCAGCGGCGTGGCCACGCTGAACGAAGTCTCGAACAGCCAGACCCGTTTGAGCCAAGTGTTCCTGGTGGGCGAGAGGGGCCGCTACCTGAGCTTCACCTTGAGCGGCACTGCACTGGATGATCTCACCGGCGCACTCCCTCTCCCCAACCCTCTCCCGCAAGCGGGCGAGGGGGCAACCGTCGCCGCCTCCGGCAGCGGCTTTGGCCCATCGGATGCGTTTGAAGTGGCGTTGCTGGATGCCAACGCCGGCTTATCCTTGCTGGGCAGCGACGGCATGTCCCGCAGCGATGCCTTCCTCAACCTGCAAGCCGACGGCACCGAGCGCAGCGCCACAGGTGTTACCCGCATCGTCAATGGTGACGGCAGCCGCACTTACCGTGTGGACCTCACCGGCATCGCCGCGTGAATACTTTTTCCGCCTATCGTATCTTCGAGCAAGACGGCCAATCCGCCGGGCGTTTCGTCGAACTCACGCTGGATGATCTCGATCCCGGCGAGGTCGTCATTCAAGTCCATTACTCCAGCGTAAATTACAAGGATGCGCTCGCCGCGACCGGCGCGGGCAAAGTGATACGACGCTTTCCTTGCGTGGGCGGCATCGATGTCTCGGGTGTGGTGGCGAGTTCGTCCGACCTGCGTTTCAAGGCCGGCGATGAAGTGCTGGTGACCGGTTATGACATGGGCGTGGCGCATGATGGCGGATTTGCCGAATATGTGCGCGTGCCGGCCGACTGGGTGGTGCCGCTACCGCAGAATCTTTCCTTGTTCGACGCGATGGCGCTCGGTACTGCGGGGTTTACTGCCGGGCTGGCGATACACCGTCTGGAACAGAACGATTTGTCTCCGGACAAAGGCAAAGTGATTGTGACCGGCGCGACGGGCGGAGTGGGCAGTCTCGCGGTGATCATGTTGGCACAACTGGGATATCACGTAGTCGCGCTGACCGGCAAGGATACCGAGCACGATTACCTGAAATCGCTGGGCGCAAAAGATATCCTGTCGCGCCATCAAGTCGATCTCGGCAGTACGCGCCCGATGGAGAAAGCGCAATGGGCCGGCGCGCTGGATGCGGTGGGTGGACCGACGTTGGCGTGGTTGACGCGCACCATGCAGTTGGAAGGCGCGATCGCCAGTTTCGGCAATGCGGGCGGCATTGAGCTGCACACCACCGTGTTGCCGTTCATACTGCGCGGCGTGCGCCTGCTCGGTATCGACTCTGCGGCCACGGCGATGCCGCTGCGTATCCAGGTATGGCAACGGCTGGCGACAGACTTGCGTCCGGGGCAGTTGGAACAAGTCGCTCATCGTGTGCCGTTCGACGACTTGCCGGATATTTTTCCTTTGCTGCTGCAAGGCAGGCAGCGCGGACGCGCGGTGGTCGAAATAAAATCGGCGGGTTAGTGATATAATCCGCCCCCAAAGCTGGAAGCGAACAGCGCGAAAGTGGCGGAATTGGTAGACGCACTGGATTTAGGTTCCAGCGCCGCAAGGCGTGAGAGTTCGAGTCTCTCCTTTCGCACCAAAGCATGATCTCAAGCCGTCTCATCAGGTATCATTTACGCATAGTTTGTGTTCTGAGATCAGTATATTGAGACGCGTTATTGGTAGTGTTCATAAGCTCCGCACTGATCAGCGTCCACTAAGAACATCATCTCCGATCTGTCATTTCTCCCAAACATTGGATGCTCAAATCAACTAACTGGCGATAATCAGTTTTATCGCTAGTAGGGAATTGCATGATTGTCGGCAAGTCGGCCATCGTGGTACATAGAAGCTGATTATTGGGATGTCAACTTTACTCGAGATAGCGAACGAAACGTACGCCACCCCTAACTTCCGCTACGTGCACTCAAGAGACATTCAACCAAAGTAATTGGCTACCCGAAACCGGACTGTCACGAAGATTTGAAAATTATTGCCTTGAAAGCATGAACACAGTTGCAGTGGGTAATTGTTGTTCTGCCTACGCAGTCGGTCATGCTTTGCTGATTAACAAGTAGGTGACATTTATCACAGACAACCCGTATTCGTGGACGTAATATGCGCACATAAGATAGTATTCGATTACTTACTGAGTGACTTGCAGGGGTTGTTATGTCAAAAGAAAAAATTGGATTAACTGCTTTGGGGTTAGCAATGCTTGCATTGTTCGTCTGGGTTGTTATGACCCAGGGCCCATTAGCCTCGATCAGGGTTACGACTGATAAAACAACATTAGGAAAGCTGAGTAATGAGGTTTTTGGCGTTGGAGTAATTGAGGCGAAACGGAGCTTCAACCTATCACCGACCATGACTGGTCGCGTAAACAAAGTACTGGTAGACCAGGGAGACATCGTAAGATCGGGTCAGATACTAGTTAAAATGGATGCGGTCGATCTGGATGATCGGGTAATCAGCAGTCAGCAAACGGCAAAGCGTTCTGCATATAGCTTGGAGATTGCTGAAGCGCAACTATCAGAAGCAGCGAGCCGTGCCAAAACAACCAATGCGACCTATGAGCGCTACTTAGAGTTAAAGTCACGTGGTTTCGTCAGCCAGGAAATGCTGGATACAAAGCTCCACGAAACGAATGCCGCTGCGGCCGCACAGGACGCGGCAACAGCCGCACTTGAATCAACACGTCTGGAGCAGGTAAAAGCACTTGCCGATGCAAGTGGCATTAGCAAGTTCCGTGGACAAATTCGCTTACTCAGTCCGGTTGATGGAATCGTTACCAACAGATTGGT
>JBBRDZ010000157.1:0-4681 GCA_038203435.1 Burkholderiales bacterium
ATGCTTCTGGCCTGAATAACTGCAGCCAATAAAGGCATTGAGACTTTCCACCCGGTGGATCAGGCCTTGTTCAATGAGGAAATCCAGCGCCCGGTAAACCGTTGCCGGTTTTGCCATAGGCTGCAAGGGTTTGATGCGGTCCAGCAAATCATAAGCTTTAACGGCTTTATGGCTGCTCCAGATCAGCTCCAGCACCTGGTGGCGAATGAGTGTCAGGCGTACACCGCGCGTCATGCACAACTGACCTGCCGTACCTAAAGCTTCGCTGATGCATTGTTTATGGTTATGTTCCGAATAGGGATAAGGATCTGCTTTGATGCGGACATTCATTGGAAGATGGAAATTCTATAATAATGAAAATGTTATAATATAACATTTAGCCGTGTCAAGATAAACAGGTAGATGACACCCATGCCCTAATCATGGGGCGGCTATGCGCCGCATCGCTTTAGAACTCGCCGCTACCCAACATGATTACCCAGTTCCATCATGATTGGTGTTCAGGTAGATGGCTTAATTGATCTTTTTTTTGTGACGATTCACTTCGGGGGACCGTAAGGATTCCTACGTAAATGAGTAACAGGCGCAAACGGCCATGGAATCAAGTCGTTTCTGCACTACTGAATGGCAGGACCCCAAGCAGACCTGCGGTTGGCTCCGCTTTTCGGCAAGCCCTTTTATGCCTTAATCAAAATTTTCTGCCCCGCTTGCTTTAACGTACCATCACCATTCACATAAGCATAGAGCGTCGTGGTCGTAATATCCAAACGGCGCGCCACTTCGATAGCATTGGCTTTCGGGTCAGCCATCGCGGCCATCGCCATCATTACGGTCGCGCGATCCATCTTTCGAGGACGCCCGCCCTGACGCCCTCGCGCTCTCGCCGAAGCAAGCCCCGCATGCGTGCGCTCTGCAATCAATTCCCGCTCGAATTCCGCCAGCGCCGCAAAAATCCCGAAGAACAACCGTCCGTTCGCGGTAGTCGTATCGATCTGCGCGCCCGCACCGGCCAGTACTTTCAATCCGATATTTCTGGTGCGCAGATCGTCAACCGTCGTGACCAAGTGCTTCAAGTCGCGCCCCAACCGGTCCAGTTTCCACACCAACAGCGTATTGCCAGGCTGAAGTGCCTTGAGACAAGCATTCAACCCAGGCCGATCATCCTTGCGACCTGATGCCAAATCTGAATAAATCCGATCAGGTTCCACGCCGGCCGCAATCAGTACGTCGCGTTGCGGCACCAGCGTCTGGCTGCCGTCGCTTTTGGAAACGCGAACATACCCAACCAACATAATGCATCCAATGTACAAGAAAAGCTAAAAGCAAGGGTACAATATTGCGTTGTTTTTCTCAATGAGTTTTCTTGTGGTTTTTTCGTACTTATTGGCCATTTTCTTGAATGCAAGATAAACGGTCGTTATTCTTGTACTAAATTACTTTCCAACTTTCCAAATTGCAACCAAGCGACACCGCCTATCCCCGATTCAAAAGCCGACTTGCGCAAACGGAATTGGAACGTTTCTACACGGTGACTGATGCTGAGCGGGCATGTTGCGACAGCACTACTCGCTCAAGCACCACGCGCCTGGGATTTGCCCTGCTTTTAAAAACCTATCAGCGGCTGGGCTATTTTGTAGCATCTGAGCAAGTACCGAATGCCATTGCCGAACATGTCGCATCCAGCATAGGCGAACCCTATGATCGAGAGAATTTGCGGCAGTACGATGACTCCCAGGCCAGACGCAAACACTTGTCGGCTGTACGGGAGTTTCTGGCGGTTAAACCATTCGGCGACGACGGCAAGGTGCTGATGCGGCAAACTTTTGCCGAAGCGGCGCTGACCAAGGATGATGTCATCGACATTATCAATATCGGCATCGAGACGTTGGTGCGTCATCGCTACGAGTTGCCGGCGTTCGACACTTTGGTGCGGGAAGCTCGCGCCGAGCGGATTGCAACGAATCAGGCGCTGCATGTACAAATTCACGATGCGCTTGGAGATGCCGGCCGGACCTTTCTCGACACGCTCTTCGTGGTTGGCGATGATCCGCGCCGCGTGAGTACTTGGAACGATGTCAAGCAGGATGCCGCCAAACCAACAATAGACGGCATGCGCGATTTGGTCGAACGCTATGACCGATTGACCGAGTTGGCTTGTCACGTACACCTGTTAAAAACGATACCAGTCGTTAAAATCAAACAATGGGCGCTCGAAGGCAACAGTCTCGACGCCGCCAGCATGGTCGATATGGCCGTCGCCAAACGCTATACCGTTGCTCTGGCCTTGATCCGGCAACGTCTGGCGCTTGTGACCGACGATCTCTGCGAGATCTTTTGCAAACAGATGAAGCGGGCGTTGCACAACGCCGAAGAAGCCCTGGAAAAATATCTGGCCGACAATCAAGAAAAGACTGACGAGATTCTGCGGCGGTTCGCGATGCTGGAAACGCTCTTGAAATCCACCCAATCGGCAGACGAACAATTGAAGGGAGTTCGCCAAACCGTGACGGCTCGCCCCGATTTGTGTGAGTTCTCGCGTCTTCATGCTGAATACGGTGGCAAGAACGAGTGCCGGTTTGTCTGGAAATTCTTCAAGCCACGGCGGGCGGAGATGCTGCGGATATTGAACAAGTTGAAGCTGGCCGCCACCAGCCAGGATGCGAGTTTTGAACGATCGGTGGCTTTTATATTGGAGAACAGCCATCGGCAAAGCGAGTGGCTTGCGTTCGAGGTCAAAGGCAAAACGGCATTGACTTCGGACGATCTGGTCTGGATTCCCGAAAAATGGTGGAAGCTTGTGACCGGCGAGACCAAGCGGGATATTGTCCCGACCCGAATCAACCGCCGCCAGTTCGAAGCATGCGTGTGTTTGCAAATGGTTGGTGAATTGAAGTCGGGCGACCTTTGCGTGATCGGCAGCGATGCGTATTCAGACCACCGGGACGAACTGGTGCCGATGGAGGAATGCGAACGCACACGAGCCGATTATGGCGAGAAAGTGAGCTTGCCGGTCGAAAGCGCAGCATTTATCAAGCATGTTCGCACCATGCTGACGGAGGCGGCACAGCAAGCAGACAAAACCTACCAGGACAATCCATATTTCAAGATCATTGATGGCCGACCGAAGCTGTGCCGCCAAGAGAAAAAAGAGACGCCGACCGGATTCAAGCAGTTGGACGACGCGTTGAGGCGCAAACTTGATGGCATGGGACTTTCGCTGCTGGACGTGCTTGCCGATACCATGCAATGGATTGGGTGGGGCAAGCATTTCGGCCCGTTGAGCGGGCACCAGGGTAAGCTGCGGGAGGAAGAGCGGCGCAAAATTCTGACGGTGTTCGCCTATGGCACCGGTTTGGGGCCGACACAAATTGCCAAGAACATTGCCGACGTCAGTGCGCGTCAGGTGTCATTCGTCAATCAGCGCCAGGTCACGACGGAAAAACTGGAGGCCTCTATTTGTACGACGATCAATGCGTACAATCGATTTCAACTGCCGCGTTATTGGGGCGAGACGAGACGCGCGGCGGCAGACGGCACGCAATGGAACCTGTATGAAAATAATCTGCTGTCGGAACGGCATATCCGTTACGGCGGCTATGGCGGCATTGCTTACTATCACGTCAGCGACACGTATATCGCGTTGTTTTCGCATTTCATTCCGTGTGGTGTTTGGGAAGCCGTGTATATCCTGGACGGACTCACCAAGAACAAGTCGGATATCCAGCCCGATACCCTGCATGGCGATACCCAGGCGCAAAGCGCGCCGGTTTATGGACTGGCGTTTTTGCTGGGTATCAAACTGATGCCGCGAATCCGCAACTGGAAAGATTTGAAATGGTTTCGCCCGACTGCCGACGAAGTGTATAAGCACATCAACGACCTGTTCACCAAGGACGCAATCGATTGGGATTTGATCGCCTGTCATTTGCCGGACATGCTGCAAGTGGCGCAATCGATTCGCGCCGGGCGTATTTCGCCATCGACCATCTTACGCAAGCTTGGTACCGTCAGCCGGAAAAACAAGCTGTATTTCGCATTCCGCGAACTGGGCCGGGTCGTCCGCACCATATTCCTGCTGGAATATATCAGCGACGATGCGCTACGGCAGGTCATCCAGGCAGCGCAAAACAAGTGCGAAGGTTTCAACAACTTTGCTCAGTGGGTCTATTTCGGATCGGACACCATCGAGGAAAATGTGCGCGAAGATCAGTTGAAGATCATCAAGTACAATCATCTGATCGCCAACCTGATGATTTTCCACAACTGCCATACGATGACGCAGGCGTTCAAGGAACTGGAAGCTGAAGGGATGAAATTGACGCCGGAATTGGCCGCCGCCTTCAGCCCATATCGAACGCATCACGCCAATCGTTTCGGAATGTATGAACTGCGGGAGCGAAACTTGGGGCCGATTGACTACGGCGTGACGTTCCAGATGTAGCGGATTGGGATGTTACTCATTTACGCAGGAATCCTTACGGTACCCCGGTATGTCCGATAATAGTCACCTGAGTACTGCGATTATTAGTCAGGCTTGTGGCAAAACTATCCAATACTGGCTTGAGATTGGATTTGATCTCCGCGCGACCGGTATCAAATGAAATATCGCTGGGAATATCAAGCTTCAGGCGGTTATCGGCAGTCTTTACGACCTGCACGCCGGTACCGGTCGTGGCTTGTT
>JBBRDZ010000158.1:0-4606 GCA_038203435.1 Burkholderiales bacterium
TTGTTTCGGAGGTGGGTTCCACCAGCAGGTCGAGGTCGCTACCTTCGGTGTCTGCGCCATGCAGCACGGAACCGAACACGCGCACGTTGCGCACGCGATGGCGCAGGGCAATCTCGCGGATTGCTTCACGGTGGGTTTGCAGGGCTGTGGAAGGGCGCATGGCTACTTTCCTTTGTGGTTGAGGCTATTATAGCCAAGTGAGGGGGATGGCGCTCATTCTAGTGCGGTTCTGAATTTCATCCGCGGGAAGAGTGGCTCGGGCTAGCTCAGCGTCGCGTCTCACACCCGTCGCCATGCGAACCAGCCATACCCGCGTGATATCATTTCAAGTATGAAACCCCATCCCGATTCCCTGCAGCGTTTTCTCTTTGAACAATCCCATGTACGCGGTGAGCTGGTGCATCTCGATGCCGCCTGGCACGCGGTGCTGGATCGGCACGACTATCCTCCGGCGTTGCGTACGGTGATGGGTGAGCTGATGGCGGCGGCGACGTTGCTGGCGGCGATGCTGAAGCTGAAGGGCTCGCTGATCCTGCAGATCATGGGCCAGGGGCCGGTGTCGTTGCTGGTGGTGGAGTGCGACGGGGAGCTGAATGTGCGCGCTACGGCGAAGTGGGACGGCGAGCTGGAGGGATTGAGTTTCGCACAGATGGTGGGCGAAGGGCGTTTTGTGATCACGCTGGATCCGCGCGATGGCGGCCAGACCTACCAGAGTATCGTGGCACTGGACAGCGACAGCGTGGCCGGGGTGTTGCAGGACTCCATGCAGCGTTCCGAGCAACTGGAGACGCGTTTGTGGCTGGCGGCGGACAAGCAGGGCGCAGCGGGCTTGCTGCTGCAGAAGATGCCGCATGAGGGTGGGCTGGGCGCGACCGTGGAGCAGGATGACGACATGTGGCGGCGCGTGACGATGCTGACCGACACCGTGACACACGGTGAGCTGCTCGGTCTGCCGACGGAGGAATTACTGCACAGGCTATACAACGAGGACGATGTGCGGCTGTTCGAAGCGAAGCGGGTGGCGTTCCGCTGCTCGTGTTCGCGCGACAAGGTGGCGCGCATGTTGAAGATGCTTGGCCGGGACGAAGTAAATGCGGTGCTGGCGGAGCAGGGCGAGGTGGCGGTGAGTTGCGAGTTCTGCAACCATCAATACAAATTCGACAAGGTGGATGCCGAGCAGGTGTTCGCCGCCGAGGTGGTGCTGGACGCGAGCCCATTTGTTCATTGATCCGGGCGTGCATTAAGGGCAGGCATCACATGCATTGCCATCCCGCCATGACCACACGCAGCTGTTTCATCCGGCACGGCGAGGCCGGACGCTGAAGATCGCGATGCGGTTGCCGGGTGAGCCGGAAACTAATCGATGCGATATCGTCTTGGGTAGGGTTGGGGTGAAAGTCTCGCCCTCTCCCTAGCCCTCTCCCGCTTGCGGGAGAGGAGATATGTTTGGGGGAATATAGGCAGTGTTTAGCGTGCTGACTTTTAGTGCTACTGCAAATTCTAGTTTTGGATTTTGTGACCGAGAAGCGATCAGCAGAAGCTTACAAACCTTCTTCTTTCAACGCGGCTTTCACAGCCGGTCTTGCGCCGATGCGCTCCATATAACTTTGCAGCAGAGGCCAGGTCGCCAGATCGACGCCGACACGCGGCGACCAGCGCAGCACGGTGTACAGGTAGGCATCGGCGATGCAAAAATCCTTGCCCATCAGGTAGTCCCTGCCTTCGAGCATCTTGGCCGCGATGCCCATCCTGCCGACGAGCCGTTCTTTCAGGATGTTCTTGGCTTCGTCCGACAACTTGGGATTGAACAGCGGGCTGAAGCTTTTGTGGATCTCGGTGGCGATGAAGTTGAGCAATTCCTGCAGGCGGTAATGTTGCAGCGTGCCCGCGGTGGGCGCGAGTTTTTTATTGGGCGCCTGATCGGCGATGTATTGCACTACCACCGCCACCTCGGTGAGCAATTGGCCGTCGTGCATCACCAGTGCCGGCACATAGCCCTTGGGGTTGATGGCATTGTAGTCCTGGCCCGATTCGGTCAGCTTGTCGGTGCGGCCGACTTTGTCCAGGGTGAATTCGACACCGGCTTCATGCAGCACGATATGCGGGCACAGCGCGCAGGTGCCGGGAACGTAATAAAGTTTGAGCATGTTCGTTTATCTCCAAGTTTGGGATGCGCCAGTGTACATTGCGCTGCAGTTTAGTTCTATCGTGTGATAACCGGGTTACCAACGGACGACGCCGCAACTATGCGGCGTCTTGTTGGTCGGCATATGGGATGCCGATAGCGTCAGTCATGGTGTGCTGACTTGGGTGGTAATGTGATCGTCGAACATCGCTGCGTCGATAGGCGTCTCCCTGTATAGGTTAACTGTCACGTATCGTTACTCCTCGACTACGATTATTTTATACACCCTATTCCCGGACATTACAATGCAAAAATCGACGCAATAAAATCGCGCAAGGATACATAATGATGCGTCGCGGGTGACGCGCTGCGCGTAGCCGCCGATGCCCTTTTTTCATCATCGCTGCGTTGTTAACTTCGAGTCCCCCATGCAACCGAAACCTGCGCCGAATTTTCTTGCCGGCTACCCCGCAGCACAGACAGAGCAGATACTGCGCCTGATCGAACAAGGTCAGCTGGCCGGCATGCTGCGCTGGAAATACCCGCTCGCGCATGACGTGCGCACCGACAAGGCGTTGTATGACTACGTGCTGGAATTGAAAAGTATGTATCTGCGCAATGTGGGGCAGCTGAGCAAGGTGGTGTACGACAACAAGTTGCATGTCATCAACGCGCTGGGGACGCATAGCCGCATCTCGCGGGTGCAGGGCTCCAATCTCACCAGCAAACGCGAGGTGCGCATCGCGGCGGTGTTCAGGGAGATGCCGCCGGAATTTCTACGCATGATCGTGGTTCACGAGCTGGCACACTTCAGGGAGCGCGGGCACGACAAGGCGTTCTATCAGCTGTGCAGGCATATGGAAGCGGATTATGCGCAACTGGAGTTCGATCTGCGGGTCTACCTGTGCTATCTCGATGCGGGCGGCGAGGCATTGTGGCGCGGGCTATAATCCACGCCGGTCGCGTTCGCCAGGTGCGAACAGATCAGTTTATCAACGAAATAATGACAGGAGTAGTGATGGCAGGATTTGATGAGGCAGCCTATGAGCGCAGTTGTCCGCGTGAACCGGTGCGTTCCAAAGTGGAACTCAGCATCGATGCGCAACGGCATGATTGCGTGATAACCAATATCTCTCCCGCGGGTGCAAGATTGTACGTCAGGCTTAATGCGGTTCGCGGCCAGGTTGCGCTGATCCGCATCGGCGATTTTGGCGAGTTCGGTGCGACCGTTGCATGGTGCTATGGCGACGAGGTCGGGCTGAAGTTCGACCACGACCCGGCCGAGATGACTCTTGCGTTGAAAGGGCTGGCCTGGTGAGCGTGATGATTGCGGGCGGCAGGCAACCCTGGCTGCCGGATGCAGGGACAATTTGAATTTGTCAAAAAAACGGCGTAGATTTGTCGCCTTGGTTGCACGAAGTTTTCTTTGCAGATAGCGATCTGCTGACGGTTACGAATTGTTGCGGCTAACGCTTCGAACTGCAGGGTCCCGAACAAGGAGGCTCCATGGATAGTGTCGATCTTTCTGTACTCAGTTCCTTGCGCGAGTGGCAGTCTGTGCAACAGCCGCTGTGGCTGGTGACGGTGCTGGAAACCTTCGGCTCCAGCCCGCGTCCGCCGGGCGCGATGCTGGCGTTGCGCGGCGACGGACTGGCGGTGGGCTCGGTGTCGGGCGGCTGCATCGAGGATGACCTGGTGCTGCGCGCACAACACAGTGAATTACCGGCCGAACACTGCGAGATCATCAGCTACGGCGTCAACAAGGCAGAAGCCCGGCGCTTCGGTTTGCCCTGCGGCGGCGTGATGCGCCTGCTGGTGGAGCCGGTGCACAAACAGGATTGGCCTGACCCTCTGCGCAAGCAGAATTGGCTGGAACAGATACTGCAACTGGTCAGGGCACACCGGCTGGTCAAGCGCACCTTGCATCTGGACACGCTGCAGGTGGAGATCGCCGACGCCACGCGCAGCGACACCATGCAGTTCGACGGCAACACACTGACCACGGTGCACGGCCCGCGCTGGCGCATGCTGATCATCGGCGCCGGGCAGACTTCAACTTATCTTGCACGCATGGCACAGGCGCTCGACTACCAGGTGATCGTCTGCGATCCGCGCGCGGACATGCGCGCGACCTGGGATGTGCCGGACACCACGCTGACCGGCGCGATGCCGGACGACGCGGTGCTGGCGCTGCAAGCCGATGCCGCGACGGTGATCATCGCGCTGACCCACGATCCCAAGCTGGACGACATGGCGCTGCTCGAGGCGCTGAAGTCGCCGGCGTGCTATGTCGGTGCGCTCGGTTCCAAAGTTAACAATGACAAACGCCGTGCGCGGCTGGCGCTGTTCGATCTTTCGCCGCAGGAGATAGACCGTTTGCACGGCCCGGTCGGCCTGGACATCGGCAGCCGCACGCCGCCGGAGATCGCCGTGTCCATCCTCGCGCACCTGATCGCGGTGCGCAGCGCGCAAACCGATCAG
>JBBRDZ010000159.1:0-4599 GCA_038203435.1 Burkholderiales bacterium
AGCGACTTTATCGGGGCATGCCATGCGTTATCTCAATTGGTTTTTTCGACTCGTGCTTTTCATCGCATTGCTCGGCTTTGCGGTCAAAAATGATCAACCTACTACACTGTATTATTTTTTTGGCTTTGAGTGGCAGTCTTCCCTGGTGATCGTGTTGCTGATATTTTTTGCGGTAGGCACTGCGGTGGGTATATTGGCGATGCTCGCCAATATATTTCAACTGCGCCGTGAAATTGCATCCCTGAAGCGCGATATCCGAGCCAAGAACAAGCTTGCCGAGATTGCCGAAACGCAACAAACACCAAGATAGTCTGCCATGGAATTCCAACTCTGGATGCTGCTGATCTTCCCCTTGTTTTTTGGAATGGGTTGGCTGGCGGCGCGCATCGACATCAAGGACTTGCTCACCGAATCGAGCGTGCTCCCCCATTCATATTTCCAGGGGCTGAATTTACTGCTCAATGAACAGCAGGACAAGGCCATCGAGGCTTTCATCGAGGTGGTCAAGGTCGACCCGCAAACCATCGAGCTGCACTTTGCGCTGGGCAGTTTGTTCCGTCGTCGTGGCGAAGTGGATCGTGCATTGCGCATGCACCACAATCTGGTCGACCGGGCAGATCTGGATGACGACAAACGCCAGCAGGCGATCTTCGAGTTGGCGCATGATTTTCTGAAAGCGGGCATCATGGAGCGTGCGGAAAGCCTGTTCAACGTTCTGGAATAACCCACCTAGTCACAGCAGTCTTTGGAGTTCTTGCTGGAGCTGTTTCAGAAAGAGCATGACTGGCTCAAGGCGATCGAAGTCTCGCAGCGCTTGGCAAAACTGTCCGGACATCCGCACAATACGGAAGCGGCATTTTTTTATTGCGAACTGGCGAGCGAAGAAGCGGCGGGGAATAACTTGGTTGCCGCACGCCAACATCTGCAACAGGCGTTGCAAATCGATCCCAATGCGGTAAGAGCCACCATGATGCTGGGCGATTTTCTGCTCAATGAGGGCCAGCACCAGCAAGCGATCGACATCTGGAAAACCATCGAAGCACAAGACGCACTATATCTGCCGCTGGTAGCCGAACGCCTGTTGAATTGCTATCGCAGCCTGGACCGTGAACTGGATGGCATCGTGTTGTTGCGTGAATATCTGAACAAATATCATTCTCTGGATTTGATGAATGTGGTGTTCACCGGTGTCCTGAAAAACGAGGGTCCGACGGCATCCTATCAACTGGTTCGCGATGAACTGGAGCGTAATCCGACGTTGCTGGGCCTGGACAAGTTGCTGGAAGCCCGCTTGCTGGAAGTGCCGGCGGGTATGCGCGCTGATGTGGAAATGGTGAAAGATCTGGTGCATAAGCGCACGCGCAATCTGGCTACCTATCAATGCGCCCATTGCGGTTTCAAGGCGCGCCTGTTTTACTGGCATTGCCCGGCCTGCCAGGCATGGGGCAGCTATTCTCCGCGTCGTGTCGAAGAAACCGGGGTGCCGTTATGATCGACCCCAGGATCATCATCGCGCTGGATTATCCCGATGCCGCGACTGCGTTGGCGTTGGTTGCGAGGTTGGAGCCTACGCTGTGCCGGTTGAAAGTGGGCAAGGAGCTGTTTACTGCAACCGGACCGGGCTTGCTGGAAGAGATCATGCGGCGCGGCTACCAGGTATTCCTCGACCTGAAATTTCACGACATCCCGAACACCACCGCCCAAGCCTGCAAAGTGGCAGCCAGCTTGGGCATATGGATGGTCAACGTGCATGCCCTGGGCGGGCGCAGGATGATGGAGGCAGCGCGTGCGGCGATTGCCGACAGTAGCACATCCCCCAAGCTGATCGCGGTGACCATGCTGACCAGCATGGCACAGCAGGACCTGAATGAGATTGGTATCAGCGCCACACCCGCCGATATGGCGCTTCGCCTGGCCAAGCTGGCGCGCGATAGCGGCCTGGATGGCGTGGTGTGTTCTGCCCAGGAAGCAGCATTGTTGCGCACCCATTGTGGCCCGGATTTTTGTCTGGTGACGCCAGGAATACGGCCTGCACAAGCCGGCATCGACGACCAGTCACGGGTGATGAGCCCGCTGGCTGCGATACGGGAAGGCTCCAGTTATCTGGTGATCGGACGTCCTATCACCAAAGCCGCAGACCCGTTGCAAGCGCTGCTCGATATCAATCGGGAAATCGGAGAGCCAAGATGAATCTGAACAAAGAAAGATGGTCATGAGCGCAATACCCAAATTTGAACAGGCAAGAATATTGGTGGTCGGAGACGTGATGCTGGATCGTTACTGGTTTGGCGATGTCAACCGTATTTCGCCGGAAGCACCGGTTCCTGTCCTTAAAGTCGAACGCGTCGAGGAACGTCCCGGCGGAGCCGCCAACGTGGCCCGCAATATCGCCGCACTCGGAGCGCATGCGACGTTGTTGTCGGCAGTCGGAAATGACGAGGCGGGTGCTTGTCTGGAAAGACTGCTGAGTGAACATCACAATCTTACCGCGTTGCTGCATCGTGACAATACATTTTCCACCATCATCAAATTGCGCGCCATCGCACGTCACCAGCAATTGCTGCGCATCGACTTTGAAGAGCTGCCCAGTCACGAGGTGTTGCACGCCGCACTGGAAGATTTTCGTGTGCAATTGCCGCTTGCCGATGTGGTGATCCTGTCCGATTATGGCAAGGGTGGCTTGGCGCATATCGCCGAAATGATCCGGTTGGCACGAGCCGCGGGCAAACCGGTGCTGGTCGACCCCAAGGGCGACGATTATGCCCGTTATCGGGGAGCCACGATACTGACGCCCAACCGCAGCGAGTTTCGCGAAGTGGCAGGAAGTTGGAAGACCGAATCCGAGCTCAATGTGAAAGCGGAAAAACTTCGTACCGAATTGCAACTGGATGCATTGCTGGTCACGCGCAGCGAAGATGGCATGAGCCTGTTTCGCGCCAACGAAGTGCTGCATGAACCGACCCATACCCGTGAAGTATTCGATGTCAGCGGTGCGGGCGACACCGTTATCGCAACGCTGGCGGTGATGATGGCATGTCGTGCTGAGTTACCCGAAGCCATGCGTATCGCCAATCGTGCAGCAGGCATCGTGGTGGGCAAACTCGGGACGGCAGTCGTCACGCGTGACGAGATAATCCAGGATATCGGATCGACGCCATAAGTCATCGGGATCTGGGTCGGGGGTTGGTGGGGCGGCGGGATTTTTCTTGCACCCTGGCTTCCTTGGTCTTGCCCCATACAACAGGGATATGAGGAGAAGAATATGTATTACATCATCACCGGCGCGGCCGGATTTATCGGGTCCAATCTGGTCAAAGCGCTCAATCAACGCGGTGAGAACAATATCATCGCGGTGGATAATCTGAGCAAGGGTGAAAAATTCAGGAATCTGGTGGATTGCGAGATCGCCGACTATCTGGACAAGAAGGATTTTCTGGCGAAGCTGCAGGAGGGGTTTTTCGACGGACTGGTTGCCGCGGTTCTGCATCAGGGAGCGTGTTCCGACACCATGGAGACCGATGGTCGTTACATGATGGAGAATAATTACCAGTACACGCTGGAGTTGCTGAATTATTGTCAGAACGAAGAGATTCCTTTTTTGTATGCATCGTCAGCATCGGTGTACGGCGGGGGCGGGGTGTTCAAGGAGAGTCGCGATTTCGAGTCGCCGCTCAACGTGTATGCCTATTCAAAATTCCTGTTCGACCAGGTCGTGCGTCGCCGCTGGCAAAAGCGTACCGCGCAGATCGTCGGCTTGCGCTACTTCAATGTCTACGGCCCGCGCGAGCAGCACAAGGGGCGCATGGCATCGGTCGCCTATCATTTCTTCAATCAGTATCGCGCGGAAGGCAAAGTGAAGTTGTTCGAAGGTTGCGACGGTTATGTGAATGGCGGGCAGCTGCGTGATTTTGTTTCAATCGAAGATGTGGTCAAGGTGAACATGTATTTTCTCGATCACCCCCAGAAGTCGGGGATCTTCAATCTGGGTACCGGGCAGGCGCAGTGCTTCAACGACGTCGCGGTGGCGACGGTCAATGCGTTGCGTCATGCTGATGCAAAGCCTCCGCTGGCCCTGGCTGAAATGCAACAACAGGGAATGGTCAGCTATATCTCCTTCCCCGAATCGTTGCGTGGCAAATACCAGAGCTTTACCCAGGCTGACATCGCCGCGTTGCGTGACAGTGGTTATGCCGAAACCTTTCTGGACGTGGAACAGGGCGTGTTAAGGTACGTGGCGCAAATGCTCAAGGCCGTGTCTTGAGTCGTATCGGTTAGCCAGGGGAAATACGTGTATCCATCCATAGAAAATTTCGTCGGCAACACCCCGTTGGTGAGACTAAAGCGCATCCCCGGTGATACCGGCAATGTGCTACTGGCCAAATTGGAAGGTAATAATCCTGCCGGCTCGGTCAAAGACAGGCCCGCGTTGTACATGATCGTCCGCGCGGAGCAGCGCGGAGACATCAAGCCCGGCGATACGCTGATCGAAGCGACCAGCGGCAACACCGGCATCGCGCTGGCGATGGCGGCGGCCATGCGCGGCTACCGCATGGTGCTGGTCATGCCGGAGCACCTGTCGATCGAACGGCGGCAGACGAT
>JBBRDZ010000160.1:0-4596 GCA_038203435.1 Burkholderiales bacterium
GCCATACCTTGCTGGTTGGAACGACGCGGGTTGGTAAAACCAGAATGATGGAGCTGTTGATTGGTCAGGCCATCATTCGCAACGAGACCGTCATCATCATTGACCCGAAAGGGGATCATGCCCTGGCGGAAAACGCCAAACGGATATGTGCGGCGATGGGACAGCCGGAGCGCTTCGTGTACTTCCATCCCGCCCACCCGGAGAAGTCCACACCCATCGACCCGATGCGCAACTGGAATCGCCGGACCGAACTCGCCAGTCGGGTTGCAGCACTGATTCCATCCGAAACCGGCGCAGACCCGTTTGCGGCCTTTGGCTGGAAAGTGCTGAACGACATCGTGAATGGTTTGGTGGCAACGGGCGTGAGCCCAAATCTGGTTCACATGAAGCGTTATATCGAGGGTGGCGCGGACAACTTGCTGCTCAACACGCTGCGCCATCACTTCATCGACACCGTGCCGGAATGGGAGACGCGCTCCAGCAGTTTCGTTAAAAAACATCGTGACCGGATACTGGAAGCCTATATCGACTTCTACAAGCAGACCGCCATCCATGAAGCGCAGTCGTCAGATCTGGATGGCCTGATTTCCACCTTTGAGCATAATCGCGACCACTTCCAGAAGATGGTCGCCTCGCTCATCCCGATACTGTCCATGCTGACCTCCGAGCCGCTGGCGGAACTTCTGTCGCCGGAATTTAAAACAGGCGATCAGAAGCATGCGACCGACATGGCGAAGATCATCAACAACAACCAGGTGCTCTATCTCGGCCTTGATAGCCTGGCTGATGGTACGGTCGGGAGCGCCATAGGCTCGATCATGCTGGCCGATCTGACCGCGGTGGCCGGCGATCGCTATAACTACGGGATCGACTCAAACAAGCCGGTCAATCTCTTCATCGACGAAGCCGCAGAGGTCATCAACCAGCCCACCATCCAGCTCATGAACAAAGGTGGCGGCGCGCTCTTCAGGGTGACGATTGCGGCGCAGACGTTCGCGGATTTTCCCGCGCGTCTCGGCGATGAGAACAAGGCGCGCCAGGTGCTCGCCAACATCAACAATCAAATCGTCCTGCGCGTGATCGACGCGGAGACGCAACAATACATCGCCGACAGCATGCCCAAGATCAAAGCCCAATCGCTGAACATCCGGTACGGCCATGGCGTCGATGCGAAGATACAGGACGAATATCAATCGTCCTATCAGGAATCCATGTTGGCGGAAGAAGTGGAGCTGTTCCCCGCTGCGATGCTCGGCAACCTGCCTCCGCTGCATTTCCTGGCCAGGATGTCAGGCGGGCGGATCATCAAAGGCAGGTTGCCCATCTTGAAGGCCGAATGACATGGCAAAAGACCAGAAAGATCAGGGGAGCTTTACTGCCCTATGGATGGTTCTTGTCTTGATCGTGGCAATCGGTACATGGATGCTTATTACCCCGGAACACCTGTTGAAATCACTCACAGGTGAGCGTGCGTTTGTAACTCAGATGTCCGGGCAGCAGGCCGATCAGTGGATATTCGGCAAGATGATTTCGGTCAGCGCGGGTCAAATCCAAGATGTGTCGGATGCAATCAAAGATACCGCCGCCAGCAAAGACACACCGAGTCAGATCAAGGAGTGGATACAGAACCGGATAGTCGTAACGTGGCTGTGGGGTTCATTGATCGTGTACCGCATCTATCTGCTCATGCTGTTCTGGTTCATCCTGATGCCATTCACCATTGCGGTGGCGATAGACGGGTATTCAACAAGGATGATCCGCACCTTTCAGTTTTCTTCGCAGTCGCCCATTCGTCACAGGATAGGTGTGCTCATCTCCACGGCCGTGATGTTTGGCGTGGCAATCTGGCTGGTGCTGCCGATACCTTTACCCCCAGTCATTGCTCCTCTGGCGATTGCATCCATCGGCTGGGCGACATGGATGTGGGTCAGCAATTTGCAGAAGCGGATTTGACCGGAGGATGCTCGCCTTCACCCATATTGCAGCGGGTTGTGCATCGTCGTTGCTGGTCTCCGGTGCGCTCCATGCGCAACCCTCGCAGACGATACTTGTGCTTGGCGGTGGAATCCTCGGCAGCATGATGCCGGACATCGACCACCCGCAAAGCGCATTTGGCAAACGTGTTCTGCCGCTCTCTATACCGATTTCAGCCGTGTTCGGCCATCGTGGTATCACCCATAGCCTGCTTGCCGTTGTCGGCATGTCTGGATTGATCTGGTGGGCGTTCAATTCTGCGCGCTGGCATCAAGGATATGCAGTGCCGGTGGTGGTAGGAATTGCAACGGGCTACCTGTCCCACCTGGCTGGCGACTGGCTCACCAATTCGGGTGTGCCGCTGCTGTGGCCAAACAACAGGCGGTTCGTTTCGCCGCTCAGGTTATGCACGGGTGATTTGCGCGAGTACCTGTTGGCGTTTGTGATGTATGGCTGGTCGCTGATGGAATGTTTGAGGATGCTGAAGTGAATAATCCAGACCCGGTGCAGCAGGCACGAATCAGGCGGTCAGCACTTGCATCATGAGTGATTCCGCTCATTTGTGAAAATGCTGTTGTTGCCATATTCACTTCGGGCTACAATGTTACTACTTTTGTAGTAATTGTTATTGGGAGAGCAATGATGGGAATGCCAGTCAGGATTGATGACACGTTGTACGAGCAGGCGCGCACAGAAGCGCTGGTTGAGCGCCGCACCATTGCCGGGCAGATTGAGTATTGGGCGACGGTCGGTCGTGCATCACTCGACAACCCGGATTTGCCAGTGAGTTTTGTGGCGGAAGCGCTGGCCTCGATGCGTGAGCCGCGCGATCAGGCCACACCCTTTGTGCCACGCAATCGGCGTGCATGAGTTACGCGGTTGAACAGACGAGGCGATTTGCCCGTCAGTACAAAAAGCTGCATGACAACGTCGCGACTGATGTCGATGATGCGGTCGAGTTGGTCGCCAAAAAGCCTTCCATCGGGGAACGAAAAAAAGGTGATCTGGCTGATTTGTTTGTCTACAAATTTCACAGCCAAGGGCAACTCTATCTGCTGGGTTACACACTCGACGATGGTGTGCAACTGATTTATCTGGAAGCCATTGGCTCTCACGAAAACTTTTATCGTGACCTCAAGCGCTAATCGGTGTTCTTCCCCGCAATTCCGCCTGCCGCCGTAAACATCCCAGCAAATCATCCCTGAGCATCCCGTTCCATAAGAATGCTGAAGTAAGCAATCCTGACTTGGTGCAGCAAGTTCCTGAGAATACCCCATCGAATTAGCTGCTCGTGACCCGGCTCCAGACTGGGATGAGCCGACGTAGACCGTATGATCAAGTTTTTAAACTATTCGAGAGCAACAAGATGTTTTACGAATGGGATGAAACGAAGCCGAACGACTGGGCGGAAAAAGGTAAGTCGGTGACTGGTGATAATTCAACGACCTCCGAGACTATCCCAGTCACATACCAATAAGTAACGAGGTTTATCTCATGCGCGTGTCCATGCCACGACAACTTTGAGGATGTGCCTTGTGGGTAACATGCAATTTGCACAATAACATTTATAATGTTATCGTTCTGATACAACGTTACTAATTGTTTAATCATGCGCCACGCAGATATTGAACGCTACCTTCAGGATGTGCTGGGGCTGACGGCCATCGTCAAGCCTTGGGCTGGGGGTACCGCTTTGCCGTATTTTCTGCATGACGCTTATGAGTTCGCCAGCATTGAACTTATCGGCGTGCCGTATGTGTTGATGCTGGAACGGGATAAAGCAACCAGCGCGAGCAAAGTGCGCAAGCATTTAGATACGCTGGCGCAGGCAAGCGGAGCGGTGGGTATTTATGTGGCAGCGGCTTTGAGTTCCTACGATCGCAAGCGACTGGTCGGGCAGCGCGTACCTTTCATTGTACCCGGTAACCAGCTCTATCTGCCTGATCTGGGCATCGATCTGCGCGAGTATTTTCGTCAACGCCGCGAAACACCTGACAAGGGATTAAGCCCTGCAACGCAAGCCTTGCTGATCAGCGCGTTACTGAATCCGTGGAAAGCCGAGGTGCATCCGGCTGAGTTGAGTGCTGGGTTGGGCTACACCAGCATGACGTTGTCGCGTGCGGTGAAGGAACTGGAAAATGCCGGACTCGCCTCGGTAGTGGGTGTGGGGCGCGAGCGTTGGCTGCGTTTTGAAGATAATTCACAGGCGGTTTGGCACAAGGCGTTGCCCATGTTGCGCGACCCGGTGAAAAAAAGTGTGTGGGCTATGCCTGATCCAACAGCGCAGAAACAAGCTCGTCTGGCTGGCGAAAGCGCGCTTGCCAGTGCGACTTTGCTTGCGGAGCCGGCGCACCCGGTCTATGCAATCAGCGCAGAGCAATGGAAGCGCGCTCAGCAACTGGGAATGCGCGCTTTGCCGTCGCCCGAACCCGGTGCTTGTCTCTGGCAGATTTGGCGTTATGACCCGGACATCAGCCCGCTAGATGGTTCGGTAGATCCTTTGTCGCTGATATTGAGTTTACGCAACGAGCGCGATGAGCGTGTGCAGCAAGCGCTGAGTGAATTTGAGAAAGGCTTGTCATGATCAAAGGGCTGGATGTTTTCCGTCTTCACTTCGAGCAC
>JBBRDZ010000161.1:0-4595 GCA_038203435.1 Burkholderiales bacterium
TGAGAACCCTAGTCGTGTTGTTGACCCTGTGCTGCGCCATTCCATCCGCGTCGGCAGCAGAAGCGATGCTGGAGAATATCCAGGTTGATACCGGACTGCCCGCGATCCAGCGCGGTGTTGAGGATATGATGGACAACTGTCACAGTTGCCACAACCTCAAATACATCCACTATCTCGATCTGGCCAAATTCGGCATCGACAAAAAGAAGATCGACGAATGGCGCGGCGACCAAACGATGGATGCCCCGCTGACCGGCCTGATGTCGGATGAGTCGGCGATGCAAGCGTTCGGGCTGGTGCCGCCGGATCTGAGCCTGATGACCAAGGCGCGCGAGGGCGGGGCGGACTATGTGTATTCCTACCTGCTGGGCTATTACTCGACGCCGGAAGGAGAGACCAGGAACCACATCTTCCCGGAGACCAAGATGCCCGATCCGCTCGGGATGAGCACCACCACCGACCATGCCGAACGCGAAACGATCAGGAAAACCGCGCATGATATCGTTTCTTTCATGTACTGGGCAGCCGATCCGCATGAGCAGGAGCGGTACAGGATGGGGTATTACGTGCTCGGATATCTGGTCTTCCTGACGGCGTTGCTGTACGCAGTGAAGCGGAAGATCTGGGGAAGGCTGGATTGATGGATATTCAAAGTATATTTTCGCAGCCAAAACTTTCAAGGAGCGACATATGAAAAACTTCACTTTATTGGGCGGCATCCTGGTGGCACTGCTGGCTATTCCTGCCTTGGCCGCACCGCTCAAGGGGGAGGCCAGCTACCAGAAGGATGTGGTGCCTATCCTGCATGATTATTGCCTGAGCTGTCACCAGCCGGAAGGTCAGGGCTACGAGAAGAGCGGACTGGATATGCGTACCTACCAGAGCCTGATGAAAGGCACCAAGTTCGGCTCCGTGATCAAGCCGGGTGACAGTTTTACCAGCATCTTCATCATGGTGATCGAAGGGCGTGTCCATCCATCGATCAAGATGCCGTTCGGGATGAGCGGAGGCCTGGCCAAGGACAAGATCGAAGTTTTGAAAAAGTGGGTAGATCAGGGTGCAAAGGACAACTGAGCTCCTGCAACAATGACTTTTCCCGCATCAACGCAACAAGGAATGTCGCATGTCTGCACAATTGATTGAAAACGTACTGTCCGGCGACGTGACTGCTGTGACGAAAATGCTGAAAGCCGGTGCCGATGTGGAAACGCGCGACAGTGCGGGTGCCACACTGCTGATGATGGCAGCTTATGCCGGCGATCTGGACATGGTCAAGACCTTGCTCGCCGCGGACGCGCGGGTCAACGCGAACGACGAGCACGGCTGGACGCCGCTGATGAAGTCCGCGCATAACGCGGAACAGGACCGCGGCTTCGCGGAAGTGGCACAGGCACTCATCGATGCGGGTGCGAACGTCGAAGCGCCGATCGGCTATGGCGTGCGCCCGCTGATGCTGGCGGCCGGTTACGGAGAAACCGCGGTGGTCGAAACATTGCTGAAAGCCGGCGCCGACGTGATGGCGCGCAACGAGGGCGGCCTGACCGCGCTGATGATGGTCAAGCAGAAACACTACGTCGATGTGATCAACCTGCTGCACGAAGCGGAACGCGATGCCGGCGTGGGCGAGGGCAGTTGCGCGAGCAAGAACGCGCCCGGCGACAATGTGGTCACGTTCCTGAAGCCAAAAATTAAATCCTGATCGCTTGACGTTGCCCGGATATTTCCAGGAATCAGTGAACGTGGTTTTGAATGTTCGGATTTTTATTCTGATTGATTCAATGAAAGATGTGAATGCCTTACTACGTATACAAGATATTTGAAAAACCGATCCGCCATCTGGAAATGCTCGAGCAACATGAGGCTTTCCGCGAGGCATCGAACCGGGCCAAGCAGATGCGTAGCGAGCTTGCCCACGATGCGGCATACGCCATCAAGGTGATCTTTGCCGACAACGAGCTGCACGCCGAGGACCTGCTGAACCAGGTGCGCGCGCCGGCCCCGAACCCCCAGGATGATTGAACGGCCGGGCGATGGACGAAACAGCATACCGGCAGAGATTATCCGCAGTCACTAACGCCTGCCGGTTTGAAAAGACCCTGCTATCCAATTGCGCAAGCTGCTCCAGGGCGGAGAAGCGCAATATCGCCGAGCGTGAGGTGGTGGCCTGCAACGACAGCGCGGCGCTGGCGCAGTGCACCGCGTTGCGTGACCAGCTGAGGCGCAGCTTCAGCTTTGCGCTGCACCGGTCGCATATCGACGGTCCCTTGCCGCACGCGCAGGAATTACGCATGCAATGCGGCGGCTTGAAGGGTTTGCAGTACGCGCTGGACGGCAGTGACGAGGTGAGCGACGTGGCCGCACTGGTCGCGCTGGCGCAACAGAAGTTCGGCGAACTGGAAGATTTTCCCCATGCGCAGATCGTGCAGCGCGCGAACATCGTGTACAAGGGCAGATAGCATTCAATACGGGCGGCGCTTCGCGGCCCACAACAGGAGCAACGGCATGTCCGCACAACCCATCGAAATAAAACTGCACCAGCAATCGCGCACGCTTGAGATCAGTTACGATGACGGCACCAGTTTTCAACTGCCTTACGAGTTTTTGAGGGTTTATTCGCCTTCAGCCGAAGTCAGCGGGCACGGCCCCGGACAGGAAGTATTGCAGGTCGGCAAACGTCATGTCGGGATAAAGGAGCTGGAGCCGGTCGGCAGCTACGCCGTGCAGATCAATTTTGACGACGGTCACGACACCGGTCTCTATACCTGGGACAAGCTGTACTGGTTGGGCAAGAACCAGACCGTGTTGTGGCAGGATTATCTGGACAAGCTGGCTGCTGCCGGCTCAAGCCGGGAAGCCCCGGTCGGGGCGAAGAAATAGTCCGCCAAGGGATAGCCCGAAAGATACCCGATAGATTCAGTCAACATAGTTTAAAATCTGATATCAAGTTTTTTCTGAACACAGGAGCAAGTGATGAGTTTTAGCGAAATAGATGTGCAGGGCGTATTGAAGAATCTGATCGACCCGAACACCAAAAAGGATTTTGTCAGCGGCAAGTCGGTCAAGAACATCAAGATCAGCGGCAACGATGTGTCGCTGGATATCCAGCTTGGCTACCCGGCCAAGAGCGTGTGGGACGAGATACGCGCGATGGTCGAGGAACATCTGAAGAAAACCTTGTCGGGCGTGGGCAAGGTCAGCGTCAACGTGACCAGCAAGGTCGTGCCGCATGCAGTACAGCGCGGCGTGAAGCTGGTCGAAGGCGTGAAGAACATCATCGCAGTCGCGAGCGGCAAGGGTGGCGTGGGAAAATCCACCACCGCGGTCAATCTCGCGCTGGCGCTGGCTGCCGAAGGCGCGCGCGTCGGCGTGCTGGATGCGGATATCTACGGCCCTTCGCAGCCGACCATGCTGGGCATCTCCGGCCAACCCAAATCGGTCGACGGCAAGTCGCTGGAGCCGATGATGAATCACGGCATCCAGGCGATGTCGATCGGCTTCATGATCGATGGCGAAGATACCCCCATGGTGTGGCGCGGCCCGATGGTCACCCAGGCGCTCGACCAGTTGCTGCACCAGACGCGCTGGGACAACCTGGATTATCTGGTGGTCGACCTGCCGCCCGGCACCGGCGACATCCAGCTGTCATTGGCGCAGAAAGTGCCGGTCACCGGCGCGGTGATCGTCACCACGCCGCAGGACATCGCGCTGATGGACGCGCGCAAGGGGCTCAAGATGTTCGAGAAAGTCGGTATCAAGATCGTCGGCATCGTCGAGAACATGAGCACGCATATCTGCACGAAATGCGGCCACGAAGAACATATCTTCGGCGCGGGTGGCGGCGAGAAGATGTGCGCGGACTACGACGTGGAATTCCTCGGCGGACTGCCGCTCGACATCCGCATCCGCGAGCAGGCCGATTCAGGCAACCCGACCGTGGTGGCCGATCCGGATGGGAAGATTGCCAAGGTGTACAAACAGATCGCGCGCCGTGTCGCGGTCAAGGTCGCGGACATGGCGCAGGATCATAGCGCTGCATTCCCGAAGATCGTGGTGCAGAATACCTGAGGAGGGGTGCGGCATTGCCACATCAGTTTCAGTTGGAATGAATAAAGTGCGGCTAGTCTGCGCTTTATTGTTTTTATAAAATGACCTAATGACGAGCCGTAACACTGGCGCGAAGCGCCGGTGAGGAGGCAGACCCGACTTGCTGGCGAGATGTTGATTGGCTAGTAATGCGATTGCTTCAGTAACCTTGCCATACAATTTAATTGCTTATTACTTTATCTTGAGGATTCCAGTTACGATACAAATAGCGCCAACGACCATGCCGGCCCAGGCATCAATAGGCGCATCACCACTGAATGCTCTGCTAATGTGAGACCCGGCTGAATCATAAATGTTGTAACCCCACGCAGCCAAAGCAACACCAATAATGATCAGTACAATTCCGATATATTTGTTATTCATATTCATTCCAAATTTTCGTTGAGTTTAAGGCTTACAGTATACTTCTAACGTATCAATTAAAGCGGTAATCTTAGAAATAATTTCCCCGACCATAGGCAGTTGTCATATCTGCGTTGTGCGTCCCTGGG
>JBBRDZ010000162.1:0-4462 GCA_038203435.1 Burkholderiales bacterium
TTTGATATCCGACAACCAAGTGAGGAATAAACATGCACAAGTCACTGCTCACCGTTTTCATCATTTCCGCAGCATTGCCGATTTCTGCCCATGCTGCCGACAGTTATACGATCGATCCTAACCATACCTACCCGCACTTCAGCATCAATCATCTGGGTTTCTCGACCCTGCAGGGCCGTTTCGACAAAACCAGCGGTACAGTCACACTGGATCGGGCCGCCAAGACCGGCTCCGTAGAAATCAGCATCGAGTCAGGCTCAGTCAGCACCGGATATGTAAAGCGCGACGAACATCTGAAGTCCCCTGATTTTTTCAACGCGGCGGAGTTCCCCGCCATCACCTACAAGTCGACGGCCATGCATTTCAAGGGTGATACACCGGTCAGCGTGGACGGCAATCTGACCATACTGGGCGTCAGCAAACCGGTCACCTTGAACATCGATGCATTCAACTGCGGGGCAAACCCGATGAACAAAAAAGACGAATGCGGTGCGGGTGCCAGTGCTCAAATCAAGCGGTCTGACTTCGGCGTTAAGTACGGGCTGCCTAATATCGGCGACGACGTAAAGCTGGTGTTTGAGATCGAAGCGATCAAGAACTGATCCTGCGTTGCAAACAAAAAAGGCGGCCTGGTGGCGGCCTTTTTTGCGCTCACGACTTGCCGCATGCCAACGTACCCGGGGGCCGACTAGCTATTACCAGCCCGATTCGCGTTCCGGTGTGGCGGTGATCTTGTGTACGCTCAGGTCTGTCCCGTTGAACTCTTCCTCGGCACTCAGACGGATGCCAACCAGTTTTTTCAGAATACCGTAAACCACCAATCCACCAACGAAGGCGATCGTCACACCGAGCAGCGTGCCGCACAGTTGCGACATGAAACTCACGCCGCCCCTGCCACCCAATGCCTGCAAACCGAATATGCCCGCCGCGATTCCACCCCACACGCCGCATAAACCATGCAGCGGCCACACGCCGAGCACATCGTCGATCTTCCAGCGGTTCTGCGTCAACGTGAACATCCCGACAAACAATGCGCCCGCCACGCCACCGACAAGCAGCGCGCCGATCGGGTGCATCAGATCCGAACCCGCGCAGATCGCCACCAATCCCGCCAAGGGCCCGTTATGTACAAAGCCGGGATCGTTCTTGCCCATCCACAGCGCTGCCAAAGTTCCACCCACCATCGCCATCAGCGAATTGACCGCGACCAGCCCGCTGATGTTGTCGATAGTTTGTGCGGACATCACGTTGAAACCGAACCAGCCCACGGTGAGTATCCATGCGCCCAGCGCAAGGAACGGGATGCTGGAGGGCGGATGCGCCGAGACCCGTCCTTCCTTGTTGTAGCGACCGCGCCGCGCGCCAAGCAGCAGCACCGCTGCCAGCCCTATCCAACCGCCCACCGCATGCACCACCACCGATCCCGCAAAATCGTGAAACTCGGCACCGAATGTCGCACTCATCCAGGCCTGGATACCGTAATGATGATTCCACGCGATCCCCTCAAAGAAGGGATAGACGAAACCGACCAGCATGAAGGTCGCAGCCATTTGCGGATTGAATTTGGCGCGCTCGGCAATCCCGCCGGATACGATGGCCGGGATCGCGGCGGCGAAGGTCAACAGGAAGAAGAACTTCACCAGTTCATAGCCGCTTTTTTGCGCGAGCTGTTCTGCACTGGTGAAAAAATTCACGCCGTAGGCGATGACATAACCGATGAAAAAATAGGCCAGCGTGGACATCGCGAAATCGGTCAGTATCTTGACCAGCGCATTCACCTGATTTTTCTTGCGTACCGTGCCCAGTTCCAGAAAGGCAAAGCCTGCATGCATCGCCAGCACCATGATGGCACCCAGCAGAATGAACAATGTATCGTTGTTGATCTTCAGATTTTCCACACTTCTCCCCTTTATGTTGCGTACTGCGTGTGGTACGCGGCGCCCGCAGTTGTTGCAGTCGATTCGCGCCAGCTTATCGCAATTATTCCTGCCAGCCGTTCAGATATTTTTCCAGCCAGAATATACCGACGATGGTTTTACTTTCATTGATCTTGCCCAGCCTGATCCACTCGATCGCTTCGGCCAGGGATAATTCGAACACTTCCAGGAACTCGCCGTCATCCAGATTGCTACCCTGATGCGTCAGTCCGCGGGCCATGAAGTATTCCATGCGTTCGTCGGCATAACCGATGCACGGCCAGGCGGTCGTCAGATGGATCCATTCGCTGGCCACGTAGCCGGTCTCTTCCAGCAGCTCACGCTGCGCGGTGAGCAGGATATCTTCGCCATGGTCGATCTTGCCGGCCGGCAGCTCGATGAACTCGCGCTGGGGCGGATAGCGGTATTGCCGCTCCATCACCAGATTGCCGTTGTCCAGAATCGCCAGCACCGCCACCGCGCCGGGATGGTTGATGTATTCGCGGCTGCTCACCGCGCCGTTCGGCAGGCGCACCTTGTCTTTGCGCACCCGGATGAAATCGCCCTCATACATCAATTCCGAATCCAGACGGGTCTCTTTCAGTTCCATTGCAATTCCCAAGATCTGATTACCATCAGGATTTCTTCACCACCTGCATCGCAGTGGCGACCAGTCCTGCGATGTCGGCGGCGTTGCCGGGTATGATCATGGTATTGCCCTGCTTGGCGATATTGCCGAAGGCATCGACGAAACGTTCGGCCACCTTGAGGTTGACCGCGATCAGACCACCGTCACTCTGGATCGCGCCGGCGACCAGCCGGATCGATTCGGCAGTGGCATTGGCCACCAGCAACAGGGCTTCGGCCTCGCCCTGCGCATTGTTGATGGCCGCCTGGCGGGTACCTTCCGATTCGCGTATCGACGCGGTCATCAGGCCTTCCGCCAGGTTGATCTCTTCCTGCTTTTTGCCTTCCGATTGCGCGATCAGCGCGCGCTTTTCACGCTCGGCGGTAATCTGCTTCTGCATCGAGGCGAGCACCTGTTGCGGCGGCGTGATGTCCTTGATCTCGTAACGCAACACCTTCACGCCCCAGGTCGGGCTGGCCTCGTCCAGCGCGAACACCACGGTGCGGTTGATCGCTTCGCGGTCTTCCAGCAGTTTGTCCAGATCGCGCTTGCCGCATTCCGAACGCAGCGCGGTCTGCGCCAGCATCGTGATGGCGGCAAGATAGTTCGAGGTTCCATAACTGGCACGCGCCGCATCGGTCACCTGGTAATACAACACACCGTCTACCTGCACCTGGGTATTGTCGCGGGTGATGCAAACCTGCGGCGCGATATCGATCGGGAATTCGGTGAGACGATGACGATAAGCAACGCGATCCATGAACGGGATGACGATGTTCAGGCCGGGTTCCAGCGTCCTGTTGAATTTCCCGAAGCGCTCGATCACCCATGCGTTCTGTTGCGGCACGATCTTGATCGTCTTGAAAGCCAGAAACACCGCAAATATGCCCAGCACAACCACAAATATATCCATGTTTCCCCCTGCCAGATGATTGATAGTTCGACGATACAACCCTACTCGATGATCAAACGGCTGCCCACGACTTCCCTGATGCGCCAGTTCCTTTGCGCCATATCCGGCGTCGCTGTGCCGGACAGTTCCGCATCCCATTCGGCCCCGCGATAGCTGACCCGCGCATGACGCTCGTCCGACCAGTACACGGCTTGTACGGTTTGGCCGATGTCATAGGCGAGGTTGGCCTGTTCCGGGAACGCTCCCTGCCGCTGCTTCCAGCGATGAATCGCGGCTACGCTCGCGCTGCACAGCAATGCGGCAATGACCGCTTGCCCGCTATACGGCACACCCAGATACGCAGCCACGCCTGCGACTGACAGCCCGAATGCCACCGCAATCAGGTAGAACGTGCCGCTGTTCATCTCGGCGATCACCAGCACCACCGCGGCCATCCACCATATCCAATATACGTCCATCGCATTACCCGGTCATTTCAAGGGACGCATTTTGACACGTTTGGCAGTGTTGTTCGGTACGTAAATTAAAACTCTTGCGGGCTGAATGCGTGTATCCCGCGCTCACGAGACCGCAGTCGTACGCAGATTCAAATGATGCAGGCAACGTTTGATCCATTGTGCGGTCAATTTTTCCTGCACCGAATTCTGCCCCAACCGCGCTCTAAGTCCGGGGAAGTCGATGCGATCCAGCGGCTGATCCTGGTTGAAACAGGAAAAGACATAAGTGGTCTCGCCGGTGTCCGGATCGATATTGGTTTGCAGGCACTGCGCGCAGATCTCCTTCATCATGCACTGCATGGGCGAGTTGACCGAACCGATCGCAAAGTGATGCGGCTTCAGGTACGGCTGCAGTGCCGCATGGCGAGCGGCGGCCACGGCCGCCATCATGCCGTCCGAACCGATCGCGATGATACGGTCTGTGTCGGCAAATGGGATTTGCTGTATGCCGAGCTCCCCTTTCGCATAGGCGGTCATCGCCTCAACCATATTGCCGACAAAGGTTCGA
>JBBRDZ010000163.1:0-4406 GCA_038203435.1 Burkholderiales bacterium
AAGAAAGCGCGGGCTGGTGTCGATGTGTTTGTAACGTGCCATGTCTGTCTCCGCAAATTCGTCTTGCAATTTGACCTTGATATTTATTTTGGTTCACGGCACGATGCGCGAATGAATAGACTTTTTCTACAGCTTCGTTAGAGCTCTAGTTATGGCGTACCAAAAAAAGATCGTGTTGCATTGCCCAAAGGGCTACCGCATCGAACTAGATTCTATGGTTGAAGATTTTATTCGTGATGGTGTCGCTTACGTAGGCGTTGTCGGTCAAGACTGCGCCAAAGTGGAAGATATTATTGATGAGCTGCTTGTGGGTGATGGTTCAGTCAAAAACAGATTTATACTTACTGCTAGCCACCCAGGTGAATCAATCAATGATGCGGTTATTTTTGCAAAGTCTCTCACTGGCGAGTTCGACGGCGAAGAGGTGCAACTTGTCGAGCTCTAACCCTGCGCTCAAGCGGGACTGCGCAAAAGCGCGCAGCCCCTCAATTCCACGTTGGGCAGAGTAAGTTTCACTTTGGTCGCCAGGGAGCACTATGCATGAATAAAGACATACAGAGCATTTTCAAGGAACTCAAAGCTGAGTACGGGCAAGTTGCAAGTTGGGCGATCTGGAAGCCCGCTATCAGCGAAGCTCAGCCAGCGTCAAATATGGATGTTGACGGTCTCTTTGACGCAGCCACAAACCCCCAATTGTTCAGCCAGCTACGAACCGATGTCGTCATGGTTGGCTATAATTTCTCAATCCCCGTCAAAACTTTTCCCGCTTTCCACAACTTCCATTCTTGCGCAGACATAAATATTCATCCCGCGACTATCCGAAACGCGTCAAAGCTAAGATTCGCATTTCTCGAGACGCCTTACTGGGGCGCATACATGACTGACATCATTAAGAATTATGTCGAAGCAAAGTCGAACAATGTGAAAGTGAAACCCGCCGATTTGGACGAGCACTTCAAAGCATTTAGGAAGGAGTTAGCTATTCTCAAAGTAGAAAAACCACTGATAATTGCCTTCGGCGGCAAAGTTTATGAACTGCTGGAAATGCATCTGAAGAAAGAAGAGTACTCGAGGTTAGTCAAAGTCACTCACTACGCTCACTACGGAGCAGGTTGCGCTACCCACGTTGGGTACCGTAGCAAGGTCTTACTTCAGCTTGCGGAGAGTCCGTCGGCCCAACCCGTCGCTCAAGCGGGACGCGCCTATCGGCGCGCCCCTTGTATCTTACCTCCGACTCAGAAATGAGTTAAATTGCTCTGGCGCGAAAGCAGAACAACATGGGGACAACAACATGGGGACGGAGCCCAATTCTTTTCGTGACCGCACTCATTTCATCCTAGCCTAAAACTGTGATCGCACGGCCGAGTTTGGCCAGTGCCAGGTTTAGCTGAATAGCCGCCGCCTGAGTCAGGGTTTTACCTCCCCGCCCGCCGCACCGGCAGATATGCCAGCCACTGCGTGCCCCAACGGTGCATTCCCAGCCCAAACATAATGAACATAGTGCCCAGCCAAACATGCGGCAGCACCTCCTCGTGATTCAGACCGTGGCCCAGCAGCAGGGCCAGCACCGGGGTGATCAGGGTGATCAACATGATGCGTCCCGCTTCCATGTGTTTGATCATGTAGTAATACAGCATGAAACCCAGCACCGAACCGAACGATGCCAGATACATTGTTGCGACGAGCGCGCGCGGAGGTATGGCCGCGGGCAGTTGGCCACCACCAAACCACCATGCGGCAAAGAACAGCGGCAGTCCAACGAGCAGCGTCCCCAGTGTGGTCGCGAGCGGCGGGCTGTCGTCGCCGATCTTTTTCAGCCAGACCAGACCGAGCGACTGAGACAGTACTGCGACGAGCAGTGCGGCCAAACCCGGCATCGCGCCGTCACCCAAATTCAGTCCGCCCTGAAATACCAGGACCAATCCGGTGATGCCCAGCAACATGCCGGCCAGCTTGGCTGTGGTGAGCGATTCTTCTTTCAGCCACAGCATCGCGGCAAAACTGGTGATCAACGGGGAGAGTCCGTACATCACCGAGATCATGCCGGAGCTGACGTATTGCGCCGACCAGTAAGTCAGCGACATCGCGCCGAACATGCTCGATCCGCTGGCCAGATAACTCAGGCGCGCCTTGCGATGCAGCGGGAAGCGGATGCGCAATGCCAACAGCAGCAGCCCGCACAACAGCGCGCCGAGCGCCATGCGCGACAGCACGGCAAAGCCGGAACCGATGCCCAGCGTGCTCCATTTGATGGCAAGCGGCGTGGTGGACCAGATCAGTATGACCGAAACGAATGCGGCAGTAAGCGACATATCCCACTCCAAAACAACAACAGTAAAAAACAAAAAAGCCACAGATGAAAACTGTGGCCCCGGGGAATACTACCTGTATCAATCAAACTTGATCGTTAACTCTCCAGACCACCGGACAGGATCGGCCACACTGCGCGCAGTCGCACAATGAGTCGGACGTGTTTGAATGGGTGTGGAAAGTTCATGAGCGGATTATGGTGCAGCAATCGTTGCGGCGTCAAATTTCAAGTGTGTCGCGCGCCGGCAAGCGGCACAGAGTAAAATCCACCTTCGCTTATTAACTAGTTCCCTTTGGGTGGCTCTAAAAATTCAGAGTTCGCCCAAATGCAAGACGCGGGAAAAATTTCGCAGCGATGCATATGGATGATATGTAAGCAAGAAATTTTTGTCGCAACGCAGCTGTTGGGATGAAATCTGGATTTTTAGAGGTACCCATGAGCATACAGTGGTTCCCCGGCCACATGACCTCGGCGCGCAGAAAAGCGGCCGAGACGATGGAGTTCACCGATGTCGTTATCGAAGTGTTGGACGCGCGCCTGCCCGAGGCGAGTTGCAATCCGATGATCACCGAGCTGCGCCTGCATCGCCAGCGTCCCTGCCTGAAGATACTCAACAAGGCCGATCTTGCCGATCCGGCGGCCACGCAGGCATGGTTGGATTTTTACAACCGTCAGCCGGGCGTCAAGGCGGTGGCGTTGAGCTGCAAGCATGCCGGCGATGCGGCCCGCGTGCCCAACCTGTGCCAACCGCTCGCGCCGCATCGCGACAGCACCCACAAGCCACTGCGCATGATGATCATGGGCATCCCCAATGTCGGCAAATCCACGCTGATGAACATGCTGCTCAAGCGCCGCGTCGCCAACGTCGGCGACGAACCCGCCGTGACCAAGTCGCAGCAGAGCCACAAGCTGAACGATCACATGACCTTGATCGACTCGCCCGGCCTGCTGTGGCCGAAGATCGAGAAACCGGAAGACGGGCTCAAGCTCGCCACCATCCATGCCATCGGGCGCAATGCCGTGATCGAAGAAGAGGTCGCCGAATTCCTCGCCGAATTGCTGCTGGTTCGCTATCCGGGATTGTTGGCCGCGCGTTACGATGTGGCAGAGCAGGGGCTGGATGGTGTGGATGTGATCGCCGCGATCGCGAAGAAGCGCGGCTGCCTGCTCAAAGGCCGCGGCGGAGAAGCCGATCTGGAAAAGGCGGCGATGATTTTGCTGACCGAATATCGCAGTGGTAAACTGGGACGCATCAGCCTGGAGACGCCCGGAATGAGTGAGCCGGAACTTTCCGGCAACCAGCCTGTCTTGGACTGAGCTGCAAAGAAACGACGTGAACGAACTGCACGCTACAGAAACAATTTAAGGAACCTCTGATTAACCTCGGTATTGTCATTCCGGCGAAGGCCGGAATCCAGTTTATTCAATCAACTGGACACCGGCCTCCGCCGGTGAGACGACTTAATCAGAGATTCCTTAACCATATTGCACGTTACGCATGCGATTGCCCGCGTGATAGAGTCATATCCATTACCCAAAACGATCGATTCCCGGAAAGGATCCCTGTATGAAAATGACCATTAGTTATCTGGCTGTAGCTTCCGTGCTGGCGCTGAGCGCCAACCTTGTGCACGCAGAAGGGGAGGCTTGCGATGAAAATATGCATGGCCGGCAACACGTCAGAATGGAAGGTGCGGATTTCGACCAGATCGATGCCAACCATGATGGCGTGATCTCGATAGCCGAATTCAACCACTTCAAATCGAGACAGTTCAAATCGCTGGACAGCAACAAGGACGGCAAGCTTACTCCCGCGGAATTGCAGGGCGGGCAGAGCCCCGAGATGGGTCACAGTGGCGGAACCACCCATCTCGATCAACGCTTCCAGGCCGCCGATGCCAATCAGGATGGCGGCCTGGATCGCAATGAGGCGGTCAATATGCCGATGTTGTCCAAATATTTTGACGAAGTGGACAGCAACAAGGACGGCAAGGTGACGCGCCAGGAATACTTTGACGCGATGCCGCTGTTGCATGGCGCGAAGAACATCGACACGGGCGGAAAATCGCAAGCTATGTGATTTTCCGGGCAAGCA
>JBBRDZ010000164.1:0-4356 GCA_038203435.1 Burkholderiales bacterium
CCTGGATTCCGGCGGCGGCATGATGCTGACGCGCCCGCCGCACAGTCCTTTGCCAACGTAGTCGTTGCCTTCGCCACGCAGCTCGAATGAGATTCCGCGCGACAGGAAAGCGGCGAAGCTCTGGCCGGCCGTGCCGTTGAATCTCACCGTGATGGTATCTTCCGGCAAACCCAGCTGACCGTAACGCTTGGCGACCTCGTAAGACAGCATGGTGCCAACGGTACGGTTTACATTGCGGATCTCGCTGGTTATGACCACGGGCTGCTTGTTGTTCAATGCATTTTGTGCCGCTGCGATCAGTTTGTTATCGAGTGCTTTTTCCAGCGCATGTTCCTGTGTCTGCGAGTGGTAACGCGCCACGCTGGCTGCCACAGCAGGCTGGTGGAATACTCTGGAGAAGTCCAGGCCCTGCGCCTTCCAGTGTTCCACCCCGTGTTTGACGTCGAGCAGATCGCTGCGCCCGATCAGCTCGTCGAAACGACGGATGCCCATCTGCGCCATCAGCTCGCGCACTTCCTCGGCAACGAAGAAAAAATAGTTCACCACGTGTTCCGGCTGGCCGGTGAATTTCTTGCGCAGCTCCGGATCCTGGGTGGCGACGCCGACCGGACAGGTATTGAGGTGACATTTGCGCATCATGATGCAGCCTTCCACCACCAGCGGCGCGGTGGCAAAACCGAATTCGTCCGCACCCAGCAGCGCGCCGATCAGCACATCGCGGCCGGTCTTGATCTGGCCGTCCACCTGCAACGCAACGCGGCCGCGCAACTGGTTAAGCACCAGCGTCTGCTGCGCCTCGGACAGGCCAAGCTCCCATGGTGTACCGGCATGCTTGATCGACGAGATCGGCGAAGCGCCGGTACCGCCGTCATGGCCCGATATCGTGATGTGATCGGCTTTGGCTTTGGTCACGCCGGCCGCGACCGTCCCGACACCCACTTCGGATACCAGCTTGACCGAGATGGCCGCGCTCGGATTGGCATTCTTCAGATCGTGGATCAGTTGCGCCAGATCCTCGATCGAATAGATGTCATGGTGCGGCGGCGGCGAGATCAGCCCGACACCCGGCACCGAGAAACGCAACTTGGCGATGTACTCGGACACCTTGTGGCCGGGCAATTGCCCGCCTTCGCCGGGCTTGGCACCCTGTGCCATCTTGATCTGGATCAGGTCGGCACTGGCGAGATATTCGGCGGTGACGCCAAAACGTCCGGAAGCCACCTGCTTGATGCGCGAACGCAGCGAGTCGCCGGCCTTGAGCTTGCGGTCGCTCTCGATGCGGCTCTTGCCGATGATGTCGGAAAGCATTTCGCCGCCGAGTAATTTTTTGAAGCGCGCAGGGTCTTCGCCTCCTTCGCCGGTATTGGACATACCGCCGATGCGATTCATCGCGACCGCCAGCGTGGTATGCGCTTCGGTCGAGATCGAACCCAAAGACATCGCGCCGGTGGCAAAACGCTTGACGATCTCGCTTGCGGATTCAACCTGGTCCAGCGGTACAACCGCGCCGGCGGATTTGATCTCGAACAGGCCGCGCAGAGTCTTCAGCCTGGTGCTTTGCTCATTGATGAGTTTGGCGTATTCCTTGTAAGTCGCGACATTGTTGGTGCGCGTGGCGTGCTGCAATTTTGCGATGGTTTCGGGTGTCCACATATGTTCTTCGCCGCGCACGCGCCAGGCGTACTCGCCGCCGGCTTCAAGTGCGTTGGCCAACACCGGGTCGGTGCCGAACGCATTGTGATGCGTGCGTATCGCCTCTTCGGCGACCACCTCCAGACCGATGCCTTCTATCTGGGTTGCGGTGCCGGTGAAATACCTTTCGACAAAATCGGCGTTCAGGCCGATCGCCTCGAATATCTGCGCGCCGCAATAAGACTGGTAGGTGGAGATGCCCATCTTGGACATCACCTTCATGAAGCCTTTGTTGATCGCCTTGATGTAACGCTTTTTGGCTTCCTTCACATCGACCTTGGCGGGCAAGATCATCCCGGCGATGGTTTCATAGGCCAGCCATGGGCACACCGCCTCGGCTCCGTATCCGGCCAGCAGTGCGAAGTGATGCACTTCGCGTACCGAACCGGTGTCCACCACCAGGCCGGTGCTGGTGCGCAATCCTGCCCGCACCAGATGCAGGTGGACTTTGGAACACGCCACCAGCGCGGGTATTGCGACACGCTTGGCCGACATTGCGCGATCCGACAGGATCAGCACGTTATAGCCGTCGGCCACCGCCTTGTCTGCAGCAGCGCACAGCACCTGCACCGTTTTCTCGCAACCCGCCGCCCCCTGGCTTGCCGGGTAAGTCATATCCAGCACCAGCGAACGGTAACGACCCTGGGTAAGCTGGTCGATGTTGCGCAATTTGGCGATGTCGTCATTCGACAGCACCGGTTGATGTACCTCCAGGCGCAAGGTCGGATCGGTCTCTTCGATCCCCAACAGGTTGGGTTTTGGACCAATGAACGAAGTCAACGACATCACGATCTCTTCGCGGATCGGATCGATAGGCGGATTGGTCACCTGCGCGAACAATTGCTGGAAGTAATCGTAGAAGGAACGATTCTTGTTCGACAATACTGCCAGCGCGGCATCTGTCCCCATCGAGCCGGTCGGCTCCTCGCCCGCGTTGATCATCGGCGCCAGGATGAATTTCAGATCTTCCTGCGTATAGCCGAATGCTTGCTGGCTATCCAGCAGGGATGCATTCAGTTTTGGTTTCGCTGCCACATAAGTCAGGTCGCCGAGGAAATAGCGCGATTTTTGTATCCATGCGCGATAGGGTTTGGCTGCGGCGAGCTGGTTCTTCAGCTCGGTATCATCCACGATGCGCCCGGCCTGCATGTCGATCAAAAACATCTTGCCGGGCTGCAAACGCCATTTCTTGACGATCTTGTGTTGCGGAATATCCAGCACGCCCATCTCGGAGGCCATCAGCACCAGGTCGTCTTCGGTGATCAGATAGCGCGCCGGACGCAGACCGTTGCGATCCAGTGTCGCGCCTATCATGCGGCCATCGGTGAATGCCACGGCGGCGGGGCCGTCCCACGGCTCCATCAGCGCGGCGTGGTATTCGTAGAATGCGCGACGCTCCTCGTCCATCAGCGGATTGCCTGCCCAAGCCTCGGGTATCAGCAGCATCATCGCATGCGGCAATGAATATCCGCCCGCCACCAGCAGCTCCAGCGCATTGTCGAAACAGGCTGAGTCGGACTGGCCATCCACGATCAATGGCCAGAGCTTTTCCAGATCCTCACCGAGCAGCTTGGAAGACATTGCCGCGTGACGCGCAGCCATCCAGTTCACATTACCTCGCACCGTGTTGATCTCGCCGTTGTGCGCGATCATGCGGAACGGATGCGCCAGGTCCCAGGTCGGGAAGGTGTTGGTGGAAAAACGCTGGTGTACCAGTGCAAGTGCGCTGACCACGCGGGAATCCTGCAGATCGAGATAGTACTTGCCCACCTGATCGGCCAGCAGCATGCCCTTGTAGACGATGGTGCGTGCCGACATCGAGGGACAATAGAATCCTTTGCCTTGCGCCTTGCCCAAACCGCTGATCGCGTGTTCCATGGTCTTGCGGATGACGAACAGTTTGCGCTCGAACGCATCGGCGTCGGCGCAGTTTTTACCGCGCGCGATGAATACCTGGCGCACCACGGGCTCGACCCTTTTGACGCTCTCGCCCAGCCCGGTACTGTCCACCGGCACATCGCGCCAACCCAGCAAATGCTGGCCTTCGGCGGCGATCTTTGCGGTAACGATCGCTTCGCATGCGGCACGCGCGGCCGCATCGCGCGGCAGGAACAGCATCCCGACTCCGTATTCTCCGGCTGCTGGCAGCTTGATATTGCCCCAGCCCATTTCGTCACGCAGGAATTGATCGGGAATTTGCAACAGGATACCGGCACCGTCGCCGGCCAGCGGATCGGCACCTACCGCGCCGCGATGCGTCAGATTTTCCAGTATCTTCAGGCCCTGGCTTACCATGTCGTGGCTTTGCTTGCCCTTGATATGGGCTACAAAACCAACCCCACAGGCATCGCGCTCCTGGCGCGGATCGTACAAACCTTGCTGCATCGGTAAAGAACTGTTGCTCACGGCGTTCCTCGGTCAAATCTAATGGTGCAAAAAAATGGCGACACGTGTCGCCACGGCCAATCCACAAGCGAAAGGGCGGAAATTCTACCTTGTCTGGGGATGATGGGCAACCACGACTCCCGGCCGCCCGGCAATTCCGGGATTCAAGCTTGCGTTTCTTCGACCGCAAACATCCGGCGCTGTTCACGGATCGCATAACGAACCGTCATTCCGGCGAAGTAATCGGCTACTGCACGGGCGCGGTCCTGCTCGGCGAGG
>JBBRDZ010000165.1:0-4187 GCA_038203435.1 Burkholderiales bacterium
GGTACGGCGATGGATTTTGCGTTGATCCTGGCGGAACGGCTGGTCGGGAGCAGCAAACGGCAGGAAGTCGAAGCGGGCCTGCAGCGCTGAACTATTGTCCTGTGTTGTCCGGAACGGGCGGCGCGTCTATTTGGTCACGCCTATCGCAGCGATCGCGTACTTGCCCTTGCCCACCTCGATCAGCTCGAATATGACGTGCTGCCCGCGCTTCAGGCGGTGCAGCAGGGCCTTGTCCAGCACCTCGATATCCATGGTCTGCTTCGGCCATCCCAGACTTGCGATCGGATCGAAGCTCAGTTTGATGCTGCCCGCTTTCGCATCCACGCTATTGATCATTCCCCGCCCGTGATAACTCTGCGTGGGAACCTTCCCGTCCATGGGCACACCGCCTTCCATGGGCACCAGCTCATTCATCTCCTCCGCAACGGCAAAGGTTAGCGCCAGCAATACGGCGGCGATCGAGACCGGAATTTTTCGCTTCATGGCAGTTCCGCGACGTCTGTGAACGGGCGGTTATCATACTGAAAAGACCGGCTCAAATCAAAATGCGCGCCGGCTGAACGGAGGTATCGCCAAACAGCGTCAGATGGCCGCAACGAGCTGCTGCAGCGGGAAATTTTCCGGGCTGTCATGTCATGCAGACGGTCATCTCAAACTCATCACCGGCCAACCGTGCTGCACGGCGTACTGGCGCAGCGTGTCGTCCGGATCCACCGCGACCGGATGTTTCACCCTGGTGAGCAACGGCAGATCATTGAGCGAGTCGCTGTAAAAAGTCGTGTCGGAATAACTGTCCCAGTCGCAGCCCTGTTGCTTCATCCAGCTCTCCAGGCGAACGATCTTGCCTTCGCGAAAACTCGGCACGCCGGCGACGCGACCGGTGAATTCACCGTTCTTGTGTTCCGGTTCGGTGGCGATCAGATGGTCGATACCGAACTCATGCGCGATCGGCGCGGTGACAAAGCTGTTGGTCGCGGTGATGATGACGCACACATCGCCGGCCCGGCGATGGTGCTCGACCAGCTCGCGCGCCGGCTGGGCTATCATCGCCAGCACCTGTTCGCGCATGAAGCGCTGATGCCATTCATCCAGCGTCTTGCGCGCATGCCGCGACAACGGCTTCAACTGGAAATCGAGGAACTCCTGGATATCCAGCGTTCCCGCCTTGTAGTGCTCATAGAACGCCAGGTTCCTGGCCTCGAACAATTCGCGGTCGAGCACGCCGATGCGGATCAGGAATTGCGACCACTCGAAATCGCTGTCGCCGTTGAGCAGGGTGTTATCAAGATCGAATAAGGCCAGTTTCACTTCAACTCCAGTTCTTGTTGCATGATTTCCTTGATCAGCGGCCCGGACGGTGCGCGGTGCAGGCGCAGCGAATGCTGGTCCTGTGCATCCAGCACCGCGAGCAGACTGGGCAAGTCGCGCCGCCCGTGGCGCAACAGATATTGCGTGACCTCGACCGGCAGCAGATAGCCGCGCTGATGCGCGTGCTGCGTCAGCGCCTGGGCTTTTTCCGCATCGCTCAGTCCATGCACCTGATACACCAACCCCCATCCCAATCGCGTGCGCAGGTCGTCGCGCACCTGCAGATGCAGCGGGGAAACATTGCCGCTGACCAGCAGCATCGCCCCGCTGTCGCGCATCTGGTTGTACAGATTGAACAGTTCGATCTGCGCTGCAGCGTCGAGTGACCCGACATCATCCACCGCCCCCACGGCCGGATCCGCACTGTGAGCCGGAACACCGCCACGGGTATAGATCGTGACGCGACCGTTTTTCTGCGCGTCATGCACGCAGGCCTGTAACAGATGACTCTTGCCGCTACCGGTTTCGCCCCACACATAGAAACAGCGCTCGCTGCTGTCGCCCGACAAAGCGTGGCGCAACGCCGAAAGCAACTCCAGATTGCGTCCCGCCACATAATTATCCAGCGTCGGTTGCCGGTCCGGCGCGATATCGAGCAACAGCTGACTCAAGACCGTCCCCCGAGATGCGTGATGCGGAATGGAAATAGTTCGACGTAAAGTCTGTGCGTCGCGCGGCAGCGGGCGCACGGATGCATTACGGAAATGCGAAAATCGAGAGGCATGCTCATTGCCGGAGATACATGGTGCTGGAAAGATACCACACCATGCCGTAGCGCAGCGTGACCAGCAGGATGGCGGACAGCGGCAAGGCCAGCAGCAGGCCGAAAAAACCGAACAGTTGCCCGAACGCCAGCAGCGCGAAGATCACCGCCAGCGGATGCAAACCGACGCGCTCGCCGACCAGCCAGGGTGTGATGACCATGCCCTCCAGCAACTGGCCCGCGCCGAACACCGCCCATACCAGCGCCACGTTGCCAAATGTGCTGAACTGCATCAGCGCCGCCAGTGTGGCGAGCACCAGGCCGGTGATCATGCCCAGATATGGCACGAATACCAGCAAGCCGGCGACGATGCCGATGGGCAGCGCGAACTCCAGCCCGACCAGCCACAACACCAGCACATAATAGGCACTCATCAACAGCATCACGGAGATCTGTCCGCGCAGGAATTCTGCCAGGATACGATCGATCTCGATGACGATCTCCTTTGCCTTCGCGTGCATGTGACGCGGCGTCAGTCTGTCCACGCGCGCCAGATTGTCGTTCCAGTCGCGCAGCAGGTAGAACATCGCCACCGGGATCAACAGCAGATCGACCAGCACACCGATGATCGCGCCGCCGCCGCTGCCCAGCCACGGCAGCAGTTTTTCCACTATCCCGCCGGCACCTTGACTGTGGCTGACCAACAACTTTTTCACCGCGGCGCTGTCCCATTGCAATTCCGTGCCGAACCAGCTTTGCAGCAACGGCAACAGGTGCACGCGCGCCGCCTCGACCCAGTCCGGCAGGCGGCTCACAAACCGGCTGACCTCCTTCTCCAGCAACGGCAACATGATCAGCAGCAGCAGCGTGCACGTCAGCAACAATCCGCACATCACCAGCAACACCGCCGCCGTGCGCGGTATTTTGCAGGCACACAAACGCTGTACCAGCGGATTGCAGATATAGGCCAGGATGCCTGCCGCGACGAATGGCAGCAGTATCGGGCTGAGGAAATACATCAGCACAGCGAGCACCGCGGCAAAGGACAGCCATTGCAATGCAGCAAAGCGGGACAGGTTCATTTCGGGTAAAATTCGCGAATAATCGTGCGGCACTTTATCCTGAAGAAAGCGAGAACTCAACTTGAATAGTCCGACCAACAATCCTGCCACCGCTGCCAGCGGCAGCCTGACCTACCGGGATGCCGGTGTAGATATGGATGCGGGCGACCGGCTGGTCGAGAACATCAAACCGTTTGCCAAGCGCACCATGCGCCCGGAAGTGCTGAATGGCATCGGCGGCTTCGGCGCGCTGGTGGAGATCTCCAAAAAATACCGTGAGCCGGTGCTGGTGTCCGGCACCGACGGCGTCGGCACCAAACTCAAACTCGCTTTCGAACTGAACCGCCATGACACGGTGGGCATCGACCTGGTCGGCATGAGCGTCAACGACATCCTGGTGCAGGGCGCGGAACCGCTGTTCTTCCTCGATTATTTCGCCTGCGGCAAGCTGGATGTGGAGGCCGCCACCGAGGTCATCAAGGGCATCGCTTTCGGCTGCGAACAGGCCGGTTGTGCGTTGATCGGCGGCGAGACCGCCGAGATGCCGGGCATGTATCCGGCCGGGGAATACGACCTGGCCGGTTTCGCGGTCGGCGTGGTTGAAAAAGCAGACATCATTACCGGCGCAGATATCAAGGCCGGCGATGTCGTGATCGGCCTTGCCTCGAACGGCGCGCACTCCAACGGCTATTCGCTGGTGCGCAAGATCATCAGCACGCACCAGGTCGATCTCAAACAGAAACTCGACGGCAAGTCGCTGGCCGATCTGATCATGGCACCGACGCGCATCTACGTGAAACCGCTGCTGGCACTGATGAAGTCCCTGACCGTGAAAGGCATGGCGCACATCACCGGCGGCGGCCTGCTGGAGAACGTGCCGCGGGTATTGCCGGAGAACGTCGTCGCACAACTCGACGGCAAGGCCTGGCATACCCCCGCTTTATTCGACTGGCTGCGCGAGTTGGGCAATGTCGCCCCGCAGGAGATGTACCGCACCTTCAACTGCGGCATCGGCATGGTGGTGATCGTGGACAGCAAGGATGCCGATACCGCGC
>JBBRDZ010000166.1:0-4127 GCA_038203435.1 Burkholderiales bacterium
CATTTAGCGTAGCGCGTTATTGTAGGAGTGCAGCTTGCTGCGCGATATTTATTGAGCTCGCCCGACAAGTCGGGCTCCTACAAAACAGAAACGGTCCCGTGGGCCGTCCGGATTAATGCCTGAAGTGGCGGAAGCCGGTAAACACCATCGCGATGCCATGTTCGTCCGCTGCCGCGATCACTTCCTCGTCGCGCATCGAGCCGCCCGGCTGGATCACCGCCTTGGCACCCGCCTCGGCGAGCACATCGATGCCGTCGCGGAACGGGAAGAAGGCGTCCGACGACACGACCGAACCGGCCAGCGACAAGCCGGCGTTCTGCGCCTTGATGCTGGCGATGCGTGTGCTGTCGACGCGGCTCATCGGCCCGGCGCCGACGCCCAGCGTCTGGCCGTTCTTGCAGAACACGAGGGCGTTGGATTTCACATATTTCGCCACGCGCCAGGCGAACAGCAGGTCCTGCAATTGCGCGGGGCTGGGCTTTACTTTGCTCACGGACTTGAGTTGTGATTCCTGCACGTTGAGCGTATCCGGCGATTGCACCAGCAGGCCGCCGTTGACGCGCTTGAAGTCATACTGGTTGTGCGCATTGGACAGCGGTACGGCGAGCACGCGCACGTTCTGTTTCGCCGCGGTGACCTTGAGTGCCGCCTCGGTTGCGGACGGTGCGATGATCAGTTCGACGAACTGGTTGGCGGTGATCTGCGCAGCACTGTCGGCATCCAGCTCGCGGTTGAACGCGATGATGCCGCCGAACGCGGAAGTGGTGTCGGTCGCATAGGCCAGCTTGTAGGCATTCAACGGCGTGTCGGCAATCGCCACACCGCAAGGGTTGGCATGCTTGACGATCACGCAGGCGGGCTGGTCGAAGGTCTTGACCAGTTCCCAGGCCGCATCGGCATCACCGATGTTGTTGTAGGACAGTTCCTTGCCCTGCAGTTGGGTGTAGTCGGCGATGCCTGTCCTGAGCATAGTCGAAGGGCCTCCCGGCACCGGGACCAGGTCACGGTAGAACGCGGCGCTCTGGTGCGGGTTCTCGCCGTAGCGCATCTCCTGCACCTTGGCGAAGTTGAAATTGATCTGCGCCGGGAACGCGCTCCTGGTGCCGTCCGCATTGATGGTGGTCAGGTAGTTGCTGATTGCGGCATCGTAGGCGGCAGTGTGCGAATAGGCTTTTCTGGCCAGATCGAAGCGCGTCGCGTCGCTCACCGAGCCTTTGTTGGTCTGCATCTCGGCCAGCACGTCGGCATAGTCGGCGGGGTCGGTGACGATGGCGACATGACCATGGTTTTTCGCCGCCGCGCGCACCATGGTCGGTCCGCCGATGTCGATGTTCTCGATGGCGTCTTCCAATGTGCAACCCGGCTTGGCGATGGTCGCCGCGAACGGGTAGAGGTTCACCACCACCAGGTCGATGGTCGGGATGTTGTGTTTCTTTAGCGTGGCGACATGCTCGGGCAGGTCGCGCCGCGCCAGGATGCCGGCGTGGACTTTCGGCTGCAATGTTTTTACGCGGCCGTCGAGCATCTCCGGGAAGCCGGTGTAGTCGGCCACTTCGGTGACCGGGATGCCGTTGTCGGCGAGCAGCTTGGCGGTGCCGCCGGTGGAGAGGATCGCGACGCCGAGCTGGTTCAGCCCCTGCGCGAATTCGAGTACGCCGGACTTGTCCGATACGCTGATGAGTGCTTGCTTGATTGCTGCCATGATGATTCCAATCAAATAATAATTCGTCATTCCGGCGCAGGCCGGAATCCAGTTAGTGAAAAATCACCCCCGCAACGCGGGGGAAACAAAACTTCAAAGACATATTGGATAAAACCGCTGGATTCCGGCCTGCGCCGGAATGCCGGGCTACACGATGCCGTGAAGTTGCATCTTCTTGCGCAGGGTATTGCGGTTGATGCCGAGCAATTGCGCGGCACGTGTCTGATTGCCGCCGGCGTGTTCCAGCACCATTTCGAGCAGCGGTTTTTCAACGCAGCAGACCACCATGTCGTACATCCCGCAGCAGGGATCTTCGCCATCCAGGTCCTTGAAATATTCCTTGAGCGCGCGGCGCACGTAGCGCGCCATGTCGTTTTCGTTGACCAAACATTCGCTCATGCCGCCAGTTCCTCCAGGTAATGCAGTTGTGTGCCGCGCTGCGCCTGTTCCGCAAAGAATTCGTCCACCGCCGCCAGTTGTGCTTCGGGGCTTTCGAGCTGGTTCATACCATGGCGGAAATGCGCCGAGCCGGCCAGTCCCTTGGTGTACCAGGAGATGTGCTTGCGCGCGACGCGCAAGCCGGTGTGCTCGCCGTAGAAGCCGTACAGTTCGTGCACATGGTCGCGCAACACGCGGTGGATCTCGCCGACCTGCGGTGGGGGGAGATGTGCGCCGGTGTTTATAAAGTGTTCGATCTCGCGGAACAGCCACGGGCGACCCTGTGCCGCACGGCCGATCATCACCGCGTCCGCGCCGGTCTGCTCCAGCACGTATTTGACTTTTTCCGGGGTGGTGATGTCGCCGTTGGCGATGATGGGGATGTTCACGCTGGCCTTGACCGCAGCGATGGTGTCGTACTCGGCATCGCCGGTGTAGGCGCAGGCGCGGGTGCGGCCGTGGATCGCCAGCGCCTGGATGCCGGAATCTTCGGCGATCTTCGCGATGCGTATCGCATTGCGGTTGGCCTTGTCCCAGCCGGTGCGTATCTTCAGCGTGACAGGAACGTGCACCGCGCCGACCACCGCGGCCAGCAATTGCGCCACCAGCGGTTCGTTCTGCAGTAGTGCGGAACCGGCCATCACATTGCAGATCTTTTTCGCCGGGCAACCCATGTTGATATCGATGATCTGCGCGCCGTTGTCGACGTTGTATCGAGCGGCCTGGGCCAGCATCACCGGATCGGCGCCGACGATCTGCACCGAGATCGGGTCGACTTCGCCTTCATGGTTGGCACGCCGCAAGGTCTTTTCCGAACCGTACAGCAGGGAATTGGACGACACCATCTCACTGACCGCCATGCCCGCGCCCATGCGCTTGCATAGCATGCGGAACGGACGATCCGTGACGCCCGCCATCGGGGCGACGATCAGATTGTTTTTCAGTTGGTAGGGGCCGATGCGCATGTGTCTTATTATTGTCTGGTTCTGTTTTTTCGCCGGATGGTTTCCTGCGGGGGTGGGATTATAAATCAATCTCGGTCACATGCTATGATTCTGCGTATGGAATTCGATGTCGTGATCATAGGCGGGGGGCTGGTGGGTGCCAGTCTGGCCGCAGCACTCAAACACAGCGGGCTGTCGCTGGCGTTGGTGGAAAGTCAGTCCTCGCTGATGCGCAGGGATGCGCCGGCTGGCGGCGGGGATATCTCTGACGATTGGGATAGCCGCATCTACGCGATCAGCCCGGGCAGTCGCAGCTTCCTCGAACAAGCGGGCGCCTGGAGTTTGCTCGATGCCGCTCGCATCGCACCGGTGACGACGATGCGGGTGTTCGGTGACACGGATGGTGAACTGGAATTCAGCGCCTATCAGATGGGCGTCGCGGAACTGGCGTGCATCCTGGAAAACCGCGCGTTGCAGCACGCGTTGTGGCAAGTGTTGCAGCAGCAGGAGAACCTCACCCTGATACAACCGGCGGTGTGCAGCCGGCTGGCATTCGCCGCCGATGCCGCCACGCTCACGCTGGCAGACGGCCGCGAACTGCGCGCCAAACTGGTTGTCGGCGGGGACGGGCGCGATTCCTGGGTGCGCAATCAGGCGGGCATCAGCGCCGCGCCGCTGGACTACCGCCAGCACGGGGTGGTGGCGAATTTTTCCTGCACCTTGCCGCATCGCGGTATCGCGCACCAATGGTTCCAGACGGACGGCATCCTCGCGCTGCTGCCGCTGTCCGGCGACCGCGTCTCGATGGTGTGGTCGGTGAGTACCGAACAGTCGGCACGACTGCTGGCGTTGCCGGCTGATGCGTTATGCGCGGAGGTGGCGAGCGCGGCGCGGCACCGCCTCGGCAAGCTGCAACTGCTCACGCCGCCCGCCGCCTTCCCGCTGCGCCTGCTGGTGTTGCCGCAGATCACCGCGCCGCGCGTGGCATTGATCGGCGATGCCGCGCATAATATGCATCCGCTGGCAGGGCAGGGTGTGAATAC
>JBBRDZ010000167.1:0-4019 GCA_038203435.1 Burkholderiales bacterium
ATGGTGATGCCGGGCGACAACGTCAGCATCACGGTGAACCTGATCAACCCGATCGCGATGGAGGAAGGTCTGCGTTTCGCGATCCGCGAGGGCGGTCGTACCGTCGGCGCAGGAGTGGTTGCAAAGATTATCGAGTAGGAATACAATGCGCCCCCTCGCGTGGTGCAGGTCACTGGCCTGAACCACGCGATTTCGTTCTTTAATTAGCGGCATTGCCGCATCAATGCAAGAGAAGATTATGCAAAGCCAAAAAATCCGCATTCGCCTGAAGGCGTTTGATTATCGTTTGATCGACCAATCGGCTGCGCGTATCGTTGAGACAGCGAAGCGTACCGGTGCAGTGGTGAATGGCCCGGTCCCGTTGCCGACCAAGATTGAGCGCTTCGACGTGTTGCGTTCCCCGCACGTCAACAAGACTTCGCGCGACCAGTTCGAGATCCGTACGCATCTGCGTTTGATGGACATCGTTGATCCTACCGACAAGACGGTGGATGCACTGATGAAGCTGGATCTGCCAGCGGGTGTGGATGTAGAAATAAAGTTGCAGTAATAACGAGTTATACATAGCGACAGAAATCGTAGCGAGCGGATGAAGGGTAAGGCGCACGGAGCGCAGGAGCCGGAATGTATGTTTTATACATGAGGATTCCGAGCACCGCGCAACGCAGCCATTCATTTGCGCAGTAGATTTATGTTGCTATGTAAAATCGGCTGACCAATTGTAGTCAGCCCCTTAACAAGAGGAAATGAAAATGAGCTTAGGACTTGTCGGTCGCAAGATTGGCATGACCCGCGTATTTACCGATGACGGTTCTTCGTTGCCGGTGACTGTGCTGGAAGTGTCCAACAATCGTGTCACTCAGGTTAAATCCGCTGGCACCGATGGCTACACCGCTGTGCAGTTGGCACACGGCGTGCGTCGTCCCGGTCGCGTCAGCAAGGCTGCCGCCGGACACTACGCCAAGGCGGGTGTGGAAGCCGGAAGTGCACTGAAAGAATTCACCGTATCCCCTGGACAGCTGGACGGATTGCAGGCAGGTTCTGTGGTCAGCGTCGAGATATTCCAGGTGGGCCAGCTCGTGGATGTCACGGGTGTATCCAAAGGTAAGGGTTACGCCGGCACCATCAAGCGCCACCATTTCAAATCGGGTCGCGCCTCGCACGGTAACTCCAAATCGCATAATGTACCCGGCTCCATCGGTATGGCGCAGGATCCGGGTCGTGTATTTCCGGGTAAGCGCATGACCGGCCATCTGGGTGACGTGCAGCGCACAGTGCAGAATCTGCAGGTGGTGCGCATTGACGTTGCTCGCCAACTGTTGCTGGTCAAGGGTGCCGTACCGGGCAGTATCAACAGCAGTATCATCGTGCGTCCCGCAGTCAAGGCAGGTGTGTAATGGAACTTAAAGTCATTAACGATAAAGGTCAGTCGAGCGCAAATCTGAAAGCGTCCGATGAATTGTTCGGTCGCGAGTACAACGAGGATCTGGTCCATCAACTGATCACTGCCTATCAGGCCAATGCGCGTGCCGGCAACAGCAAGCAAAAGGGCCGTAGCGAGATCGCCAAGAGCACGCGCAAACCGTTCGCGCAAAAGGGTACCGGACGCGCGCGTGCCGGTATGGCTTCCAGCCCGTTGTGGCGTGGCGGCGGCAAGATATTCCCGAACACCGCCGAAGAGAATTACACGCAAAAGGTCAATCGCAAGATGTATCGCGCCGGCTATGCGTCGATATTGTCCAGGCTGGTCAGCGAAAACCGTTTGATGGTCGTGGACAGCCTGACAGTCGAGTCTCCAAAAACCAAGTCGCTGGCGCAGAAGATCAAGGGTTTGGGTGTCGATACGACACGCTTCCGTTTGCTGATCATCACCGACAGTATCGATGAGAACCTGTATCTGTCTTCCCGCAATCTTGCGAATGTTCTGGTGCTGGAAGCCAACCAGGCCGATCCGGTCAGTCTGGTGCGTTTCCCGAATGTGCTGGTGACGCGCAATGCAGTGGCTAAAATTGAGGAGATGTTCGCATGAGCAAGCAACAATTCAGTCAGGAGCGTTTGATGAACGTGTTGCTTGCGCCGCAAATCTCCGAAAAAGCGACCATGATCGCAGAAAAGAACGAGCAGGTGATCTTCCGTGTCGCAACCGATGCGACCAAGCCGGAAATCAAGGCTGCCGTTGAAATGATGTTCAAGGTGACAGTGGATAGTGTGCAAGTGGCCTGCGTCAAAGGCAAGGTCAAGCGCAGTGGCCGCATCCTCGGACGCCGCAACGACTGGAAGAAAGCCTATGTTTGTCTGGCTGCCGGTCAAGAGATCAATTTTGCTGCAAGCGAGCAAGGATAACCATCATGGCATTGATTAAACTTAAACCAACCACCCCGGGGCAGCGTGCCGTCGTGCGCGTTGTCAATCGCGACCTGCATAAGGGCAAGCCGGTCGCGGCTTTGCTGGAAAAGCAAACCCGAACTGCGGGCCGCAACAACAACGGGCACATCACCACGCGTCACATGGGCGGTGGCCACAAGCAGCATTATCGCCTGGTCGACTTCAAGCGCGACAAGGACGGCATTCCTGCGACGGTAGAGCGTTTGGAATACGACCCGAACCGCAGTGCCAACCTGGCGTTGCTGTGCTATGCCGACGGCGAGCGCCGTTACATTATCGCTCCCAAGGGCGTTGCTGCCGGCGCGTCACTGGTGAGCGGCTCGGAAGCGCCGATAAAATCTGGCAATGCGATGCCATTGCGCAACGTGCCGGTCGGTTCGACTGTGCATTGCATCGAGATGTTGCCGGGCAAAGGCGCGCAGCTGGCGCGTTCTGCAGGTACTTCAGTGCAGTTGCTGGCGCGTGAAGGCAGCTACGCGCAGTTGCGTTTGCGCTCCGGCGAGATCCGTAAGGTGCACATCGATTGCAAGGCAACGCTCGGCGAAGTGGGTAATTCTGAACATAGCCTGCGCTCGATCGGCAAGGCCGGCGCGATGCGCTGGCGCGGTGTCCGCCCGACTGTCCGCGGGGTGGTGATGAACCCGGTCGATCACCCGCACGGCGGTGGCGAAGGAAAAACTGCAGCGGGCCGTCATCCGGTCAGCCCATGGGGTGTGCCGGCCAAAGGTTTCCGCACGCGTCGCAACAAGCGCACAACCGGCATGATCGTACGCCGTCGCTTTCAGGTTTAAGGGGTAGATAAATATGGCACGTTCAGTCAAAAAAGGTCCATTTGTCGATGCTCACTTGCTCAAGAAGATTGAGACAGTGCGCGCGACCAACGATAAGCGCCCGGTCAAAACCTGGTCGCGCCGTTCCACGGTTCTGCCCGAGTTCGTCGGCTTGACCATCGCGGTGCACAACGGCAAGCAGCATATTCCGGTGTACGTATCCGAAAACATGGTGGGACACAAATTGGGTGAGTTTTCCCTGACGCGCACCTTCAAGGGCCACTCTGCCGATAAAAAAGCAGTGGTCAAGAAACCGGGGGCATGATGAAAATGACTACAGCAGTTGCAAGAAAAATACATCTCTCGGCGCAAAAAGGCCGCCTGGTGGCTGACCAGATTCGGGGTTTGCCGGTTGCGCAGGCACTCAATATCCTGACCTTCAGCCCGAAAAAGGCCGCCACCATCATCAAGAAAGCATTGGAGTCCGCGATAGCGAACGCCGAGCATAACGATGGCGCCGACATCGACGAACTGAAAGTCAAAGTCATCTTCGTTGACAAGGCTGCATCGGGAAGAGGCTTCTCGGCGCGTGCCAAGGGTCAGGGCAATCGCCTTGAAAAGCAAACTTGCCACATTACGGTCAGCGTCGGGAGCTAGATTATGGGACAGAAAATTCATCCAACCGGTTTCCGGTTATGCATTCGTAAAAATTGGGATTCCAAGTGGTATTCCAACAGCAAGAATTTCTCCGAGCTGCTGCTCAAGGACATCGAAGTCCGTGCTTACCTGAAAAAGAAGCTGGTTACTGCTGGTGTATCCAAGGTGGTCATCGAGCGTCCGGCCAAGAACGCCAAAGTGACGATC
>JBBRDZ010000168.1:0-3996 GCA_038203435.1 Burkholderiales bacterium
AAACTGTCGACGTGACAAACCGATGAACACCCGGGAAGCCAGGCAGGTATTACGTGCCCATCGCTATGGCGTGCTCAGCACCCAGTCGAAGAAGTTCGACGGCTACCCTTTCGGCTCGATCACACCCTATCTGGTAGATCACGACGGCAGTCTGCTGATATTGATCAGCACCCTTGCCGAACATACCAAGAATATCCAGAACGATCCGCGCGTCAGCCTGATCAGTCACGACCAGAAAGACAAACAGATTCTGGCCCAGGGACGCGTTACTGTTCTGGGGGATGCGGTGATCGAGCCAGACCGCGAGCGGGTGGGGCTGCGCTATTTGCGCTACTTTCCGCAATCCGGGGCTTACTTAGCGATGCACGATTTTTCCTTCTATCGCATCCGCCCGATGGCCATCCGTTATATCGGCGGATTTGGCCGTATACACTGGTTGGACATGGGCGATTATGCAGCCCACCCCTACCCCTTGATCGACCAGGAAGCAGATGTGATTGCGCACATGAACACCGATCATCAGGATACGATGCGCAACTACTGTCAATATTTCCATCATTACGCGGCGCTGGATGTAGCCATGCTGGGTATGGATATCGACGGCTTTGACGTGCTTGCGGATCAACAACTGCTGCGGTTTGATTTTAACGAGCCGGTGCTAGACGCGCAGCAGGCGCGCAAAGCACTGGTTGAAATGTCGGGAACCGCAAAACAATAATCCGGTGCGCCGAACATGGCGCAGCAGGCAGCGTTCGGCAAAGCCATCACATCGATTCAGACAGGGGGAGAAAGTTGCTGTCCTTCGTCGAGAATACTCGGCACATGATAACAACGAACAGGCTGAAACCCACGTCCGCCCATATTCTACGTGGCGGACGGAGTGTCGTTTGGAAGCAACTGGACGGCTAGAAGCGAAATCCCAGTTTGGCGCTGTAAGAAGGAGCCGAACCGGTTTTATCATATTCCAGGGCTAAATTCATCAGGCCCAGGTTAAGATTACCACCTACAAAAATTTTATTTTGCCGGAACGATTCTTTCGTCAGACCCGTAGCTGCGGTATCTGGCGTACTGTCAACCCAGACAGTGCCTAGCCCCGCATATGGTGTAAACATCGCAAAGCCTTTGGAAATCGACACATCCAGGCTTTTGGTACTGAGTGACAGTGCGCTCACCCCGCTCAATTTTGTCACTGCGCCCCGGATCCCGACTGCCGGTAAAGCCACGCCGCCTTCCAGTACGGCGTAGCGCAATTCCCCACCATAGAATTTGATATTGGTGGTGGGTACCGATGAATAAAATGCACCTACATCGAAGTTAAGGGGCAGGCCTTTGTAGACATGCAGCTTGGGAATAACGAGATTATTCGTAGTGCCGCCGGTGGCTGTATCAAAATTCCTCATTTTGGTCGAAGTGACTTCCAAGCCCACATCAAAACCGGTGATACCCAACGGGGTCGGTGGAGTAATGGGTTTGTAACTCAGCGCCGCGCCCATATCTTCCGAGAAAACTTTAAAATCAGACTGTGTAAACCCGGCCGTTACCAAATTGATGTTGTTGGCCGCCCAAACAGGTTGCGCAATGCAGCCTGAGATACATAACAGCAATATTTTTTTCTTCATGATGTAAGCCTTTCTATGGTTTGCAGTTGATTGATATCGCAATAATAGCTGCAACGGGAACAGCTTAACGCAATTATTGCCGCCGTGTCCAACCGCCTGTCGGACACGAACGGTACAGCCAAATACGCTGGGAATCCGACCGAAAGTTGCATCGAAGTTCAAACCTGGGGATGTGCACGTTCCAGCTTGCTGTGCAGTTTGTTCAGCGCGTTCAGATACGCCTTGGCAGAGGCCACCACGATATCGGTATCCGCACCCTGGCCGTTCACGATCCGTTCCCCTTTGCACAGCCGTACAGTCACTTCGCCCTGGGCATCGGTACCACTGGTGATATTGTTAACCGAATATAACTGCAGCTGAGTGCCGCTGTTGACAATCTGTTCTATCGCCTTGAAGGTCGCATCCACCGGCCCGCCGCCTTGCGCATCGGCGTGGTGCTCCGCTCCGTTTATACTCATCACCACACGCGCCACCGGCATTACTCCAGTCTCGGAATGCGCTCCCATGGCCACCAGACGATAATGCTCACTGAACTGAGCAACGGCTTCATCGCTGACCAGAGCCTGCAAGTCCTCGTCGAAGATCTCGCTCTTGCGATCCGCCAGTTCCTTGAAGCGCTGGAACGCCGCAATGAACGCCTGCTCCGAAGCAAATTCGATGTTCAGCGCGGTGAAACGCTGGCGCAACGCATTGCGCCCGGAAAGTTTGCCCAGCGACAATTTGTTGGCATTCCAGCCCACGTCTTCGGCGCGCATGATTTCGTAGGTCTCGCGATGCTTGATCACGCCGTCCTGATGTATACCGGACTCATGCGCAAACGCGTTCGCGCCAACGATGGCCTTGTTCGGTTGCACCGGATAGCCGGTGATGCTGGACACCAGCTTGGATGTCGGCACGATCTGCGTCGTGTCGATGCGCGTATCAAGATTGAAGATATCGCGCCGGGTTTTCACTGCCATCACGATCTCTTCCAAAGATGCATTGCCGGCTCGCTCGCCCAGGCCGTTGATCGTGCACTCGACCTGGCGCACGCCGTTCATCACGGCGGCCAATGAATTGGCCACCGCCAGGCCCAAATCGTTGTGGCAATGGGTGGACCAGATCACCTTGTCCGAATTCGGCACGCGTTCGATCAACTGCTTGATGCGATCTCCCCAGGCCGCTGGAATGGAATAACCCACCGTATCCGGTACATTTAACGTCTTGGCGCCCGCCTGTATCACCGCGTCGAAAACCCGCACCAAAAAGTCCATGTCTGATCGCACCGCATCCTCGGCAGAAAATTCGACATTATCGGTATATTCCAGCGCCCACTTGACCGCACTCACCGCGCGTTCGACGACCTGATCCGGCGTCATGCGCAATTTGTGTTGCATGTGAATCGGGCTGGTGGCAATAAAGGTATGTATACGGCCTGATCTGGCCGGCTTGATCGATTCGCCCGCGCGGCGCACATCGTTCTCGATCGCACGGGCCAACGAACACACCGTGGCATCCTTTACAGCGCTAGCCACTGCACGTACCGCTTCAAAATCGCCGGGACTGGCAGCTGCAAAACCTGCCTCGATGATATCCACGCCCAACTTTTCCAGCTGGCGGGCGATGCGTACCTTCATGTCCTTGGTCATTGCCGCGCCCGGACTCTGCTCGCCATCGCGTAAGGTCGTATCAAAAATTATCAATTTTTCTGTCATGTTGATCTCCATTGCTAAATAGAATAAGCCTGCGGAACCGCCAAGGTTACCGCGCATATTTCGAATTTGTAGGGGTTATGGTTAGCGCGCGCCGCGCAGCAGCAGCGCAGCCAGCAGGCTGAACGTGGAATGGAGTGTTGCGATGTGCGTGGAGAAATGCATGGCGTCAATATAACCAGTTTTATCGCCTCATGCAATGGGCGGTTGTTTCTGGCGCTTACGCCAGACCCACATCACATAGCCGGACAAGGCGTAACACATGAATAATCCAAACAATACCCCGGGCGGATAACTGGAGATAAAGATAAAAAACAGTGCCGCGAGGAATATCGCGACGAAGGGCACGCTTTTTCGCATATTGAAGTCTTTGAAGCTGTAGAACGGCAGATTGCTGACCATGCTCAATCCCGCAAACACCGCCAGCACGGCAGCGTACCAGTGGACCGATTCTCCGGTGATATCGTAATCATGCATCACCCATACAAAACCGGCGATGAGCGCCGCTGCCGCCGGGCTGGGCAAACCCTGAAAATAGCGCTTGTCCACCACATCGATATTGGTGTTGAAGCGCGCCAAACGCAACGCCGTCGCTGCGCAATAAATGAAAGCGGCAAACCAGCCCCATTTGCCCAAACCTTTCAAAGCCCATTCGTAAACCACCAATGAAGGGGCCACACCGAAGG
>JBBRDZ010000169.1:0-3994 GCA_038203435.1 Burkholderiales bacterium
GGGATTGGGCATCGGCATACTGGCCAGGATGGCGTTCATCCCCGAGCGCGACAAACAGCTGCGCATGCTGGATGCGGGACATCTGTTCAAGCCCAGCACCACGCGCATCGCGATCCGCAAGAACGAATATCTGCGCGGCTATACCTATGACTTCATCGAGCTGTTCGCACCGCACCGGACCCGCGCGGAGATTGAGAAGGCAATGCATGTCACAGCGCTGGCAAAATAATACAATGCGAGCATTCATGAAGCCGGTATATTCGAATCTCTGCTTGATCGGGTTGTGCATGCTGACAACCGCGGCGTTCGCTGCACCAGCGGGCCAGGGCAATACGCAACTGCCCGAAGATTTCCCGCTGCCCCATTACCAACTGGCCCGCTTCAAGGGACAGGAAGTGCTGAGTGTGGACCCGGCCAAGTCGCTGGTGGTCATCGAAGTTCGCCGCGCCGGCTGGTTGCCGGGCCTGGGGCATGACCATATCGTTGCCAGCCACAATTTGAACGGTTACATCACGATGGCCGACGCCAGCGCCGACCTCTACATTCCGTTGTCGCAACTGGCCGTGGACGAAGCGGAACTACGCAGCAAAGCCGGATTCGACACACAACCGTCGCCGTCGGACATCGCGGGCACACGCCGCAACATGCTGGAGAAAACGCTGGATGCCGAACACTTTCCCGACACGCTGATCCATGTCACACGTCCGGATGCCGAACGCCGGGCACTGGCCGTCGCGATCACACTGCACGGCATGACGCACAGCTATGCGGTAGATGCAAAAATCGAAACCCTGCGCGACGGGATCGCCGTCGATGGCAAGATGTCGCTCAAGCAAAGCGATTTTGGCATCACCCCGTTGTCGATACTGGGCGGCGCGATCCAGGTTAAGGATGAACTGGCCTTGCGCTTCCATATCGTCGCGCATAACGACTGAAGACCGCGGCGGACTGTCAGCTGATCGCCCGTCTGGAAAAATCCCTGGGCCGGAATCCCAGCATAAACAGCACAGCAAAATAAACCGCCACCCCGCCTGCCACCAGCGCGGACAGGCGCAGCACGCGCGGCCAACCCGAACTGCTCAACCAACTTTGCTCGCTGCCCATGCCGAACCACAAGGTGACGGCCAGCGCAGCGACCGCGATGCACACCTTGAAGAAGAATTTCGCCCAGCCTATCTCGGGCCGGTAGATGCCGTGCTTGCGCAGGAAGTAGAACAGGATCGCGGAATTCAGGCAGGCCGCCAGTCCGATCGAGAGCGCAAGCCCGGCATGTTTCAGATCCAGGCCGAACACGAACAGCGCATTCATCGCCTGCGTCGCGAACAGCGTGAACAGGCCGATCTTCACCGGCGTCCTGATGTCCTGCCTGGCATAGAAACCCGGCGCGAGGATCTTCACCAGGATCATGCCGATCAGGCCGATGCTGTAACCGATCAGCGCGTAACTGGTCATCTGCACATCGTGCGCGCCGAATGCACCGCGCTGGAAAAAGGTCGACAGCAACGGCACCGCGATCATGCCCAGCGCCAGCGCGGCGGGCAGGGTCAGCATCACGGTCAGGCGCAATCCCCAATCAAGCAGCTTCGAATATTCCGCAGTGTTGTTGTCGGCATGGCACTTGGACAGCGAGGGCAGCAATATCGAACCCAGCGCCACACCCAGCACACCGGACGGAAATTCCATCAGCCGGTCCGCGTAATACAGCCAGGACACGCTGCCCGCCGCCAGGAATGAGGCGAAGATGGTATTGATGATCAGACTGATCTGCGCGATCGACACGCCGAACACCGCCGGCCCCATCTGCCTGATGACGCGGCGCATCCCGGCATCTTTCAGACTGAAGCGGATGCGCGGCAGCATGCCGATCTTTTTCAGGAACGGGATCTGGAACGCCAGCTGCACAAAACCCGCGATGAACACCGCCCAGGCCAATGCCAGTATCGGCGGGTCGAAATACGGCGCCAGCCACAGCGCGGCACCGATGAAACACAGATTGAGAAGAATCGGCGCAAAGGCCGGCACCCAGAACCGGTTGTAGGTGTTAAGTATGCCTGCAGCCACCGCGACCAGCGAGATGAAGAAGATGTACGGTGTGGTGATGCGCAGCAGTTGCACGGTCAGGTCGAACTTAGGCGCATCCTTGAGGAAGCCCGGCGCGCTGATATACACAATGACCGGCGCGGCGATGATGCCGACCAGCGTGACGATGAACAAGATAAGCGCCAACATGGTGGTGACATGATCGACCAGCAACTGGGTTTCTTCATGGCCGCGGCGGTGCTTGTATTCGCCGAAGATCGGCACGAACGCCTGCGAGAACGCGCCCTCGGCAAACAGACGGCGCAGCAGGTTGGGTAATTTGAAAGCGACGAAGAACGCGTCGGTGGCCATGCCCGCGCCAAATATCCTGGCGATCAGCACGTCGCGCACGAAAGCGAGGATGCGCGAAACCAGCGTCAGGCTGCTGATGGTAGCCAGAGATTTAAGTAGGTTCATACGCCATCGAGCTCGGGATTCAAAACGTGGCGTATCATAACACCGGCGGTGGTTATGCCCGACCAGACCGTTTAATGTTCAAATAACCCGGCTCGCTCCGGCGAAGAAACACGGCTTGCAATTGATTCCGCGCTGCACGATGTGCTGCGGGATGTCGGCCAACTTAATGCGCGGGCGACGTGGCATGGTTGTTTTGATTATTCGAAATTAAATGCGAAGCTGACCCCTTTAATTCGATTATTAAAGCCTTCCGCACCAACGATGAAATTAAATACTTCTGTTGTGTAATTTGCGCTATGTATTTGCATGATGTTCTCCCCAATCAATTTAGATGACAGACTGCTTCCGTTTTGCCATTTGAAATCTGGTAAACCCATACTCCGGTCCACGTCCATCGGTCAAAATAAGATCTTTCTTTGTAGATAAATGCGTCGTACATGCTACCGTTTCCAAAAACTCCTTTTTGCTGAATATCCTCGGCCCATCGATTAGAATTTGAATCCTGAAACAACGGCCTTGATTTTTGGACATTAACCGCATCGCCTTTCTCATCCAAAACGAATAATGCAATGGCTGCATAATGAGCTGATTCTCCACACAATCCGTTATGCTCACGTAACACCTTCTCATTTTTTCCATCGTTGTCCATGTCTATGTCCGCCACATACAGCTTGTATACTTCTCTGTTATACCGCTGTATATCCGTGTGGTAACGTTCTGCCAGATTGTCGATTGTGCGTTGGTCGTCCATAGGGGTGTCCATTGACTTCATCCACCCCGGCCTATTGATGCCACCGTTCCCCATTTTCTCAACCTGCGCCCATAGATTGCGATTCTCCCAAAGGTCCAGTTTGCGCCACTCTGGCAGCTTTATGATGCCTTCATATTCGGGGCTGACTTTTCGCTCGCAAGCCAAATTGGGATTGCCCAATGCCTCAAGGTTTTTCTTGTAAATCTCGCATACCTCAACTCCCTTGCCCTCTTTCAACTTGAAGGGATAACCCGACCCGCGCATATCTATGGAAGCGGATGTGTGTCCAGCAGCTTTTTGCTCTTCATCTGTATCGCCCAGTGAGAACGTGTACACATGCGTGACAGTAAGAGCTGAGAGCCGCATGTCATAGGCACGCTTTACGCAATCCGCATCTTTGCAATTATTCCGATATTTCATTCACTTCTTCTGCGACTGACGGATGACCTCGACCTGCGCCTCATCTTTCAGTTCAGCCTTGTAGCCCGCCGCCAGCTCATCATCCAGCTTCGAGATTTCCGGGTTATCGCAAATCAGGTGTTCCACCTTAGCTTGCGCCTTCGCACAATCAAAGCTCGCCGCCTGCGCGGACAGTGCAATGGAAAAACCTCCCATCATGCAAATGGCAAGCCACGTATTTTGTTTGAGGTGTGTATTCATGCTGCCATTCTCCTTTCCTCATCGTTCGTCGCTTCGCTTTTACTTCGCCCAAACAAAACGGCAAACTCGAAGCTCGACACGCTGCTG
>JBBRDZ010000170.1:0-3870 GCA_038203435.1 Burkholderiales bacterium
TGAATGCCCAGGCCCTGGCCGGCAAGATCGACCCTCTGATCGGGCGCGAGATCGAGCTGGAACGGGTCATTCAGACACTCTGCCGCCGCCGCAAGAACAACCCGCTGCTGGTGGGCGAAGCCGGCGTGGGCAAGACCGCGATCGCCGAAGGACTGGCGCGCCGCATCGTGGAAAGCGATGTGCCGGAGATCCTCAAGGACGCGCATGTGTATTCACTCGACATGGGCGCGTTGCTGGCCGGCACCAAGTATCGCGGCGACTTCGAACAGCGCCTGAAGGCGGTGCTGAAAGAGCTCAACGATGCCACCCACGCGATCCTGTTCATCGACGAGATTCACACCATGATAGGCGCGGGTGCGGCTTCCGGCGGTACCATGGACGCCTCCAACCTGCTCAAGCCGGCGCTGTCGAACGGACAACTGAAATGCATCGGCGCGACCACCTACCAGGAATATCGCGGCATCTTCGAGAAGGATCACGCGCTGTCGCGCCGTTTCCAGAAGATCGATGTACCCGAGCCGTCCGTGGAGCAGACCATCTCGATATTGCGCGGACTGAAATCCCGTTTCGAAGAACACCACAGCGTCAAATACAGCGCCGCTGCACTGGTCTGCGCCGCGGAACTGTCCGCGCGTTTCATCAACGACCGCCACCTGCCGGACAAGGCGATCGATGTGCTGGACGAGGCCGGCGCGGCACAACGCATCCTGCCCAAATCGAAACAGAAGAAGATCATCGGCAAACACGAGATCGAAGACATCATCGCCAAGATCGCGCGCATCCCGCCGCGCACCGTATCTTCGGATGACCGCAACACGTTAAAGACGCTGGATCGCGACTTGAAAGCGGTGGTGTTTGGCCAGAACAAGGCAATCGACGCGCTGGCCACCGCAATCAAGATGTCGCGCAGCGGCCTGGGCAACCCGCAAAAACCGATCGGCAGTTTCCTGTTCTCGGGTCCGACCGGTGTCGGCAAGACCGAAGTGGCGCGCCAACTCGCCTACGCGATGGGCATGCCATTGCATCGCTTCGACATGTCCGAATACATGGAACGCCACGCCGTGTCGCGCCTGATCGGCGCGCCGCCCGGCTATGTCGGTTTCGACCAGGGTGGTCTGCTCACCGAAGCGATCAGCAAACAGCCGCACGCCGTGCTGCTGCTGGACGAGATCGAAAAAGCGCATCCGGACATCTTCAACATCCTGCTGCAGGTGATGGATCACGGCACGCTCACCGACAACAACGGGCGCAAAGCCGATTTCCGCAACGTGGTCATCATCATGACCACCAATGCGGGTTCGGAAGCGCTGAACAAGAGCCAGATCGGTTTCACCCAGAGCAGCGCAAGCGGGGACGATCTGGCCGAGATCAAGCGCACCTTCACGCCGGAATTCCGCAACCGCCTGGATGCGGTGATCTCCTTCGCACCGCTGGATCATGAGGTCATCATGCGCGTGGTGGACAAGTTCCTGATGCAGCTCGAGGAACAATTGCACGAGAAGAAAGTGGAAGTCGTTTTCACCGATGCGCTCAAAGACCACCTTGCCGAACAAGGCTTCGATCCGCTGATGGGCGCACGCCCGATGGCACGCTTGATCCAGGACACCATACGTTCCGCGCTCGCCGACGAGTTGCTGTTCGGCAAGCTGGCGAACGGCGGCCAGGTCACGGTGGATGTCGATGCGGATGGTAAAGTCAAACTGGGGTTTGCTGAAGAAGCGGTTCCTGCCTGACCCAGGTTACACCGCAGGATGGGTTGAGCCCTTCGGCTTCACTCAGAATAAACTCCGCGACACCCATCGTTTCATCCATCAGGACTCGTTGGGTATCGCTGCGCTCCACCCAACCTACACACTAAATGTCCATCTATCGCGGGCGCTTTGCGCCCTCCCCCACCGGCCCCCTCCACTTCGGTTCTTTGGTCGCCGCCGTCGGCAGCTATCTGGACGCCAAACATCACCAGGGAAAGTGGCTGGTACGCATCGAAGACCTCGATACTCCGCGTACCGTCAGGGGTGCTGCCGATGAGATCCTCAGTACGCTGGAAGCCTACGGCCTATATTGGGATGACGATGCAGGGCGGGCTGCGCCCGCCAATTTGCCGGGCATAGCCCGGCCTACAGTGCTGTACCAAAGCCAGCGCACGGCGGCTTATGAGAAAGCGTTTCACAAGCTGCAAGCCATCGGCGCAGTGTATCCGTGTTGCTGCACTCGCAAAGAGATCGCCGATTCGGCGCTGCATGGCATAGATGGACAGATATATCCCGGCACTTGCCGCAATGGCATGGCGCAAGACAGGATAGCTCGCGCTTGGCGCGTGCGCGTCAACGATACGCGTATCGCTTTCGACGATGCCCTGCAAGGCCACATCACCCAACACCTCGAAAACGAGGTCGGCGATTTCGTCGTAAAGCGCGCCGACGGGCTGTTCGCCTACCAGATTGCGGTAGTGGTTGATGATGCTTTCCAGGGCATCACTCACATCGTGCGCGGGGCCGATCTGCTCTACTCCACCCCGCGCCAGATCTATTTGCAGCGGCTGCTGGGGTTGAACACCCCGGCCTACATGCACCTGCCGGTAGCCGTGAATGCCCAAGGCGAGAAACTCAGCAAACAAACCCTCGCCCGGCCTGTAGAAAAAAGCAACGCGGTTTCCACATTGTTCGATACACTGGTGTTCTTGCGCCAGAACCCACCCGCTAAATTGGGGCTCGGCACGATTGAAGAAATACTGGCTTGGGCTGCCGCGAACTGGTAGCCGGAAAGATTATCGAATTGCCTGCATCTTGCTGCTTGAATCAGCCGGATGACGCCAGTTTGCGCACCACCTCGGCGATGCGCTGCGCAGAGCGCTCCACCAGCTGCTGGTCTTCCCCTTCCACCATCACGCGCAACAGGGGCTCGGTGCCGGATGGACGCAACAGCACGCGGCCCCTGCCGTTCAGGTCCAATTCGGCATCAGTCACTGCCGCCCGCACCTGATCGTGACCGAGACAATCGACGCCCCTGGCCACCCGCACATTGATCAATACCTGGGGATACATTTGCAAATCGCCGGCTGCTTCCGCGAGACTTTGCCCATTGGCGCGCAGCGCCTGCAGTACTTGCAACGCGGAGATGATACCGTCGCCAGTGCTGTGTTTGTCCAGGCAGATGATATGACCCGAATTCTCACCACCCAGCTGCCAGTCCTGTTGTTTCAGTGACTCCATCACGTAGCGGTCGCCAACCCTGGCACGCTTGAACGGGATGGCCAGCTTCTGCATGGCGTGCTCGAACGCCAGATTGGTCATCAGGGTACCGACCACACCACCGTGCATCTTGCCAAGCTGTTGGCGATGTTTGGCGATCACATACAGCAACTGGTCGCCGTCATAGAGTCGCCCGGTGCTGTCAACCATCACCAGTCGGTCACCGTCGCCGTCCAGCGCGATGCCGATGTCCGCCCGCCGCTCGACCACCGCCTTGCGCAAGTTATCCGGCGCGGTCGCGCCGTAGCCGTCGTTGATGTTTCTTCCGTCCGGTTGCGCACCGATACTGGTGACATCTGCGCCGAGTTCGTGGAACACGTGGCTGGCGATGTGGTAGGTCGCGCCGTGCGCGCTGTCCACCACGATCTTAAGGCCGCGCAGGTCCATCTCGGTAGGGAAGGTGCTCTTGCAGAATTCGATGTAGCGACCGACCGCATCGTCTATGCGTTTGGCTTTGCCCAATCCGTCCGAGGCGTTGCTGATCATCTCGTGTTCCAGTGCCGCCTCGATGGCACGTTCGGTTTCATCCGGCAACTTGTTGCCATGCGCGGAAAAGAACTTGATGCCGTTGTCTTCGAACGGATTGTGCGAGGCGGAGATCACGATACCGGCCTGCAGG
>JBBRDZ010000171.1:0-3834 GCA_038203435.1 Burkholderiales bacterium
GTTATGGATTCACCCCCAAGCAGATACTGGATGGACTTACCGAGCGCAGCTGGATGGAAGCGGACAGTGAGGTCGCCAAAGTGGGTGAAGCCGAGTTCGCCAGCGGTATCGCCAAGGCTATCAGGCTTACCCGGTCGATCAGCAATCTTTTCCCGCAGCGCGCAACAACCTCGCCGCAATGCGCCCCTGCCAATACGGTTTCTGCAGCCGAACCCCAGCACGAATCAAAGACAGCTCGTCAACCTGTCACGAGCGATGTGCCTAAGCAGCAGAACATCGTCAAGCCATGCAATAAGCCCAGGAAGCGTCCTGCGCCAAAGCCGGGCGCGGCTGCCGTAGTCAAAGAGCAATCGCCACCGCCTGTTGATCCGCCAAGCCAAATGGCCAGGCTGAATGAATTGTTGCAAGCGGCCAAGAGGGACGGCAAAGAGCTTGCCAGACGCGACATCAATTTGCTGGTGCAGCAGAAAATGGGTGTCACGGCAGCAGCGCATCTCATGCGAGGCATCGCGCTTTCCGACATCCCTGAACTGAAGACATGAACACAAAACAGATAACGATCTTCACCGGAGAAGACACGCCCGGACAATGGTTCGCACTCTCTCCCGACATCCCCTGGTTGGCCGCAGAAGGCGAATCGTTTGCGGCTGCCAGCAAAACCGTGGCCGATATTGCGCTGGGACTGGCAAGCATGCACGGCATCGAGGAGCCGATTGAGCTTGTCTGGCATTCGATAGATTCAGAATCGCGAAACGAAATTTGAGATGCGAAACCACTCCTGCCTTGCTGCGCTTTATGCTTTGGTGATCGCCACTCAGGTCGGGCTGGCTCACGCGGAAGACCTCGGTGTCATCGGCAAGACGTATGACATTGCCGAGCGCGACCTCATCGAGGCCATGAAAGACAAGCTGCGCCACATGGAAAAAACCGGCGAGCTTGCCAAAAAGCAGGACGAATACAAAAACCGCGTGATGTCGGGCATCGAACATCCCAGGCCGATACCGGGCATTCAAGCCACAGAAACAGCCAATACACACTATTACGATCCCTCCATTGTCACGGACAAGGATATTGCTGACGCAACCGGAAAAATCCTTTATCCCCGTGGCACGCGCGTCAATCCGCTCGATTACATCGGCTGGAATAAATATTTGCTGTTCGTGGATGCGCGCGATGCCAAGCAGTTGGAATTCAGCAAAAAAATTACCGCAGCATCCGACAGGCCGGTCAAGCTGGTGCTGGTAGCAGGCGCCCCACTGGAGCTGATGCGGAAATGGAAGATGCCCGTTTATTTCGATCAAGGCGGCAAGCTGACCAGACGTTTCGCCATCACCCAGGTGCCCGCCATCGTCAGACAAGAAGGGAAGAGGCTGCGTATAGATGAACTACGTTACTAAAACATTACTCTGTGCGTTCGGCCTGCTGCTATGGGGACAGAATGCGCTGGCCTCACTTGAATGCCAAGGGCGTTTCCCCAATCCGATTACCGACATCTGTTGGAGTTGTGTTTTCCCAATCACGTTCGGTGCGGGCGCGCTGTCGCTACCCATTGCGCTCGGGCAAGAGGACACACCGAATCCTGGTGGTGCGCCGATTTGTCTTTGCGGCGTAAATCCCGGCATCAAGATCAGCTTCTGGGAGCCGGTGCGTCACGTTGATGTGGTGCGAAAACCATTCTGCATGACATCGTTGGGCGGTATTGATATGAACCCCGGATTCGACGCACCACACGGCACACAAAGAAAAAAAGACAACTCCGATACCAGCTCGTTCTATCAGGTGCATTGGTATGTTGATCCGATATTGATATTGCTCCAAGCCGTTGTAGATAGTCCGTGTCTCGAACAGCAGGTGTTCGATGTGGCCTATCTCACCGAACTCGATCCGCTTTGGAATGATGACGAAATGACCAGCATCCTCAATCCGGATTCATTTCTGTTTGGCAACCTGGTAGCCAGACTCGCCTGTGGCGCGGACTGCGTTGCGTCCTCCCTCGGATTTGGCAGCAACACGTTGTTCTGGTGTGCCGGTTGTCAGGGTTCGATGTACCCGTTGAACGGACATGTCGCTTCACATATTGGAGGCGTGCAGGCATCGAGCCTGCTGGTGTCGCGCATCATTGCCAAGATGCATCGCGAAGGGCTGATGTGGGCCGCATCGGGGAGTTCCGGCATGTGTGGATATTACCCGCAACTGCTCATGGACAAGACCAACTACAAATACCAGATGCACTTTCCGGTGGCGCAAGACAAGATCAATGGAAAGTGTTGCCAGCCGTTAGGCCGCACAACAGTCATTTGGGGAGCGGGCAAGGAAATACCGGGTGCGGGCGAAGACTTTGCCTACATGATCTTCCGCAAGCGGAACTGTTGCCAGGGAGCTTTCTGATGGTGAATGTCACGTCGCGCATCACCTTGGCCTGTGTGCTTGTTTTGCTGGTGCAGCAAGCCAGCGCGGAAACAGAACTGGAAAGATCAAACCGGATTCTCGGTGAAATTAACGAGCGCGTTGTTAATCAATACCGCGCCCCGGCACCCGATTTGAGCGCATTGCCTCAACCGGCGACCGCCACCGCAAACCCGGCAGACATGGCCAGGCAATTCCGCCAGCCGCCCATACAAACAAAACCGGCTACACCCGAGATGATGATTTTCGTGTCGTTCTCAATGCCGCGAGAAAGTCTGCTGCGCATCGTCGAACAGTCGGAAAGAACCGGTGCGCGGCTGATCTTCCGTGGCTTCAATGGCGACAAGATGACCGACATGGCGGCGCACATCAGCGCACTGCTCGGCAAACATCGTGTCGAAGCGGTCATCCATCCGCCCGCATTTACGCAGTTCAAGATTGATCAGGTGCCCGCGCTGGTGCTCGCTCATCCCGATGCGGGCAATCAACTGGATAGCGGCTGCGCCCAGCCGGATCGCTACGTGAAGGTCACCGGAGACGTAAGTCAGGATTACGCGCTGGAATACATCGAGCGCACGTCACCACAATGGGCGGCGACCGCGCGTTTGTTTGGCGATAAGATCAAAGAGGCCCAGCAATGAGAACGGTGTGCAGAAAGTTTGCCATGATCTTGTGCCACACGCTGCTGTATCTGAGTGGCGCAATCCCGCTGCTGTCACACGCCGTTACCCCCGTGGAGCAGGCGTTCATCGACGGCCAAGCCGCCGCGCAAAGCGCCGCATCCGGTGCATCGATCATGATTACCAGCGGCACGATAGCGACGACGGTCAACAGCTTCAATCCGAGTTACTACAATTACAGCGGCACCGCGCCCGAAGCGGGTTATTTCATGAGTGGCGGCGGAGACACGATCACGCCGGGGGCGGGGAAGGTGACTGCCTGTCAGAGCGGCCCGGTCAACCCGAACGCCTTTCTCCAGCAAAACTGCGACGCCATCAATTACATGGTGCGTAACCCGACAATCCGGCCGCAGTTCACCATCACCCCAGGTGATCCGAATGTCGCGAGATCGAGAAGCATAGAAGCCAATCCCGCAACGCTGGCGGCAAACTCATTGGGGTATGCCAGCCCGTCCGCAATCGGGGCTTTTACCGGATGCACGACTCAAACCATCACCAAACCGCCAACCTATACCACCGAAGTCTGCAACGAGTATCTGAGCACAACCAGTCACATGTGTATTGTCGGACGCACGATTGTGGTGGATGCCGATGCCAACTATCAATGCAGCCAGACAGCAAAAAGCTACGAAACCCTGAGTTGTCGGCGAGGCACTTCGGTCACGATTGGATTTGGCCAATGCACGCCTGGCGCATGGCTTGGACGGGTTGCTTATGTTGATTGCGGCAGGTGCATCGATCCGTATAT
>JBBRDZ010000172.1:0-3829 GCA_038203435.1 Burkholderiales bacterium
CATCGGCACGGTGGTGTCGCCCGGTACGGTGCTGTTGTCCATCGTCCCGGAGAATGAACCGCTGGTCGCGGAGATCATGATCAAGAATGACGATATCGGGTTTGTCTATCCTCACCAGCAGGTCAAGGTGAAACTGGCAGCCTACCCCTTCGCAAAATATGGCATGCTGGATGGCGAGGTGATCCGCATCCAGGCGGATAGCGACAGCGATACACAGTCGCAAGGCAAGGATCAATCCAGGGACAAGCAACAATCCCCGTCGTCTGTATACAAGGCCATCGTTTTGTTGAGCAGCCAGGTTCTCGAATCCGAAGGCGAGAAGCTGAAGCTGGTACCCGGCATGCAAGTGGTGGCCGAAATCAACCAGGGAAGTCGTACCGTGATGAAGTATCTGCTTTCACCGGTGAGCAAGACGCTTGATGAAAGCGGGCACGAACGGTGAGAAGGGCGGTTCGGATATCCAGACGAAAGTTGTTACTGAGTGCAGTCATCATTTTTGTGCTGTGTGGTAACAACCGAGTGGCACACGCTGAGGATCTGCTTGAAATCTACAGGTTGGCGCAGAGCAATGATCCAACCTTCGAAGCGGCGCGTTATGCATTTGAGGCGGCCCAGGAAAAAATTCCCCAGGCAAGAGCCGGCCTGCTTCCAGCGTTGAATCTGAACGGGAACGACAACACCACCCATGCCGCTTCGAAATTTACCAATACACCGCTGCTAGATCGCGATGTGCATGCCTGGACCTGGACGTTGCAGCTAACCCAGCCCCTGATTCGCCTGCAGAATGCCTACGCATACCGTGAATCCAAGTTGCTGGTTGATCAGGCACGCGCGCAATATAGCCAGGCAGAACAGGATCTGATCCTGCGCGTGACTCAAGCGTATTTCGATGTGCTGGTTGCCCAGGAGAGCATTGATGTAGCTGATGCGCAGGGCAAGGCAACGGGAGTGCAACTGGAGTTGGCTCAACATGGTTTTGATGCCGGAACAAATGCCATCACGGATGTCCACGAAGCGAAATCCCGCGCTGATCTTGCCCGTTCGCAACGAATCGCAGCATTGAACGAGCTGGAAGCCAAACATGCCGAGCTGGAAAAGCTGGTGGAACAACCATCAATCATACTGGCTGCACTTCGGCCCGCAGTCGTGATTCCCAAGCCTGAACCGGACAACGTCGAAGCATGGATAGCTCAAGCGCGAGAAAACAATCCTGCCGTATTGGCGCCCAAAGCAGCCGTCAAAGCGGCGGAAGCGGAAGTCAGCAAAAATCGGACGGAATACTCGCCTACTCTGGATCTGACAGCCTCTTACGGAAATAATTATTCATCGGGAAACATCAGCACCCCGTCCGATTTCGAGACACGTACAAATTCCAGGCAGCTTGGCGTGCAGCTAAACATCCCGCTTTATGCCGGAGGAACCACCCGATCGCATGTGACAGAGGCGATCGCCAACAAGAACAAGGCTGTTGCCGAACTGGAGAAGGTACGACGCCAGTCCGGTACCGACGCCAGACAGGCTTACGCGGCCATCCTGAATGGCTTGGCTCAGGTTGAGGCGTTGGAATCAGCCGTCGAATCCAGCAGGAGTGCAGTTAATGGCAACCAGGTCGGCTACCGTTTGGGCATCCATATGAACATTGATGTATTGAATGCCGAGCAGCAGCTCTATACGGCCCAGCGTGATTTGGTCAAGGCTCGTTATGACACACTATTCCAGGGATTTAAACTCAAGGCAGCGGCGGGGGTGTTGTCTGCGACGGATGTAGTCGAGGTCAATGATTTACTAAGACATGGAAAATGAATAGTAGCGAACAAAAGATTGGGGTTGAGCTACCGCCCTGTTAAAGGGTAGAATGCTGCACTTTTTTCAGGAGTGTAAAACCAATGGCTATTAATGCCGCGCAAAAAGCGCAAATCGTCACCGACTTTCAACGTGCCAAGAGCGATACCGGTTCCCCGGAAGTGCAAGTGGCACTGATCAGCGCACGTATCAGCTATCTGACCGAACACTTCAAAGACAATGTCAAGGATCACCATTCCCGTCGTGGCCTGCTCCGCCTGGTAAGCCGCCGCCGCAAGCTGCTTGATTACCTCAAGCGTACCAACGATGCGAGCTATCGCACGTTGATCGAGCGTCTGGGAATTCGCAAGTAATGTTTTGTTCACAGCGGGTCGCATCAGCGACCCGTGTTGTTTCGTCTTGTCACAAAGGATGCCGCGGTTGCGCGACATGCCATGCACATAACCAGCGACTTGGCTGGTGTTAACCAATGACTTGGTTGGCGTAGTTTGCCAACTTAGTCAGATGGCTATGCCAGCTTGGTCGAATGGCTATTACCAATGACTTGCCCAGCGTCTTTTGCTGGGTTAGTCAGATGGCTAGCCGTTATATCAGTTGCTTCATCTAGAGAGGTCTATCTTGAGTCACTACAAAAAAACGATTGCATTTGGTAATCATCAACTCACGCTGGAGACCGGCGAGATCGCACGCCAGGCCTCCGGGGCCGTGATGGTCAGTTTGGACGACACCGTGGTGCTGGTCACCGTGGTCGGCAGAAAAGATGCCAAGCCGGAACAGGACTTTTTCCCGCTGACCGTCGATTATCAGGAACGGACCTATGCTGCAGGGAAGATCCCGGGCGGATTCTGCAAGCGCGAGGGGCGCCCCAGCGAGAAGGAGATCCTGACCTCGCGTCTGATCGATCGTCCGCTGCGTCCGCTGTTCCCGGAAAGTTTTTACAATGAAGTGCAGATCGTTGCGACGGTGATGTCTTCCGATGAAGAGATCGATTCCGATATTCCCGCGATGATAGGCGCGTCCGCAGCACTGGCGTTGTCCGGCATCCCATTCGACGGCCCGATCGGCGCGGCGCGCGTGGGTTATGCCAATGGACAGTATCTGCTCAACCCGACTTCAACCGAATTGTTGACCTCGCAACTGGATCTGGTCATGGCCGGTACCGAGCGTGCCGTGCAGATGGTTGAGTCTGAAGCGAAGCAGTTGTCGGAAGAGATCATGCTGGGTGCGGTGATGTTCGGACACGAGCAGATACAAGTGGTGATCCAGGCGATCAATGAGATGGCCGATGCGGTGGGTGCGGATGCCTGGGATTGGTCTGCCCCGGCCAAGGACGAGGCGCTGATCGCGAAGATTTCAAGTCTCGCCGAGGTTGAACTGGGTCAGGCATATGCGATCCGTTCCAAACAGGCTCGTACCGTTGCGGTTGATACGCTGCGCGACAAAGTGATGGCCGCGATGTCGCCGGAAGTCATGGCGACCCAGAAGAATCACGTCAATGACTTGTTCAGCGCTTTGGAAGCCAAGATCGTGCGCGGACAGATCCTCAGCGGTGAGCCGCGTATCGATGGCCGCGACACACGCACAGTGCGCCCGATCACGATACGCAATGGCGTTTTGCCGCGTACCCACGGTTCGTCCCTGTTCACCCGTGGCGAAACGCAGGGTATCGTGGTGGCGACCCTGGGCAGTATGCGCGACTCGCAAAAGATCGATGCGCTGCAGGGCGAATACACCGACCGTTTCATGCTGCATTACAATTTCCCCCCGTATTCCACCGGTGAAACCGGTCGCGTCGGTACGCCCAAGCGTCGCGAGATCGGCCACGGCCGTCTGGCCAAGCGCGCACTGGTCGCCGTTTTGCCCAGCGAAGAGGAGTTCGGCTATGCGATGCGCGTGGTTTCGGAGATCACCGAATCGAACGGATCGAGCTCAATGGCTTCGGTGTGTGGCGGTTGCCTGGCGTTGCTGGATGCCGGCGTGCCGCTCAAGGCACACGTGGCGGGTATCGCCATGGGTCTGATCAAGG
>JBBRDZ010000173.1:0-3578 GCA_038203435.1 Burkholderiales bacterium
TGTAGGTGAATTCGATCACCGCGCCGCTGGCTTCGTCGGTGTAGCCGACAAAGGCCAGGGTAAATTTTCCATCGGGATAGTCGGTGCGGCGCAGCAGCTTCATGCCGAGCACGTCGGTATAGAAGGTGAGCGATTTATCCAGATTAACCACGCGTAACATGGTGTGCAGTATGCGCATAATATCCTCTTGAAATTGGTATTCGGAAATCACAGCCATATAGGGTAAAATGACCGGCCTGACGCGCATAATACCATCGCCTACATCATGTCCGAATCTTTCCCGCTAGTAATGAGTTTTGCCGCCACCGATCCTTCCGGAGGTGCCGGTTTGCAGGCTGATATGTTAACGATTGCGAGCATGGGTTGTCATCCGCTGTCGGTTGTCACGGCGGTCACCGTGCAGGATACCAGCGGTGTGGAGGATGTGCTGCCGATGGAGCCCGAGTGGGTGGTGGATCAGGCGCGTGCGATGCTCGAAGACGTGCAGGTCGCGGCTTTCAAGATCGGCCTGCTGGGCAGCGTGGAAAATATCGTGGCAATCGCCGAGATATTGGCGGACTATCCCGATGTTCCTTTTGTGCTCGATACGGTGTTGGCTTCGGGACGAGGGGACGAGCTGGCTGACGAAGACATGCTCGATGCGATGCGCGAATTGCTGATTCCGCAGGCGACCATTGTCACGCCGAACAGCATAGAGGCGCGTCGCCTGGCGATGGATGAAGACAATGAAGAGGATGATCCCAGCCTGGAAGAATGCGCCAAACGCATTCTGGCGATGGGCTGTGAATATGTGCTGATTACCGGTACGCATGAACAGACGCCCAAGGTGATCAACACCTTGTACAGTGAAGATGGCGTGGTGAGTCGCGATAGCTGGGCGCGTCTGCCGGGGATTTATCACGGATCAGGATGCACCATGGCATCGGCCATTGCAGCCTTGCTGGCGCAGGGGGTGGATGTGGTCGAGGCGGTCAAGGAAGCGCAGGAATACACCTGGCAGACGCTGAATGCCGGTTTCAGGCCCGGCATGGGGCAACTCATCCCGGACAGGTTGTTCTGGGCGCGGGGTGAAGACGATGAGGACAAACCCGATCTGCTCAACTAGATGCAGGATTGCGGATTGAGGAAAGCAGGATGAACGGAGTCGAGTCTTGTCGTGTAGCCAAACAGGCTGTCAGAGGTCTTTACGCGATTACGCCGGAGGAGCAAGACACGGTTAAGCTGCTGCGTCAGGTACGGCTGGCTTTGCAAGGCGGGGCGAGTGTCCTGCAATACCGCAACAAGCAGGGCGGCGCGGCGCGGCGTCTGGAACAGGCAAGTGCCTTGCGCGAGCTGGCGCGGGAATTTGGCGTCGCCTTGATTATCAACGATGATGCTGCGCTGGCTAAAATGGTCGATGCCGATGGCGTGCATCTGGGCTTTGATGACGGCAGCGTGGCAGAGGCGCGCGCAATGTTGGGTGGCGGGAAAATAATCGGTATATCTTGTTATAATCGCGTCGATCTGGCGCATGAGGCAGTGGGTCTGGGCGCTGATTATGTCGCATTCGGTGCGTTTTTTGCCTCGACGATTAAACCCGCTGCGCCGGCGGCGACCCTCGACTTATTGTGTCAGGCGCGCCGTGAAATTGACCTGCCGATCGTAGCGATAGGCGGCATCACGGCAGAAAATGGCGCGCAACTGCTGACGGCGGGGGCTGACGCGCTGGCGGTAATCTCGGCGCTGTTCGGTGTGGAAGATATTGAACAGACAGCCAGGCAGTTTGCAAATTTGAATTTAGATCATTAGTTAGAAAGACGCAACATGACCTCTCATAATCAGGAACTTTTCGACGCGTCGCAGCAGCTTATTCCCGGCGGCGTGAATTCGCCGGTTCGCGCGTTCCGCTCGGTGGGTGGCACGCCGCTGTTTTTCAAACGCGGACATGGCGCTTATGTCTGGGACGCAGATGACAAGCGTTACACCGATTATGTGGGCTCATGGGGGCCGATGATCGCAGGGCATTGCCATCCGGACGTGGTTCGAGCGGTGCAGGATGCGGCGGCCAATGGGCTGGGTTTCGGTGCGCCAACCGCCGCTGAGCTGGAAATAGCCGGGTTGTTGTGCAAGTTGTTGCCGAGTCTGGAAATGGTGAGACTGGTCAGTTCAGGTACGGAAGCGACCATGACGGCGATACGTCTGGCGCGAGGGTTTACCAATCGTTCGCGCATTATCAAGTTTGAGGGGTGTTATCACGGACATTCTGATGGACTGCTGGTCAAGGCAGGATCCGGCGCGCTGACTTTCGGTCAGCCGAGTTCATCCGGCGTGCCGGCTGAAATTGCAGCCCTGACCACGGTGCTGGATTACAACGATGCAGCTGGTCTTGAGCGGGCATTTGCCGAGATGGGCAGCGAGATCGCTGCCGTGATCGTTGAGCCTGTTGCGGGCAACATGAACCTGATTACGCCAAAAAAAGAATTCCTCGATGCATTGCGCAATTTGTGCACCAGACATGGTGCAGTGCTGATTCTGGACGAAGTGATGACGGGATTCCGCGTCAGCCTGCAAGGCGCGCAGGGGTATTACGGCATTAAGCCTGATCTGGTCACGCTGGGCAAGGTGATGGGCGGCGGCCTGCCGGCAGCTGCGTTTGGCGGGCGGCGTGACATCATGCAATGTCTGGCACCCTTAGGCTCGGTGTATCAGGCAGGCACCTTGTCGGGCAACCCGGTCGCAGTGGCGGCGGGTCTGGCTACCCTGAAGCTGGTTCAAGCCGAAGGATTCTATGAAAAATTGTCGAAACTGGCCACACAACTGACCGAAGGCCTGTCGGCGAGCGCCAAACGGCATGGCATCGCATTTTGTGCCCAATCGGTAGGCGGCATGTTCGGCCTGTATTTCAGCGATACTCTGCCCACCAGCTATGCTGAGGTGATGTCCTGTGACAAGGTGGCATTCAACCGCTTCTTCCACGCCATGCTGGACGCGGGTGTATATCTGGCACCTTCCGCATTCGAGGCGGGTTTCGTATCCTCAGCGCACACCGAGGCTGATATTAATGAGACGATTGCAGCAGCTGAGCTAATCTTCTCGGTCTGGAAATAATGGGACTTTTTTCTTTAGCGACGTTCTACACCACCGTCAACCACATCAAGGACTTGCCGATGCACGGCGGCCGGGAGGTGGCCTTCGTCGGGCGATCCAACGCGGGCAAGTCGAGTGCGATCAATACGCTGGCGAACCATGTGCGTCTGGCTTACACCAGTAAAACACCGGGCCGCACCCAGCATCTGAATTACTTCTCTCTGGGCAATGACCGTTATATCGTGGATTTGCCGGGCTACGGATATGCCAAGGTGCCACCCGAGGCCAAGCGCCATTGGGAAGGATTGCTGAGCACCTATTTGCAGAAGCGCGAGGAGCTGAGCGGACTGGTCGTGATCATGGACATACGCCGCCCGTTGCTTGAACTGGATGAAACCATGCTGGACTGGTTTGCGCCGACGGCTAAGCCGGTGCACATCCTGCTGACCAAATCGGACAAGCTGAGCCGCCAGCAATCGACGATAACTTTGATGAAGGTAAAAGCCTATCTT
>JBBRDZ010000174.1:0-3508 GCA_038203435.1 Burkholderiales bacterium
CTTCGCGTCCGACGGACAACGCGCGGCCGGAGGCAGCCCACGGGAAGTTGGCTTTCTCGTAGGCGATGCCCTGCGCCTTGGCCTGGGTCTCGGTCAGTCCCATCCACGCAATTTCCGGATCAGTATAGGCGACGGAAGGAATGGTCAGCGGCTCGAACGCGGCATGATGCCCGGCGATGACTTCGGCGGCAACCTTGCCTTCGTGCGAGGCTTTGTGTGCCAGCATCGGATCGCCGACGATGTCGCCGATCGCATAGATATGCGGAACATTGGTGCGCATCTGGATATTCACCGGGATGAAGCCGCGTTCGTTTACGGTCACGCCGGCGGCATCCGCGCCGATATCGCGCCCGTTGGGGCGGCGTCCGACGGCCATCAACACACGGTCATACAGTTGCGGTTCGGGCGCCTGTTCGCCTTCGAAATGCACCTTCAGCCCGCCTTTTTGCGCTTCGATCTTGCTGACCTTGGTCTTCAGGTAGATCGCTTCGTAGCGCTTCTCGATGCGCTTGTGCAACGGTTTCACCAGGTCTTTGTCCGCACCCGGTATCAACTGATCCATCAATTCGACCACGCTGATCTTGCTGCCGAGTGCGTCGTACACGGTGGCCATCTCCAGACCGATGATGCCGCCGCCCAGGATCAGCATGCGCTTGGGCACGTCCTGCAATTGCAGCGCACCGGTGGAGTCGATGATGCGCGTATCGTCATAGGGGAAGCCGGGGATGCGCGCCACACTGGAACCGGCAGCGATGATCGCGTTGTCGAAGCTGATGATTTTCTTGCCGCCCTTGCTGACGACTTCAAGATGGTTGGGTGTAGTGAATTTTGCGCTGCCCTGCACCACCTGCACCTTGCGCTGTTTGGCCAGCGCGGCCAGTCCGCCGGTGAGCTTGTTGACGACACTTTCCTTCCAGCTGCGGATCTTGTCGATGTCGATCTTCGGCTTTGCAAACGTCACGCCGTGATGCGCCACTTCTTCGGCTTCGCTGATCACCTTGGCGACATGCAACAGCGCCTTGGACGGGATGCAACCCACATTCAGACACACACCGCCGAGACTGGCGAATTTTTCCACCAGTACCACTTGTTTGCCCAGATCGGCGGCACGGAACGCTGCGGTATAGCCGCCGGGGCCGGCGCCCAAAACCAGCACCTCGGCGTGGATATCGCCTTTCTTGAACGATTGAGCTGCGGGAGCTGACGCCTGCGCAGGCGGCGGAGTTGCAGACTTGGTCGGTGCCTCAGCCGAGGCTGGGGGTTTTGCCTGTTCCTTGTTGCTTGTACCTTGTCCCTGTTGGGCACTTTCCAATGTCAGGATCACGCTGCCTTCGGAAACCTTGTCGCCGACCTTGACCTTGAGCGCATTAATCACGCCTGCGACCGGGCAGGGCACTTCCATGGCGGCCTTGTCGGTTTCCAGCGTGACCAGCGATTGCTCGGCGTCGACCTTGTCGCCCGCCTTGACGAATACCTCGATGACGGCAACGTCCTTGAAATCGCCGATGTCCGGTACTTTGACTTCTATGGTTTGGCTCATGGTGTTCGTTCCTCAGTATGTATTTATAACAGCCCGGCTTGCTCAGTTTCGTATCTGTCCGCTGCCCAATACGATGTATTTTTGCGAGGTCAGTCCTTCCAGACCGACCGGGCCGCGTGCATGGATCTTGTCGGTGGAAATGCCGATCTCGGCACCCAGGCCGTATTCGAAGCCGTCGGCGAAGCGCGTCGAGGCGTTCACCATCACCGAGCTGGAATCCACCTCGCGCAGAAAACGCATCGCCTTGCTGTAATTTTCCGTGACGATGCTGTCGGTATGCTGCGAGCCGTAGCTGGCGATATGTTCGATGGCTTCATCCAGCCCCGCCACCACGCGCACTGCGAGTATCGGCTCGAGATATTCGGTATGCCAATCTTCCTCGGTGGCTGCTTTCATCTGTACGACCAGCGCACGCGCCGCGTCGTCGCCGCGCAGCTCGACGTTCTTGTCGAGATAGATCTTGCATAGCGCAGGCAATACCTTGGCTGCGATGCCTTTCGCGACCAACAAGGTTTCCATCGCGTTGCACACGCCGTAGCGCTGCGTCTTGGCGTTGTCGGCGATGCGGATCGCCTTGTCGATATCCGCTTCATCGTCGATATACACATGGCACACGCCATGCAGGTGCTTGATCACGGGTATGCGCGCATGTTCGGACACGAACTCGATCAGACCCTTGCCGCCGCGCGGCACGATCACGTCGACATACTCTTTCATCGTGATGAGTTCGCCGACGGCGGCCCGGTCGGTGGTGGTGACCACCTGTACGGCTGTCTCGGGCAAACCGGCGATACGCAACCCGGCATGCACGCAGGCGGCGATAGCCTGATTGGAATGGATCGCTTCCGATCCGCCGCGCAGGATCGCAGCATTCCCGGATTTCAGGCATAGCCCCGCGGCATCGGCGGTCACGTTGGGACGCGATTCGTAGATGATGCCGATCACGCCGAGCGGCACGCGCATCTTGCCGACCTGGATGCCGGAAGGACGATAATTCATGTCGGTGATCGCGCCGATCAGGTCGGGCAGTCGCGCGATCTGCAGCAATCCTTCAGCCATGTCGCGCACCGCCTTTTCGGTCAGCGTAAGCCGGTCTACCGACGCGGCGTCCAATCCGTCAGCACGGGCTGCCGCGACATCTTTGGCATTGGCGGCCAGCAACAGAGCAGTCTGGTTCTGCAGCGCGGTGGCGATCTCGGTCAGCGCGCGGTTTTTGGTGGCGGTGTCCGCCAGTGCCACAAGGCGAGAAGCCGCGCGAGCGGTCTGGCCGACTTGTTGCATATATTGTTTGACGTTCTGCATGGCGTTCCATGTGTCTTGTTGTAAGGCGCATTTTACCCCAAGTGCTAAAATGCGCGCCTTTCTTGAATGCAGGCAAAGCAATGTCCGATATCCTCAACAAAATCCTTGCGGTCAAAGCGCGCGAAGTGGCCGAAGCGCAAGTCGTCAAACCGCTTGCGGCGATACGCTTGGCAGCAGAGCAAGCCGTACCGGTGCGTGATTTCATCGGCGCGATACGCGCCAAAAATGCGCTGGGTGGTGCCGCTGTGATCGCTGAAATAAAAAAAGCCAGCCCGAGCAAAGGGGTGTTGCGCGCCGATTTTCGTCCCGCCGAGATCGCCGCGAGCTATGCGCGACATGGCGCGGCATGCCTGTCGGTGCTGACCGATGAGCAGTTCTTCCAGGGCAGTGCGGAATATCTGCAGCAGGCACGCAGTGCGTGCGATCTGCCGGTACTGCGCAAGGATTTCATCGTGGACGAATACCAGATCTACCAGGCGCGCGCGATGGGTGCCGATGCGATCCTGCTGATCGCCGCCGCACTGGATGTGCCGAAAATGCAGGCATTCGAGGCGCTGGCACACAGTCTCGGCATGGCGGTGCTGGTGGAAGTGCATGATGTACATGAACTGGCTTGCGCATTGCAATTGGCGACGCCGTTGATCGGCGTGAACAACCGCAACCTGC
>JBBRDZ010000175.1:0-3480 GCA_038203435.1 Burkholderiales bacterium
CGGCGGCGCTACGGCGGATGATATCGAAAGCCTGATCAGCGTGGTGCGTGAGTCGGTCGCGAGTCAAACCGGGGTGCTGCTGCACCCGGAAGTAAAAATCATAGGCGATGTACAGGTGAAAATGAATAAAAAAGAAACGAATGACGGTGGTACTGCCAGCTACCAGCTGCCTTCCGCGGGTTCTTTTGGCAAAGTCGCCGTGCTGTTTGGCGGTCGTTCCGCAGAGCGTGAAGTCTCGCTCAAAAGCGGTGCGGCCGTACTGGCGGCCTTGCAGCGCAGCGGCGTGGACGCGCACGCCTTTGACCCTGCAACGCGAAATTTACAGGCGCTGGTGGATGAGGGGTTTGATCGCGCCTTCATCGCACTGCACGGACGCTTTGGCGAAGACGGTACGGTGCAGGGCGCGCTGGAATTGCTGGGAATTCCTTACACAGGCAGTGGCGTGATGGCCTCTGCTCTGGGGATGGACAAGTGGCGCAGCAAGCTGGTGTGGCAGGCAGGCGGATTGCCGGTACCGGACTTTCTGATGATCAACGGACAAAGTGTCAGTGCAGAGGTGGTTGGAAAACTGGGCTTGCCGTTATTCGTCAAGCCCGCAAATGAAGGCTCCAGTGTTGGCATCAGCAAGGTCAAGACAGAGGGAGAGTTGCAGGAAGCCTACCGGCATGCCGCTAAATACGACAAGCTGGTAATCGCGGAGCGTTTCATCGGTGGCGGCGAATATACCGTGGCGATACTGGGGGAGCAGGCTTTGCCGGTGATCAAGATTGAACCTGCCAATGAATTCTACGATTTTGAGGCGAAATACCTGCGCGATGACACGCGCTATCTGTGCCCGAGCGGTCTTGATGCTGCTCAGGAAGCCGAGATGCAGCGGCAGGCTTTATTGGCCTTTGCTCTGATAGGCGGACAAGGCTGGGGGCGTGTGGATTTTCTGATGAGTGAGACCGGACAACCTTACGTGCTGGAAGCGAATACCTCGCCCGGCATGACAGATCACAGCCTGGTACCCATGGCGGCCCGTCAGGCGGGTATCAGTTTCGAGCAACTGGTGTTGCGTGTTCTGGATATGGCGCATGTGGGATAACCCGCCATTGTTGCGCAGTATCGCAAGCGCACTGTTTTTTTGCAGTGTCGCAGCAATCGTGTATGGCGCCGTGCATTACGCAGTTCATATGCAACAAGTGCTGCCCATCCGGAGTGTGCGTCTGAGCGCAGCGCCTGAACGCGTGGTGCCCGATGAGGTGCTGGCGATGGTGCGACGGGAAGTGCAGGGTAATTTTTTGACAGTGGATATTGACAGGCTCAGGCAGTCGCTGGAGAAGCTGCCCTGGGTGCGCAATGTCAGCATACGGCGTGAATTTCCCGATCGTCTGGCGGTGCAGATCGAAGAGCATAGGGCATTGGCACATTGGAATGACGAGTCACTGGTGAATCAGCAAGGCGAGGTTTTTGCAGCCGAAACGACGCAGAAATTGCCGAGATTCATGGGGGTTGAAGGCAGCTCGGCGGAAGTGGCACAACAATATGCACAGTTCAACAGGCAACTGGCAGCGCTGAATTTGCAGGTGACACAGCTGGCATTGTCACCGCGCCATGCCTGGCAGTTGCATTTGAGCAACGATATGGTGGTGGAACTGGGGCGGGACGCAATGCAACAACGCCTGGCCAGATTTGTAGCGGTTTATCACGCAGGTTTAGGGGAGGTGCCTTTGGCAGGGCAGACCGGGGTGCAAGCGTCAGGTCTGCAAGTGGTAGATATGCGTTATCGCCATGGATTCGCAGTGCGCAAGCGACATGCATAGGCGGGTGCAAATGAAAAAACAAAGACTGGCAGTGGAGATCAAGCGATGAGCAGAAATAAGGAAACGAAGAGTCTGGTGGTCGGCCTCGATATCGGTACATCCAAGATTGTGGCCATCGTCGGGGAAGTCAAGCCTGACGGCATGCTGGAGGTAATCGGCATGGGCATGCATGAATCTTCGGGTTTGAAGAAAGGCATGGTAGTCAATATCGAGGCGACGGTGGCTGCGATCCAGCGTGCGCTTGAAGAAGCTGAATTGATGGCCGATTGCAAAATCAGCGCGGTGCATACCGGTATTGCGGGCAGCCATATCCGCAGTACGAATTCGCGCGGCATGGTAAAAATAAAGGAAAAAGAAGTCACGCAGGCTGACATAGACCGGGTGCTTGAAACGGCCAGTTCCATCAGTCTGGCGGGCGATCAGCAGATTCTGCATGTCCTTGAACAGGCATTCAGCATAGACGGACAGGACGGCATCAAGAAGCCGCTGGGCATGAGCGGGATGCGGCTGGATGTCGAAGTGCATATCGTAACGGGCGCGGTGGCGGCCGTGCAGAACATCATGAAGTGCATACACCGCTGTGGTCTGGAGGTCAACGAGCTGATTCTGCAACCCCTGGCATCCAGCCGCGCTGTGCTGGCCGACGATGAGATGGATCTGGGTGTGTGTCTGGTGGATATAGGTGGCGGCACGACAGACATCGCGGTGTTTACCGGCGGTTCGATACGCCACACCGCCGTGATTCCGATTGCGGGAGACCAGATCACCAACGACATCGCCATGGCGTTGCGTACCCCTACGCAGGATGCTGAAGATATCAAGATCCGGCACGGCTGCGCATTGCGCCAGCTGGCGGATGACGGCGTGATTGAAGTGCCGGGCGTGGGCGAACGCGGGCCACGCATGCTGTCACGACAAACTCTGTCTGAAGTGATCGAGCCGCGTGTAGAGGAGCTGTATTCCCTGGTGCAGGCGGAGTTGCGCCGCAGTGGTTTCGATGACCTGTTGTCTTCGGGCATCGTGATCACTGGCGGCAGCAGCGCGATGCAGGGCATGGTTGAGCTGGGCGAGGAAATATTCCATCTGCCGGTCAGGCTGGGTATCCCCAAGTATGTTGGCGGCTTGTCGGATGTGGTGAAAACGCCACGCATGGCGACGGGGGTAGGGCTGTTGTTATATGGGCTGGAGTATCACAAGAACAATGAAGAAACACGCAAGCAGTCGAACTCGTTTGCTGATGTTTTGGCAAGGATGAAGTCGTGGTTTTAAGTTTTGCTTTACTGGCGGTCAGGTTCTGATCGGTTTAAATTTTGTCATTATAGGGGGCAGCGATGTTTGAAATTATGGAAGCAGAATCTCAGGATGCAGTAATCAAGGTGATCGGCGTTGGCGGTTGCGGTGGTAATGCGGTTGATCATATGATCGAACAAGGCGTGCAGGGTGTGGAGTTTATTGTCATCAACACCGATGCACAGGCGTTGAATCGCAGTAAAGCCCGCACGCAACTGCAAATAGGCTCCACGATCACCAAGGGTCTGGGTGCAGGTGCCAAACCGTCGGTGGGTCAGGCGGCCGCAGAGGAAGATCGCGAACGCATCAAAGAGTTGGTCAGCGGCGCGAACATGGTGTTTATCACAGCCGGGATGGGCGGCGGTACAGGCACCGGTGCCGCACC
>JBBRDZ010000176.1:0-3351 GCA_038203435.1 Burkholderiales bacterium
TAGTGCGATCCAACTCATCAAGGCGAATGCCCGTGGGTTTCGTAACTTCACTAACTATCGCGCAAGAATTCTGTTTCATTGTGGCAAGTTGGATATGAGCTTAGGCTAATGAAAATTCACAGTGAATATGTCGATGAACCATATTTCCTAACTGATCCACAGCGGCGGTTCATCCATCAGCGCGATCTGTTCGCGCAATTCCAGGATGCGATCCTGCCAGTAACGCTGTGTATTGAACCACGGGAAAGCGGCGGGAAAGGCCGGGTCATCCCAGCGTCTCGCGATCCATGCGGCGTAATGTATCAGCCGCAGGGTGCGCAGCGCTTCGATCAGATGCAGTTCGCGTGGATCGAAGTCGCAGAAGTCCTCGTAGCCGGCCAGCAGGTCGCCGAGTTGCCGGGTCATGTCGGCGCGCTCGCCGGACAACAGCATCCACAGGTCCTGGATCGCCGGCCCCATGCGGCTGTCGTCGAAATCGACAAAGTGCGGCCCGGCATCGGTCCACAGCACGTTGCCGACATGGCAATCACCATGCAGGCGCAAGGCATTCACCGTGCCGGCACGCTCGAAACATCGCCGCACACCGTCCAGCGCCAGCGCGACCACACCGCGATAGACCTCCGCCAGTTCCGCCGGGATGAAATCATGGGCCAGCAGGTACGCGCTGGGCTCGACACCGAAACTCTGGATGTCCAGCGTGGGACGTTCACGATAGCTGTCCAGCGCACCGACGGCATGGATGCGGCCGATGAAACGCCCCATCCATTCCAACGTGTCACGGCTGTCCAGTTCCGGCGCCCGCCCGCCGTGTCTGGCGAACACGGAAAACCGGAAACCGTTGAACGCGTGCAGTGTATGGCCGTTGATTTGAATCGCCGGCACCACGGGGATCTCGCGCTCGACCAGCGTCGCGACGAAAGCATGCTCTTCCAGGATCTCTGTATCGGACCAGCGTGCCGGGCGATAGAACTTGGCGATCAGCGGCAGTCCGTCTTCCATGCCGGCTTGATAGACACGGTTCTCATAGCTGTTGAGTGCCAGCAAACGTCCGTCGCCGTGCAGGCCGATGCTGTCCAGTGCATCCAATACGGAGTCAGGGGTGAGCGCAGAAAAAGGCTGGTCATGCATGCGCCGCATTGTACGGCAGCACGGCACCGGCTGGTCGGCAAACTGTGCAGCAAGACCGCCGGCGGCGACTAATCCGGTTCATCCTCCCGTTGTTTTGTCCGCAGCTATCGACGAAGCCCGGTTGCTTGCCGATCATATATTGAGATTGCGCTCATCCTACCCGAGCAGACTCGCCAGCGTCAGCAGCAGCAACAATATCATCCAGAACACCACCGAGCGCCACACCAGCCCGACGGCACTCTGCATGTAGTCGGCATCGGCATCGTCACCGACACCCAATTCCTCCCGGTCCACCAGCACGCCGTTTTCCGCGATCGGCATGCCCAGACGCACACCCAGCGCGCCCGCGCCGCTGGCCAGCAAGATACCCGCCTCGCTGTCCGGCCATTCCTTCGCCTGGGTGCGCCAGCAGAAAATGGTGTCCTCGAAATCGCCGACGATGGCGAAGGTCATTGCGGTCAGACGGATCGGCAGCCATTCCAGGACGAAGAACGCCTGCCGAGCAAAGCTGCCGAATCTGCCCGGCTCCAGGCTATCCTGGTCGTCCCAGCGGCTGCGCAGGAATTGCCCCAGCCGGTACAGCAATGCGCCCGCCGCACCACCCAGGCCCAGCACACTGAACAACACGAACCAGACGATCACGCCGAACACATTGCGATGCGATGCGATCAGCGCCTGCTCTATGGTGAGTCGCGCGACCTCTTCCGCATTCAGGTCCCGCGAGGGTTTCCCGCGCCAGCGCGACAACAGCTCGCGCGCCTCGTCGAGCTTTTCCGCACGCAGTGCCACGTGGATATCGGTGAAATAATGGCTGAACTGGCGAAAGCCCATGGTCAGATACAGCACCAGCACATTGAACGCCCATGCCAGCACGGGATGGATGCGGTACAGGAACCCATACGCCAGCAGCACGATCGCCAGCAGCGGCAACACCGCGACCAGCCACGCGATCTTGCCGTGCTGGTGTTGACCGGCATTGAAGTGATGCTGGAAGAACTGCACATAGCCGGACAGCCAGCCGTACAGATATTTGCGCGAGGACAGCGGCTGGAGTTGTTCCAGCAGCAGTGCAGCGATCAGGGCAATCAGGCTCATGGCATCAGTAAAAACCGCAACAATTCACATCAGACGAAAGATAGCACACTACGATGGTATTGCGGCACCTGGCTGGGAAGTGATGAACGGCCGATTCGATAGCGGCGAATGGCCGACGCTGGTTCAGCCCACTATTGCCACACGCCTCGTCTGTTGTATTCCCCGTCAGGCGATCATCCCCGCCGCGACGGTGTTATTGGTGGCCTCGTCGATCACGATGAAGCTGCCGGTCGCGCGGTCGATGGCATAGCAGTCGAACACCAGCGGCTGTTGCACCTTGAGCGTGACGCGCGCGATATCGTTCATGTTCAGCGTGGCGCTGTCGTGCTGTTGCAGTGTGTTCACGTCGACACGATAATCGATGCTCGAGAACAGACACTTCGCCGTGCGTGTGGTGTGCTTGACCAGGTATTTGCGGTTCTTGTCCAGCGGGGTTTCCGACAGCCAGCACAACATCGCCGAAAACTCCTTTGCGACCATTGGATGCGCGCCGCCGTGCACGAACATGTCGCCGCGCGAGATATCGATCTCGTCTTCCAGCGTCAGCGTGACGGATTGCGGCGCATAGGCGCGTTGCAGGTTGCCGTCGTAGGTGACGATCTGCTTCACCTTGCTGCTTCGGCCCGAGGGCAATACGGTGATCTCGTCGCCGACCGCGATCTCGCCCGCCTCGATGCGCCCCATGAAGCCCCTGAAGTCATGATGTTCGTCGGTTTGCGGGCGGCATACCCATTGCACGGGATAGCGAAAGTCAGTGGTGTTCACATCGTGATCGATCACGATATTCTCCAGCAGATTCATCAGCGTCGTGCCCTGATACCAGTCCATGTTGTCGCCGCGCTCCACCAGCATGTCGCCCACCAGCGCCGACAGCGGGATGCAGGTGATGTCGGCCAGCCCGAGCTGTGCGGCGAACTTGAGATACTCGGCGCAGATCTCGGTGAAGCGCGCTTCTGAATATTCCACCATGTCCATCTTGTTGACTGCCAGCACGATATGCGGGATGCCGACCAGACTGGCCAGATAGGTGTGGCGACGGGTCTGCACCAACACGCCCTTACGCGCATCGACCAGAATCACCACCAGGTTGGCAGTGCTGGCCGCGGTCACCATGTTGCGGGTGTATTG
>JBBRDZ010000177.1:0-3318 GCA_038203435.1 Burkholderiales bacterium
GGCGCAGATGTATTTCTTCGGCATGGCGGTTGAGGCGGAAGCGCAACAGGCAGCCCGTCTGGCCAGAGAACAGAATTTGCAACAGGCCATCGTGATTTCCGCCAACGAACCCCTTGCCCGGCGTCTGCAATTCTCTTTTGAGGAACAATGGACAGCCTCGGGAGGCGCCATCCTGCGCGAAATCGACTTCAGCGGTGACACCTCGATATTCGCAGATATCGCAGCCACACCCGACAGCATGGTATTTTTCGCCACCGATGTCGAAAAATCCCGTCTGATACGGCCCTATCTGCCGAACAACCTGCCAATCTACGCCACGTCGCAGATATTCGCCGGCAATACCGATACCCTGCTCAACTTCGATTTTGAAGGCGTTCGTTTTGTTGACATGCCCTGGCTGATGCAAACCGACCTGCCGGCGGTGACGGCCTATCCGCGCGCCAATCCGGCACTGCCAGTCGACCAGGAACGGCTCTACGCGCTGGGCATAGACGCATATCGCCTGATACATATATTGCTTGCCAGCCAGACGGCGCTGCCGCTGGATGGTGTAACCGGACGCGTCAGTCTCAATGGTCATACCTTCGGGCGCGAAGCGCTGCCGGCGCTCTTCGTACAAGGCCATGCACAGCCGGCCGATGCGCCCGTGGCGCCCACCGTACAGATGTTTCCCGATCAGTTCAAAAACACCCCTGCCGTGGAAACTGTGCCACCCATGGCCCCCAGGCCGTGAACGGGAAACAGGCTGAACACTGGGCGGCGGATTTTTTGCAGCAACAAGGTTTGAAGCTGGTGACGCAAAATTTTCACAGCCGTTTCGGTGAAATCGACCTGATCATGCAGGACGCTGGTGTGCTGGTTTTCATCGAAGTCCGCCAGCGCTGCAACACCGATTTCGGCGGTGCGATAGCGAGCATCGACCGCCACAAGCAACAACGTCTGATCCGCGCCGCACAATACTATCTTGCCAAACTCGGCCATACTCCGCCGTGCCGATTCGATGTGATGCTGATGGATGACGCCGAAGGAGGCAATGCGCAATGGATCAGGAATGCGTTTGAAGCCTGATTCAGTTAATATCTGCATTCAGCACATAAACAGCCAGAGACATGGACATTAAAAATCGCATCATCAAACACTTCATCGACAGCGCGGAACTTAAGCTGAAGGTCAAGGACACACTGGCCGAGCCTATCGCCCGCGCCGCACAGGTCTTTTTCGACTGCGTCACCAACGACGGCAAAATATTGTGTTGCGGCAATGGCGGCTCGGCAGCCGATGCGCAGCACTTCGCAGCTGAACTGCTCAATCGTTTTGAAATCGAACGCCCCGGTCTGGCGGCCGTAGCCCTGACGACCGACAGCTCGGTACTCACATCGATTGCCAATGACTATGATTTCAGCCTGATTTTCTCGAAGCAAGTGCGCGCGCTGGGCCTGCCGCGCGACAGCCTGCTGGCAATTTCGACCAGCGGCCACTCGCCGAATGTCGTTGCGGCAATCCATGCCGCGCATGAACGCAATATGCGCGTGGTCGCATTGACCGGCCGTGATGGCGGTGAAATGGCCAGCATACTCAAACCCGGGGATGTGTCGATTTGCGTGGACGGACGCAGCACCGCACGCATTCAGGAAGTTCACCTGCTCGCCTTGCATTGCATCTGCGACGCGATCGACTATCAGTTAATGGGAGAATAACGATGCGCATCATTATATTTATAATGTTCCTTTCAGCTTCATTGCAGGGCTGCTTTCCGGTTGTCGCGGCGGGTGCCGGAGCCGGCGTGCTGATGGCGCAGGATCGCCGCACCAGTGGCGCCTATGTCGAGGACGGAGCCATTGAAGCCAAGGCGTTTGACCGTATCGGCAAACAGTTCAAGGATTCCGTGCATGTGAATGTCACCAGCTTTAACCGCAGCGTGCTGATCACCGGCGAAGTGCCCGATAACGACACCAGGGCACAGATCGAACGCATCGTTTCCAATATTTTAAACGTGGTGAAAATACACAATGAACTGGTCGTTGCAGGTGCAAGCTCGATGACTTCCCGCAGCAACGATACGCTGATAACCTCGAACGTAAAGATGCGCTTCGTCGGCGACAAACGCTTTAGCGCCAACAGCATCAAGGTAGTCACGGAACGCAACATTGTCTATTTAATGGGCATCGTCAATCACACTGAAGCCCAGGCAGCGGCCGAAGTGGCCAGCGGCAGCAGTGGCGTGTCGAGCGTCGTCACGCTGTTTGAGTACGTGGACTGATGCTGATCGCTTTCGAAACCAAGCTGTGCCAACCTGACCAGTTCGCATTGCAGATTGCCGCATTGCCTCGTCCGCTGGTGTTTACCAACGGCTGCTTTGATGTCTTGCATCGCGGGCACGTGACCTATCTGGCGCAAGCGCGCGCGCTGGGCGCATCTCTGGTCGTGGGCGTGAACAGCGATGCGTCGGTAAAGCGGCAGGGCAAGGGTGGCGACCGTCCGATCAACACTGAACAGGATCGCATGGCGGTGCTCGCAGCCTTGGAATCGGTCAGCCTGGTCATCCCGTTCGAGGAAGATACCCCGCTGAACCTGATACTCGCCTGCCGCCCCGATGTACTGGTGAAGGGCGGCGACTGGAAACCGGAAAACATCGTCGGCAGCCGCGAGGTTCAGGAATGGGGCGGCACGGTCCACAGCCTCCCCTTCCTGTTTGAGCGCTCCACCACCGCTTTATTGAAGAAAATCAGATCGTTATGACCCCTACCGAAATCACCCTGCACCAGCAATCGAAAATGCTGGAGATCGCCTTCGACGATGGCGCACGCTACAAGCTGCCATTCGAATTCCTGCGTGTGTTCTCGCCATCGGCGGCAGTGCGCGGGCATGGCCCCGGGCAGGAAGTGCTGCAAACCGGCAAACGCAATGTGCTGCTCACCGCTATTGATCCGGTTGGCACTTATGCAATCAAATTGACGTTTGACGACGGCCACGACAGCGGCCTCTACACATGGGATTATCTGCATGAACTGGGCGAATACCAGAGCGGGATGTGGCACGACTATCTGACCCGCCTGGAAGCGGCGGGCAAGAGCCGCGATTAGGCATACCGTCACACCAGTAAAAACAAGTGTCCAGTTAATAAAAGCTGGATTCCGGCTTATGCCGGAATGACAAAACCAAGGAGTTGATGATGAGCAAAACCCATTTCGGTTTCGAAACCGTAGACGAAAAAGACAAGGCAAAACGCGTCGCAGGCGTGTTTACCTCGGTCGCCAGCAAGTACGACATCATGAACGACTTTATGTCGGAAGGATTGCACCGCCTCTGTAAACTTTA
>JBBRDZ010000178.1:0-3310 GCA_038203435.1 Burkholderiales bacterium
AAGGACGCCCAGCCGACGAAGTCTTCGACCGGCTTGAAAGTAAATACCGCAAACAAACCGAAAAATAACCTGCATGGCGCGATACGTTGTCTCACCGCTTGCCGAGCAGGACTTGGAGGCAATCGGCGTTACATCGCGCAATGCCGACACCAGCGGATGTTCTTCCGGCTCCGGAGCATCGGGCACGGCAGTAAACAAATCTCCCTGCGGATTCTGCGCGGCGCTTTGTTGTTCCAGCCTCACCAGTTGTTTCTTCGCGCTACGGATCACACTGCTCGGTACGCCTGCGAGCGCGGCGACTTGCAGGCCGTAACTTTGACTGGCGGCGCCTTCATTTACAGAGTGCAGGAACACGATGCTGTGCTGGTGTTCGATCGCGGCGAGGTGGACGTTGGCGAGTTGTTTGTATTCTTCAGACAGCCGCGTGAGTTCGAAGTAGTGCGTGGCGAACAGCGTATAGCTGCGGTTGTTGTCCAGCAGGTGGCGCGCGATCGCGTAGGCGAGCGCGAGGCCGTCGAAGGTGGAGGTGCCGCGCCCGATCTCGTCGACCAACACCAGACTTTTTTCAGTGGCGTTGTGCAGGATGTTGGCGGCCTCGGTCATCTCGACCATGAAGGTGGAGCGCCCGCTGGCGAGGTCGTCCGATGCGCCGATGCGGGTGAAGATCTGGTCGATCTCGCCGAGCACGGCAGCTTGTGCGGGGACGAAGCTGCCGCAGTGCGCGAGCAGAGCGATCAAGGCAACCTGGCGCATGTAGGTGGACTTGCCGCCCATGTTCGGTCCGGTGATCAGCAGCATGCGGCGCGTGTCATTTAGTGTGGTGTCGTTGGGCGTGAAGCTGTCTACCTGCGCTTCCACCACCGGATGTCGACCTTTTGTGATGCTGATCTGCTGATCTTCTGAAAATTGCGGCGCGCTGAGGTTAAGCGTGGCGGCGCGTTCGGCAAAGGTGGCGAGCACATCCAGTTCGGCAATGGCTGCGGCAATATGTTGCAGTTGCGGAATGAACGGCGCGAGCTGATCGAGCAGTTGTTCGTAGAGATATTTTTCTCTCGCCAGCGCGCGTTCGTTGGCAGACAACGCCTTGTCCTCGAAGGTCTTCAGTTCCGGCGTGATGTAGCGCTCGGCATTCTTCAGCGTCTGACGGCGGCGATAATCGTCAGGCACGTTGACACTCTGCGCGTGCGTCACTTCAATGTAGAAACCATGCACGCGGTTGTATTCCACTTTCAATGTGGCGATGCCGGTGCGCGCCCGTTCGCGCGCTTCGAGCGCGAGCAGGAAATCGCCGCAGTGGGTCTGGATGCCGCGCAGTTCATCGAGTTCAGCGTCGAAACCGTCGGCGATCACGCCGCCTTCGCGCAATATTGAAGTGGGTTCCGCTTTGATGGTTCTTTGCAGCAGCCCGACAAGTTCAGGACGAACGGTCAAGCGGAGCGCATCGGCCAGGTTTTTAATCAGTGATGCATCGCACTTGGCGAGCAACGTGTGCAATTGCGGCAGTTGCGCCAACGTTTCGCGCAAACCGGACAGGTCGCGCGGTCGCGCACTGCGCAAAGCGATGCGCGCGGTGATGCGCTCCACATCGACGCTGGGTTTGAGCTGCTTATGCACTGCGGCATGAAGCGCGCCGAGATCGGCAACCGCATCCAGTCGCGCATTTAGCACAGTGCGGTCGCGCAACGGATGATGCAGCCAGTGATACAGCAGACGGCTACCCATGTTGGTGGCGCAGGTGTCGAGTAGCGACAGCAGCGTGGGGACGGGCTCGCCGCGAAGCGTCTGGGTGATCTCCAGGTTGCGACGCGTCGCGGCGTCCATGCGTACATATTGGTCTGCGCTGTAAACCTGCACGCTGCGGACATGCGAGATGGCTTGTCCCTGAGTGAGCCTGGCATAACCAAGCAGGGCGCCGGCGGCTTCCAGTCCGACGGTAAAATCGTCGCAACCGAATCCGGCCAGATCGAGCGTGGCGAACTGCTGGCACAACGCGCGGCGCGCTGTTTGCAGATCGAAGTGCCAGGCAGGCAGCGATTTATTTGCAGAACCTTTGATCTGTGGGACTTTCTCATCCTCGGATACCAATATCTCGGAAGGTTGCAGCCGTTCCAGTTCGGCGGACAGATCGGAAGCCGATGTTTCGGCGACGAAGAATTGACCGGAGGCGAGGTTGAGCCAGGCCATGCCGACTTCATTTTGCCGCTGGTGCAGCGCGAGCAGCAGGCTGTCGCGCTTTTCTTCGAGCAGCGCGGAATCGGTGACCGTGCCGGGGGTGACGATGCGCACGACTTTACGCTCAACAGGGCCTTTGCTGGTGGCGGGGTCGCCGATCTGCTCGCAGATCGCCACCGATTCGCCCAGCTTGACCAGCCGGGCCAGATATTGTTCGGCGGCGTGATAGGGCACGCCTGCCATCCTGATCGGTGCACCGTTTGACGCGCCGCGCTGGGTCAGCGTGATGTCGAGCAGTTTGGCGGCGCGTGCAGCGTCCTCGTGGAACAATTCGTAGAAATCCCCCATGCGGTAGAACAGCAGCATGTCGGGATGCTCTGCCTTGATGCGCAGATATTGCTGCATCATCGGCGTGTGCTTTGGGTTAGAATTCGGGCTGTTCATCGTTAGCCGGGATAGCGGCTGGGTTTTGTTTGGATACTGGAAAGTTACCATGACAGGTTTGAAGTTCAAAGCGAAGTTTCAGCTGCGTGTTGTGCTCTTCGTGTTTTAGGATATTTTATACATGTTCGACAGACTGCATCCGCTGAGGATATTCCTGATATTGCTCATGTTCGTTTTTATCGCCGAATGGAGCATCATGTACCTGCTCGCCATTATCGAGGTCAAGCCGATAGTGAATTTGACCGAGGCATTTGTCGATGCGAGCCTGCTGACTGCGCTGTGCGTCCCGTTCTTCTGGTATTTCGTCGTGAAGCCGTTGCAGGATGCACTGAAGCTGGAGAGCATCAAGTCGCACAAGATACTGGAAATGGTGGCAGAAGGGATCATTAGCATCGACACCGGGGGCAAGGTGTTGTCATTCAACCCCGCCGCACAGAATATATTCGGATATAGCGAGGAAGAGATCGTCGGCAAAAATGTATCGATGCTGATGTCGCAACTGCATCGCGATCATCACGATGAATATCTTGCGCGTTATTTGCTGACCGGAAATTCGCACGTGATCGGTACCAGACGGGAACTTGAAGGCAGACGCAAGAATGGCATGTCGTTCCCGATGGAGCTGTCGGTGAGTGAAGTCAGGTTCGGCACCACGCATTTCTTTACCGGCATGTTGCGCGATATCAGCGAGCAG
>JBBRDZ010000179.1:0-3268 GCA_038203435.1 Burkholderiales bacterium
ATTTCTCGCATGGCTCTGGATACGTTTCGGACGCACCCGTTGACACTCTCGCCAGAAAACGCTGAATGAGTTGGTCGAGGTATTTTGCGTAATCGGCACAACGGAATGAATCCTGTGTCTGATCTCCGAGAATGACATGCATCGCCAGCGGCTCAACTCCTTGCACTTTTGCGAGCAGGGCTGAATAGAAGCCCAATTGGACGATAAATTTTGCCTTGGTCGTGCAGGAAAGCTTGGTATCCAAGACTTCGTAGCTGTAGTCGCCCAACTTTGAAGGGTGAGGAACCTTCTTCAGAAAATCCGCATGACCGATGAAGCATCCATCACGCAAAGTCGCCTGGTAGATGATTTCGACACCACCGCGCATCGCTTGCAGAGTCGCCGCAACCTTTTGCTTGAGGCTTCCGCCTGTGGCAGCGATGTCAATAAAAGAGGAGTGCTCACCTTTGAGGGTATCGACAAAGCGAGCTTCGTGTTCATGCCCCTTGTCCTGAATCAGCTTGGCCTCATCTCCGTCTTCGGTTCTTGGAAGTGGAGTTACCAGGTCAATCAGATCAAGTGATGTGAGATGCTCACACTCGAGATAATTGACAATATCTGATGCCGAATAACATATTTCACTACGAAGTATTTGCAAGATTATCCTCGGCCAAGTTATCGCATATGATAACCGCCAACTTATTGCTTCTACGATTTAAGTTCTTCCATGTCGACAAAGCCGCTGAAAATGGTGCACGCATTAAGACATGGTAGAAATGCATCAAATGGCAGTTTTGCGTGTTAGAGCGGACAATCAAGGCGGCGGTAACGATGGGCTACCAAAGCCGAACAACGGACTCACAGCACAACATATTAGCCTTGCTGCAAAGGGTATATAGGTAGATTTCTGCAACATCGGAAATTGGGCAGCTAATTACCAATTCATAATGCCTGTGTTTAGTCGATTGGTTGAGCTGGCAGCGCAAAGCGGCCATAACCCTTCCACAAAATCACCCTTACTCCTGCTCACCCTGTTATCCTTCTGAGGAACCATCAATCATGCTCAATAGCAAGGAGTCTTCATGACAGTAACTACCCAAACCGCCTACCTTGCCGGCGGCTGTTTCTGGGGCATGGAAGAACTGGTGCGGGCGATCCCCGGCGTGCTGGAGACCGAGGTTGGTTATAGCGGCGGCGATGTGCAAAACGCGACGTATGAGCGGCACAACGGACACGCGGAAGCGCTGAAGATAGCGTTCGACCCCAATCAACTGACCTATCGCCACCTGCTGTTCGAGTTCTTCCGCATGCACAACCCGACCACGAAGAACCGCCAGGGAAATGACACCGGCACGTCCTACCGCTCGGCGATCTTTTACGTGGGCGAGGAACAGAAACAGGTTGCGGAAGAAGTTATCCGCAGCGTGGACGCTTCAGGCGAATGGGGCGCGAAGGTAGTGACCGAGGTCGCGCCGTTCCGCGAGTTCTGGCGTGCCGAGGAATATCACCAGCAGTATCTGGTCAAGAACCGCGGTGGGTATACCTGCCACTATGCGCGCAATTTCAAGCTGGGCGAAAACTGACAGAAGCAGCAACCACCGGTCGGTGCTTGCAAAGAAAATGCCGGGGCAGCAGGCCACCCCGGCATCTGGCAATGCTAAAAACTAGGGAATATCTGATTAAGTCCGTTCATCCTGAGCTTGTCGAAGGATGGGCTGTGTAATTTATTGATTGCATGTCGTTCTCCATTCATGGTTCGACATAACCAGCCACTTGGTGCAAGTTTCATCGCACCTTGTGGAATGGCTAGTAGTTTCATCAAGCTCACCACGAACGGAGGACTTATTCAGTATTTCCCTAGTTGATCAGTGCCGCAGTTTCCTGCAACAGTTCACGCGCCTTGGTCGCCACATCGTGCTCGGGATTGATCGTCAGCAGTTGCTGCCAGACGGTACGGGCCTCATTGACGTTATCCTTGGCGCGGTGCAGCAACAGACCCAGATTCACATAGGCGTGGCCAAAGCTGGGATCGCGGGAGATCGTCTCGCGGAATGCCTTTTCAGCCATGCTGATATCGTCATTGCGCCAATACATCGTGCCCAGATCGGTGCGCACACCGGGCTGGTCCGGATCGATATCCAGTGCGCGCTGGTAATAGAGTATGGACTGGGCAGCGTCACCATTGTCGTAAAAGATGTTGCCGAGCGAGATCGCGGCTTCGATGTCCTTGCCGTCCTTGTTCAGACGTTCCTTGAGTTCAGCGACGTTAAATGTTGCATTCATTGATTGATACTCCAGACTAAATTGAAATTAAAATTCCCGGGTAACCATGCCGTCCCGGAAACAGCAAGCTGCATGCATCGGGCACAGTATAGCAAAGATGTACGGCAAGGATTAACTCCAGGCCATGCCGACCACCGCAACGCAGACAGTCAACAGGCCCAGCGTCAGGTTGAGCGCGATCAATTTGCGTATCTTGCCCAACATCTCTCCCGCCTCTTTCCAGCTCTGTTTGGCGACCTGCAGGCTGAACGGCACGTAGCAGCCGAAATACACGTAGACGTAGATCGCCATCATCGCCAGACCCATGCTCAGCATAATGTGGATATACATGCCCACGTGCGCGAAACCACCGAACAGATAGACCAGATACAGACCGCTGACCAGCAACGCCGCGACCGCGATCCACACCCACACGAAAAAGCGCCGGAATACCGAATTCCACATGCGCAACCGCTGCGGCGGATCGAGCACTTCCACCGCTGCCGGGCGCAGCACCACATAGGCGAAGAACATGCCGCCCACCCAAACCAGGGCGGAAAGCAGATGGATCAGTTTGAACAGAATCATGTTTACACCTTGCTGCAGTTGGTCAACCGATACGATACCTGAAAATCGCGCGCTCCCCTACCCCCGCTTTACCGGCTGGACGGAAACAACAACTCGCGCACCGGCCGGAAACTCTTGCGATGCACGTCGGATACACCGTGCTCGCGCAACGCGGCGAGGTGCGCCGCAGTGGGATAACCTTTGTGGTCGGCGAATCCGTAGTGGGGATAAGTCTCGTGCAATTCCAGCATCAGGGCATCGCGCGCGGTCTTGGCCAGGATGGACGCGGCGGAGATCGCGGCGACCTTGCTGTCGCCTTTCACGATGGCCTGACTGGGAATACCGGTCTGCGGGCAATACAAGCCGTCCACCAGCACCTGCTGCGGCCGAATCGCCAATGCCTGCACGGCACGCTGCATCGCCAGCAAGGTGGCTTGCAGGATGTTCATGCTGTCTATCT
>JBBRDZ010000180.1:0-3213 GCA_038203435.1 Burkholderiales bacterium
GTCATCGCCGTGATGGTGCAGCAGCGTCGCTTCCATGGTTGCGGCAATCAGTGTTTCCAGATTGCGCTGGCCGATCTCAGGGTTGGAATATTTGCTGGAGATCACTTCACCTTGTTCGGTGATGCGAATCTGCCCGTTCACGCTGCCCGGTGGTTGCGCAAGAATTGCTTCATAGCTTGGGCCGCCGCCGCGACCGACCGTGCCGCCGCGTCCGTGGAACAGGCGCAGTTCTATGCCGTATTTGGCGAATACCTTAACCAGTTCCAGCTCCGCCTTGTACAGTTCCCAGTTGGCCGTGACGTATCCGCCGTCCTTGTTGCTGTCGGAATAGCCCAGCATGACTTCCTGGGTGTTGCCGCGATTGACCAGCAGTTGGCGGTAGTAGGGTATTGCGAAAAGTTCGTCCATGATAGGTCCGCAGCTGCGCAGATCTTCGATGGTCTCGAACAGCGGAATGATGTTGATGTGCAGTGCGTCATCGCCTTCGAGCAGGCTCACCTGTTGCAGCATCAGCGCCAGTTCCAGCATGTCGCTCACCGCATCCGCCTTGGAGATGATGTGGTTAGGCAATGCGGCACGGCCAAAGCGCTGGTGGATGTCTGCCGCAGCCTGCATGATGCGCAGTTCGCTTTGTACAACGTCTGAATACTGCCCAAGGTCGACGAGCAGCGGTTTGCCCGCCTGCAATGTGCTCAGCAATACCTGGCGTCGTGCAGTTTCATCAAGCTCCGCATAGTTTGTTATCGAAGCACCATGAGCCAACAGTTCGCTGACCGTCTGTTCGTGAATTGCGCTGTGTTGGCGCATGTCCAAGGGTGCCAGATGGAAGCCGAATACTTCGGCGGCGCGGCGCAGGTTGGCCAATCGTCCGCGTGCCAGATACACCGCGCCGTGGCGGAGCAAGGACTCGATCAGCACATCCAGGTCGGCGATGAACTGTTGCGGCGTGGCATAGGGTTCCGCCTGTTTATCCACCGGCGGCAGATGGGAGATTTCGTGGCCGAGTTTTGTGGCTGTCGCCGACAGGCGCGAATAGATCAGTATCAGCGCGCGGCGGTAGGGTTCGTCGCTGCGGCTGACGGCCTTATCAGGGGACGCGTCGGAAAGTTTGCGCAGTTCATCGCTTACATCTGCCAGACGATCTGTCAGGGAGAGACGCTGGCCGAGGATATGCGTCTCGTTCAGGTAATGTTCGAACGCCAGTTCGGAATGTTGTTGCACCGCATATTGCATGACATCGTGCGTGACAAAAGGATTGCCGTCGCGGTCGCCGCCGATCCAGCTGCCTACGCGCAGCAGCGGGGGCACCTTGATATCCTTGTCGAAACGCGCGCCCAGCTGCTTTTCCAGATTGGCGTAAATCTTGGGGATTTCGTTCAGGAAGGTGTAGCGATAAAATTCCAGGCCGTTCCTGATCTCATCGCGCACGGTCAGCTTGGCGGTGCGCAGCATGCGTGTCTGCCACAGGATCAGAACGAAGCGGCGCAGCGCATTCTCGTTTTCGGCGAGTTCATCCGGCGTCATGTCCAGACGGTCGCGGTTGGACAGCAGGCTGGAGATGATCAGGTGGCAGTCGAGGGTGCTTTTGCGTTGCACTTCGGTGGGGTGTGCGGTCAGCACCGGCGAGATCAGCGCATTGTCCAGGAATGCCTGTAAGGTTTCCCGGCTGACCGGCTTCTCTTCAAGACGGTCAAGCGCCAGCAGCAGACTGCCGTTTTTCGGCGGTGAACCTGCCTTGAGATGGGCGCGATGACGGCGGTTATGATGCAGATCTTCGGCGATGTTGGTCAGTTGCGAGAAGTAGCTGAAGGCGCGCACCACCGCGAGTGTCTCGCTGGGACTCAGCGCATCGAGCATCTGTTCTAACTGTTCTCCGTCGCGGTCGTCCTGGGTCTTGCGAAAACGCACCGCAGAGCGGCGCACGCTTTCAACCAGTTGATAGGTTTCCTCGCCCTCCTGTTCGCGCAGCGTATCGCCGAGTATGCGGCCGAGCAGGCGTACATCCTCGCGAAATGGCAGGTCTTTGCTGGAAATGTCGGAAGGGGCAGAAAATAAGTTCATCACAGTTTAGGACGCATATAAGCGCGGCAGCCTCCGTGTTAGAATGCACCGCGTAATTAATCACAAGGAAATTTCGATGAGACCTGTTGCTTCAACCTCACCCACCCCACTGGCCCGCCTGGTTATTGCATCGCGTGAAAGCGCGCTGGCCATGTGGCAAGCGGAACACATCAGGGACAGATTGCGTGCATTATATCCGCAAACTGAAGTCAGTATCCTGGGCATGACTACGCAAGGTGACCAGATTCTGGATGTCAGTCTGTCCAAGATCGGTGGGAAGGGTTTATTCGTCAAGGAGTTGGAAACGGCGCTGGAAGACGGTCGCGCCGATTTCGCCGTACATTCCCTCAAGGACGTGCCTATGGTATTGCCGGAAGGTTTTGTACTGGCCGCGATCGGCGAGCGTGAAGACCCGCATGATGCCTTTGTCTCGAATCTGCATGAGAATCTGGCCGCTTTGCCGGCAGGCAGCGTGGTAGGCACCTCCAGCCTGCGTCGGGAAAGCCAGCTGCGAGCGCGCTTCCCGCATCTTAAAATCGAGCCGTTGCGAGGCAATGTGCAGACCCGTTTGCGCAAGCTGGACGAAGGGCAGTATGCCGCGATCATACTTGCGGCAGCCGGTTTGAAGCGGCTGGGGCTGATCGCTCGGATACGAGCGATCATTTCCAGCGAAGACAGCCTGCCGGCCGTAGGGCAAGGCGCGCTGGGTATCGAATGCCGTGCGGATCGCGCGGATGTAATCCGCATGCTGCAACCGTTGCATCATCCCGATACTGCTGCCTGTGTGCTGGCAGAACGAGCGATGAGCCGGGCGCTGAATGGCAGCTGCCAGGTGCCGCTGGGTGGATTCGCTGAAGTTAATGACGGGCAATTGCGCATGCGCGGTTTTGTCGCAAGCCCGGATGGGCAGCACATGGTACGTGCCGAATCGACCGGTGATATCGCCAATCCCGAAGCGTTAGGCAAGCGTATTGCCGATGCATTGCGCGCGCAGGGTGCGGGCGAAATTTTAGCCGCATTGAATGGCTAACGGGCATAGCTGCATCTAATGATGGAATCCGACCATGCCCGTCCCCTCTTTCCTGGCTCTCCCCCGCTTGCGGGGGAGAGGGACGTGGTCTCGCGATGCGAGTCTGGTATTAAGCTGCCGCT
>JBBRDZ010000181.1:0-3169 GCA_038203435.1 Burkholderiales bacterium
CAACAGACAGTTCGACGAGGCGGCAGCTAACTACCACCGCGCGCTTGAGATCCAGCCCGATTATGCCGAGGTGCATTGCAGCCTGGGTATTGCCCGCAAAGAACTCGGGCAACTGGACGACGCGATCGCAAGTTTCCAGCATGCGTTCAAGATCGATCCCGAATTGGGGGAGGCACAAGCCAATCTTGGCAATCTGCTGGGCAACCTCTTCAATGCGGCAAATGTTCAACTGAACGCTGGAAACCTTGAGGATGCCGTAATAAATTTCCGCCGCACGATAAAGATCGAACCGAATCTGGCTGAGGCGCATTACCATCTGGGCAATGCGTTGAAAAGGCTGGGCCAGAATGAAAACGCAATGGCGAGTTATCAGCGCGCCTTGGAAATAAAGCCTGATTATGCTGAGGCACACGGCAGTCTTGGCGTTGTACAGCACGAATTGTGGAAATATGACGACGAAGTAGCAAGTTACCGACGTGCTCTGGCAATCAATCCCGATCTGGCCGAGACTCAAAGTAATCTGGGTGTTACTCTCAAGGAACAGGGCAGGCTGGCCGAAGCGGAAGCCAGTTTCCAGCGGGCGCTGGCGTTACAGCCGGACAATGCTATGCTCCGAGCAGCGCAATCGTTATCATTGCCAATCGCACCGCAGACTGTTGCAGAATCACTTGCGGTCACCAGTGATTTCGAATGTTCACTGCGGAAATTGTTCGAATGGTTGGAATCCTCGCCCACAAACAGATCAAAATTTTCCGAGGCGGTCGGCTCCCATCAACCTTTTTATCTTGCTTACCGCGATGGCAATCATGCCGAACTTTTGTCACGCTATGGGGACCTGGTGGCAGCAAGCCCCGACAAAATACCTGTCGTAAATTGGCCAGAGCGAAAAAAAATACGGCTCGCAGTGGTCTCGAATCATTTCCGCCGCCATTCGGTCTGGGATGTCGTTCTCCGCGGAATATTGGCCAACCTCGATCGTACACGGTTTGAAGTGGTGCTATACAACATGAGCCACAAAGTTGACGGAGAAACAAAGTTTGCCATGTCGCAGTGCGATGTGTGGAGGGACTTCCGCACCGTCTCCGATTTTGACGGCTGGCTGGAAACAATCACAGCAGACCGACCCGACATGATCTTTTACCCGGAGATCGGGATGGACGCGCTGACATGTCGTTTGGCAGCACAGCGGCTGGCACCGCTGCAAGTGGCCGGCTGGGGTCACCCGATCACTACCGGATTGCCGACGATCGACCACTATTTTTCCGGTGAGATGCTTGAAGCGCCTGATGCAGATGCACACTATCGCGAGCAGCTGGTGCGTCTGCCCGGTACCGGGTGTTGCACAACTCCGATTCGGGTCAATCAGGAAAGCATACCCGAGCTTGAGGCAGAACTATCCAGCCGGAGCGGCGTTCGCTTTTTGATCGCACAAACCCCATTCAAATTTGACCCCGCCGATGATGCGCTATTTGCAGATATCGCTGCCACCGTTGGTGCAAGCACGTTCATTTTATTTGACGATCCGCAATTTTGCTGGGCGACAGGGCCGTTGCTGACCAGGCTCAAACGGGCATTTCGCGAGCGCAATCTCGACCCGGAAAGCCACCTGTTGATGATCCCATGGCTGTCGAGGGAGAAGTTCTACACGCTGCTCGACCTATGCGACATCTATCTCGATTGCCCATCGTTCTCCGGATACACCACGGCCTTGCAAGCGGTACACCGCGGCTTGCCGGTGGTCACATTGGAAGGCAGTTTCATGCGCCAACGGCTGGCAGCGGGATTGCTGCGCAGGATTGGAATAACCGATACCATAGCCTCATCCAAGGATGATTATCTGGCGATAGCAGACCGTCTGGCGACTGAGTGCCGCGATCCCGTTCGTCGCGTCGCCCGTCGTAACCGACTCAAAACTGCAGCACCGCAAGCCGATCACGATACCCGCGTGGTAAGCGCGTTTGAGCGTATCGTGATCGATGCACTCGCCGAGCGCGGACGACATTTTGCGTTTCGGGATGACAAGCAAAGCAATCCCCCACATCTCAGCCCCGGTGAAGAATGAAATGAACAAAGAAAATGGTCACACTTGGAAAATGCTGGATGCCGACCTGCATTTGCAAACGCTCGATCCAAATTATGCGCCGGTTGGTTTGCTTGAAATGGTTAGCCCGGCGCCAAAAAATGTGCTTGATCTGGGCTGTTTTTGCGGAGGATCGGGACGATGGCTAAAGCAACGTTTCCCTGACTGCAAGGTCATCGGGATAGAAATGCTGAGCAAGGCCGCTGCAATCGCAGCGCAGGCCTATGACCGGGTTATCACAGGTGCACTGGAACAAGTGGATTTTGCTGCAGAGGGACTATTCCCGGGCAGCTTCGACGCCATAATCGCAGCAGATGTTCTCGAGCATGTCTACAATCCCTGGCAGGCATTACAACGCATCAGACCTTTATTATCACCCGGTGGGGCGATCTATGTCAGCCTACCCAATGTGAGGAATCTCAATATTTTGTCGTCACTCGCCGCAGGTGAATGGCGATACACGGGGGCCGGGATACTCGATATTACACACGTCCGCTTCTTTACCCTGGCACAAGCGAGTGAGATGCTTAGTCAAACCGGATGGCTCATCCGCGAAGGGCGCCTGAATCCGGATCCGGGTTTATCACACCTCATACAGGGGAAAAGCCTTGATCAGATCAACTCACTCAGCCAGGGGAAACTGAAATTGGAAGGGCTGGAGCCAATGGATGTATTGGAACTGGTAGCTATACAATTCTTTATACGGGCAGAACCCGCGCCTTAGACTGATTCGTGCCTTAATTAAAACTGAACGATAACGTCATGACCGCGGCTTCTGCGCAAAAATATTCAAAGCAGCAGGCATTGAACTGCCTTGAGTGAAATTCTGACCCAACAAACCACGCCGGGAAATTCACCAGATGGGATTATTCGACCGATTTCGTACCACTGTGACTTCCGGCTCTGACTCCGCCAAACCGGACACCTCCGAACAGGACACGACACGCCTGATCGACGAAGGCCATGCGCTGGAGGCGCAGGGCAATCTCGACGAGGCGATGCAGCGCTACCTGGAAGCCCTCCAACTTGCACCGAACCCGGCGCGTGCCCACCTCAACTGCGGCAATATCCTGCTGTTGCAGGGTGACC
>JBBRDZ010000182.1:0-3023 GCA_038203435.1 Burkholderiales bacterium
GGACGATGCGGGCGACCGTCTCGAACAAAACCCGGTCTTCTTCGGAAAGATCTTCGGTGCGCTTCACGAACACCCCGCCCGGCTTGTCCAGGACTTGCGCATCGGATCCCGCGTTGATCAAGCCAATGATCAGGTCATGCAGCACCGCACGGTAGCCCGAGAAATCCTCGTTCACGATCACCAGGTCTACAGTCAGCCCCTTCATGCGCCAATAAGCATGCGCTTGCAGCGCCTGCCTGACCAGACCGATGCGATTCATGTCGCTGATGCGCAGCAGTACGATGGGCAGATCGCCGGAGACGCCAAAGCGCCATAGACCGGCCTGCCCGAGCCGGTTGCGCGCAATGACGCTGGGTGCGGCGCGGCGCAAGGCACTGCCGTAAATGAGGGAGCCTGCCATGCGGCCATAGACCTGCGCATCCGCTTCGCTTGCGTTGAGGTGGCGCTGCACTTCCTGGCTCTGGAACCAGGCCATTTCGAAGGCACGCTCGACGAAGTGTTTGTCGCAATATTTGTCGAGCAAAGCCAGTGCGGCCTCGCGTGTATCCGCGACGCCGGAGATGATCTGCACGGACGCCGATGCATCGGCCGACAGGCTGATGGTGCAGCGGATCGCCACGATGGGGTCGAGCACCGAACCGTCGCTGTTCGACAATGCCGATGCGGCGACACTGCCATCCAGCGCCAGCGGATTGGCTGCCGTCCTGCCGCGGCCGATGAACCGGGCGCGGTCAGTCTCGTAAGTAGGTTCATCGGAAACCGCACCGGGTGCGGCAAACAGGTGAAACATCCACGGCACCGACTCTCCCGACGTGCGCGGCCGGCGCGTGCAAAGGATCGCCTGTTGCCCGGGCAGGATTTCGGTCTGCACGAACAGATTGCTGAAAGCGCGATGTGCCAGGTCGGCATTCAACGGCGCCAGCACCACCTCGGCATAACTCGTCATTTCGATATGACGCATGCGGGACGAGAGGTTGGTCAGCGTGACACGGCGGATCTCGACATCGTCTTCCGGCGACACGCTGATCTCGGTGTGCGTTTCAATGGCCTGATCGCGCCGCCGGTATTCGGCCCGCGCCTGCACGAAGATCGCCTCGTAGTAATCGGCCTTGCGCAGGGTCGGCTGATACGCGGTCGACCAGTATTGCCCGCTGTTGCGGTCGCGCAGGTAAATGAAAGTGCCCCAGCTGTCGCAGGTGGCATCTTCGCGCCAGCGGGTAACAGCCATGTCGCGCCAGCGGCTGTATCCGCCGCCGGCATTGGTCGCCATGACGTGGTACTTGCCGTTGGACAACAGGTGAACTTCGGGCGTCGGCGTGTTCGGGTCGGTGAACACGCGCATGATCGCGCCGGCTTCCGCGGCGGGAGGATGCGCAGCGGCAGTGACTTCGGCGGCATGTGGATGCAGAGTCACGCCCTTCTTCGGTACGCGTTCCTGCAGCAACAGTTCGGTCGCCCGCACCAGCGGCGAAGACATGAAGCGGCGCTGCATCGGCTGATCCAGCAGCAGATGCTCGAACGCCAGCAGGCTCATGCCCTGATGGTGTGCCATGAAGGCACGGACGATGACGTGGCTTTTGCCGCGCGGCACACGCGACTGCGTGTAATCGACCGCCTCGTAAAAACCGTAACTGCCAAGGAAACCTTCGTCCGCCATCCGTTGCAGGTTGCGGCACGCCTCCACCGGCATCACCATCAGTGCCAGTGCGCTGGCGTAAGGCGCGATGACCAGATCGTCGCCCAGTCCCCGCTTGAACCCCAGGCCGGGTACGCCGAACGCCCGGTATTGATAGACATGGTGCATATCGGTGGCGTTGTAGCAGGACTCGGAAATACCCCAGGGCACGCCGCGCTGGCGGCCATATTCGATCTGGCGCGACACCGCGACCTTGCAAGTCTGCGACAGCAAAGTGTTCTCGAAGTTCGGCATGATCAGCTCCGGCATCAGGTACTCGAACATCGAGCCGCTCCACGATATCAGGCCCGCGCAGCCGCCCTGGCTGGTCAGCAGGCGGCCGAGCGCGAACCAGTGCTTCTGCGGCAACTGCCCCTGCGCGATGAGCAGGAAACTGGCGAGACGTGCTTCCGAGGCCAGCAAGTCATAACAGGAAGGGTCGCGGCGACGTTCGCTTGCATCGTAGCCGATGCTCAACAAACCGCTGGCGGTATCGTAGAGAAACTCGAAATCCATCAGCGCCAGTTCGCGGCAACGCTCAACCAGACTGTCGATGACCCTGATCCGCTCCGCCGCACTCTTGTAAAGCGAGTCTGGTGTCGCATCCGGATTGCCGGAATTCATCCTGGCCAGATCGGCCAGCGTCGGGATGCCGCTAAACTGCTGCGGCCATGACTTTGACCCGCCCGCCAGGAATTCGATATCGTCCCAGAAAGCCCTGGCCTCCCAGTCGAATGCCTGAGCCCAGTAATACAGTTCACCATCGATATCGACATCCGCCGGCAGCCAGGCAACCAGTCTTCCGCCGATACGGTGTATCTTATCCAGCACGCGCGCAGCGGCTTCGAGTGTCAGCGACGCACTGCTCACCGTCACCGACTTCAATATCTCCTGCGCGACTTTGATCTTCTTCGCGAGATCCGGCGTGGTCGAACCCGGTACATGTTCCACCAGCACCTGCAAGGTATCCTGCAGTCCCTGAAATGCGTTGGCGGTCAGCACGGGCTGGTCTTTCAATTCGGCCAGTCCGGCCTGCAGGGTGAGCAACGCACCGGCGAGGTTGCCGCTGTCCACGGAAGAAACGTATTGTGGACGCAGCGGAAGCAGCGTGCGCGTGTCGTACCAGTTATAAAAGTGGCCGCGGTAGCGTTCCAGCTTTTCCATCGTTCCCAGTGTATTTTCGGTACGATGCAGAAAATCGCCCGCCGAGATGTAACCAAAATCGTGTGCAGACAGATTCGCCAGCAGCGCCATGCCGATATTGGTCGGCGAAGTGCGCGAGGCGATCACCGGCGCGGGGTGCGCCTGGAAATTATCGGGCGGCAGCCAGTTTTCTTCCCGGTTCACA
>JBBRDZ010000183.1:0-2996 GCA_038203435.1 Burkholderiales bacterium
AACGGCTATGTGGTGTGGGCCTACCTGCTCGGTTGCCTGACGTCGACTTTGATGTGGACGCCGCTCAGCATCATGTTCCAGCTGATACGGCAGAAGAGCATGGAACGCATCCGGACATGAACAAACGCGTTGAATTCAAAAATCATCAGCGCGAGATATTCCACTTCCAGTTGCGGCTGGTCGTGGGCATCGGATTCGTATCGGTGCTGCTGGCGATCCTGCTGCTGCGCTTCTTCTACCTGCAGGCAATACGCCACGGCTATTACCAGACGCTGTCGGAGAGCAACCGTATCGCCATCGTTCCCATCGTTCCCAATCGCGGCCTGATACTCGACCGCAACGGTGTGGTGCTGGCGCGCAATTATTCCGGCTACACGCTGGAGATCAACCTCAACAAAACAGCGAATATCGAGGGCACGATCAACAACCTGTCCACGCTGGTCGAGATCACCAACAAGGACCGCAGGCGCTTCAAAAAGCTGCTCGCGGAAAGCCATAACTTCGAAACGCTGGTGATACGCAACCGCTTGAGCGACGAGGAAGTGGCGCGTTTCGCCGCGCAGCAATACCGCTTTCCGGGTGTCGAGATCAAGGCGAGGTTGTTTCGCGATTATCCGTTCAGCGCAGAGACTTCACACCTGATCGGCTATATCGGCCGGATCAACGATGACGAAGTCAGCCAGCTTGAAAACAGCGATCTGGCGGCCAATTACCGCGGCTCGGATTACATCGGCAAGACCGGCCTGGAACAAAGCTACGAAAGCGACCTGCACGGCACGACCGGCATCGAACAGGTGGAGGTGGACGCGGGCGGGCGGGCGGTGCGCATGCTGTCGACCACCCCGCCGGTTTCCGGCAACACGCTGGTATTGAGCGTTGATGCCAAGTTGCAGCAGATCGCCGAGCAATCGTTCGGCAACTATCGCGGTGCACTGGTAGCGATCGACCCGAACAACGGCGAAGTGCTGGCTTTCGTCAGCAAGCCGGGCTACGACCCGAACCTGTTCATCGACGGTATCGACACGCAGAGTTGGGATGAATTGAACAATTCGCCCGATGTGCCGCTCAACAATCGCGCGCTGCGCGGACAGTATCCGCCCGGCTCCACCATCAAGCCGTTCATGGCGCTTGCCGGATTGCATTTCCATACCCGCAAACCGGATCAGACCATCAGCGATACCGGCGTCTACTATCTGCCCGGCAGCAGTCGCCAATACCGCGACTGGAAGGCCGGCGGTCACGGCAGCGTGGATATGTTCAAGGCGATCCAGATGTCCTGCGATACCTATTTCTATGGCTTGGCGGTAGAGATGGGCATAGACAACATCTTTGAATATCTGTCGCGTTTCGGTTTCGGCAAAAAGACCGGCATCGATCTGGAAGGAGAGACTTCGGGATTGTTGCCCTCGCAGGAATGGAAGACCAAGCGCTACCAGCAGATATGGTATCCCGGCGACACGGTCTCGGTCGGCATCGGCCAGGGCTACACGCTGGTCACCCCGTTGCAACTCGCGCTCGCGACCGCCACTCTGGCGAACAATGGCGTGGCATACCGGCCGCATCTGGTCAGGGAAGTGAAAAGTCCGCGCAGCGGCGAGAATCGTCTTATCGACAAAGATCCGCTGTACGATTTGAATATCGATCCGAAGGCGCTGGATCTGGTCAGACGCGCCATGGTTGCCGTGACACAACCCGGCGGCACGGCGGTCTATGCATCGTTGGGTGCGCCCTATCAGATCGCGGGCAAGACCGGCACGGCACAGGTGATCGCGATGAAGCAGGGCGAGAAATACGACGCCGAAAAAGTCAGCGAATATAATCGTGACCACGCCTGGTTCATCGCCTACGCACCGGCAGACGAACCCCGCATCGCGATGGCAGTGCTGGTTGAGAATGGCGGGCACGGCGGCGGTACTGCGGCACCGATCGCGCGCAAGGTGCTTGATTATTATCTGCTCGGAAAGATCCCGAAGCCGTTGGCCGAAGTGAAAGAGGGTGGCGAGCATGACTAGGCGGCAATACTGGATGCGCTTCATCGCGCATATCGACCGGCAGCTGTTGCTGGGCATCTGTCTGCTGCTGCTGACCAGCCTGCTGGTGCTGTACAGCGCCGACAATGCCAGCTGGGACCGCCCGCTCAACCAGCTGCGCAACATCGTGGTTGCGTTCTCCGTGATGTGGCTGGTCGCCAATCTGCCATTGCATTACCTGATGCGTACCGCGCTGCCGATCTATGTGCTGGGCATGATATTGCTGATCGGCGTGGCGCTGTTCGGCGAGATCAGCCACGGTGCCAGACGCTGGCTGAATCTGGGGATCATGACCATCCAGCCGTCCGAGCTGATGAAGATCGGCGTGCCGTTGATGATGGCATGGTATTTCGAGAAGCATGAGGCCACGCTGACGCTGAAGAACTATTTCATCGCCACGCTGCTGCTGCTGTTGCCGATCATGCTGATCGCACGCCAGCCCGATCTGGGCACCTCGTTGCTGATCTTCGCCAGCGGTTTCTATGTGCTGTTCCTCGCCGGCCTGAGCTGGCGTGTCATCGGCGGCCTGTTCGTCGCGGCGCTCGCCAGCGCACCGGTGCTGTGGTCGATGATGCACGAATATCAGCGTCACCGCATCATGATGCTGCTCGACCCGTCACAGGACGCGCTGGGCAACGGCTACCACACCATCCAGGCGACCATTGCAGTCGGCTCGGGCGGCATACTCGGCAAGGGCTATCTGAACGGCACGCAGACACATCTGGATTTCCTGCCCGAGCGCACCACCGATTTCATCTTCGCGGTCTATTCCGAAGAGTTCGGCCTGATCGGCAACCTGTTCCTGCTGGCGATGTATTCGTTTGTGATCTGGCGGGGCTTCATCATCACTTCCCATGCGTCGACCTACTTCACGAGACTGATGGCCGGTTCGATCACGCTGACGTTCGCCACCTATGCGTTCGTCAACATGGGCATGGTCAGCGGCATATTGCCTGTGGTGGGTGT
>JBBRDZ010000184.1:0-2976 GCA_038203435.1 Burkholderiales bacterium
GGGTCGGCGCGTCAGCAGCATCGGCGAAGAGAAAGTGCTCAACACACGCGTCGCGGGAAAAACACTGGAGGAATTCGTGCAAATCATGGACAACCTCAACTTGTCCACCCCCAAGCGCATCCATGAGGCAGTTCCGGCGAATTTGCTCGGCGGCATTAAAGGCTAAACAAAGTAACCAACACAAAGGGAGACGCCATGACTGAACGCACCATGCCGGTAGCCATCGTCGCAGCGGACGCACCGCCGCGCAGCAAGCCATCCATCCTTCCCGAAGCATTTTCATCGCGTTTTGTTGGCCGCGAGAAACACTCTTTAGGTGACCTGTTCGCACTCACCAATTTCGGCGTCAACCTCACGCGCCTGGCTCCGGGTGCAATCTCAGCGATGCGCCACGCACACACCCGGCAAGATGAATTCGTCTACATCCTGCAGGGCAATCCGGTACTCGTCACCGATGCGGGCGAAACGCAACTGGCCGCGGGCATGTGCGCCGGTTTCAAGGCGGGCACCGGCAACGCACATAAACTGCTCAATCGCTCGGCACAAGAAGTGGTCTTCCTCGAAGTCGGCGACCGAAGCGAAGGCGACGAAGTCAGCTATCCAGACGAAGACCTCAAGGCAATGCACGTCGATCAAGCATGGAAGTTCTTGCACAAGGATGGGCGGCCGTATTGAAGATCAACCTCTTTAAACTGGCCCTGTTACCCGACACCGAAAAGGAAAAAGCAATGCTGCACAAAAATTTGGCTTTACTGGCTTCCATGTTGATTTTTCCCCTGGCCGCAGCACCGGCGCAGGCTGGCAATGAAGCCGCCACAAGCGCGATGGAAGAATATATGGATTTTGTGGATTACGGCGGAGCCACCATCCTGTCGGAGCAGATCCCCGCCGGGGATTGGAAAAACTTTTATGTCATCGATACCCGCGATGCCGAACAGTTTTCCAAGAGCCACATCCCCGATGCGGTGAACATCGAATGGCGTCAGGTGCTGGCACGACGCGCGGAATTACCCAAGGACAAATCCATACTCGTCTATTGCAACACCGGCACGCTCTCCGCCCAGGCGGGCTTTGCGCTGCGCGTGGCCGGCATGGATAACGTGCGTATCCTTCAGGGTGGTTTCAGCGACTGGAATAGCAAGGGCGGTTTTGATGCCAACCGCCGTGCCACCGAAAAGCAGCAATAGCCACGTATCGACGGTAAGCAACCGGCATTGTTGCGCTGCCGACGCCATGAATTTTTATCGACAGAACAGCTACAATGCATTACCGACCGGCAATCAAGTGTCCGGGTGAATGAATGGCCCGAGACCGTATCTTCCGTTGCACGGAAGAAAAGGAGACATGATGATTCAGAAAATCCCGAACAAGATGCTGTCCTTCCTGGACCCCGCTCACCCCCAGCCCTGGGCCAGTTTCATCGAACAGATCGACCGCGTGGCACCGCACCTCGGCAAACTCGGCTACTGGCTGGAAACGCTGAAGCATCCGAAACGGGTGATGAATGTCGGCATACCGATCCAGCTCGATGACGGTACGCTGGCGCATTTCGAGGGGTATCGGGTCCATCACAATCTGTCGCGCGGTCCCGGCAAGGGTGGTGTGCGTTTTCATCCGAACGTGACCATGAATGAAGTGATGGCGCTATCGGGCTGGATGACCATCAAGAATGCCGCCCTGAACCTGCCGTTCGGCGGCGCAAAAGGCGGTGTGCGGGTCGATCCGGCAGCGTTATCGCTGACTGAACTGGAGAGACTGACGCGCCGCTATACCTCGGAGATCGGATTTCTGATCGGCCCAAACAAGGATATCCCCGCACCGGATGTCGGCACCGACGAACAGACCATGGCCTGGATGATGGACACCTATTCCGTCAACCAGGGCACTACGGTGACCGGTGTCGTGACCGGCAAACCGATCAGCCTGGGCGGCAGTCTGGGTCGTCGAGAAGCGACCGGACGCGGTGTATTCGTCACAGCGCGCGAAGCGGGATTGCGTCAGGGAGTGGCAGTAAAGGATGCGCGCGTGGTGGTACAGGGCTTCGGCAATGTGGGATCGATCGCAGCGCAGTGTTTTGCTGCGGCCGGGGCGCGCATCGTGGCACTGCAGGATGCCAGCGGCAGCGTGGCCAATCCGGACGGCATTGATGTTGCAGCGGCCATCGCCCATGTAAAGGCCGGCGGCAAACTGGTCGACATGCAGGGTATGGAAAAACTCAGTCCGGATGATTTTTGGCGTGTTGCCAGCGACTTCCTGGTGCCGGCCGCGCTCGAAGGCCAGATCGATGCAACACTCGCCGAACAGCTCGATACCAGGATCGTCGTCGAGGGCGCCAACGGACCGACGCTGCCGGAAGCCGACGATGTATTCGCCGCGCGCGGTATTACGGTGGTGCCGGATGTGATCGCCAACGCCGGCGGCGTGACAGTCAGTTATTTCGAGTGGGTGCAGGATTTCTCGAGCTTCTTCTGGACCGAGCAGGAGATCAATGAGCGGCTGGAAAAGATCATGGCGGCGGCGTTCCATGAGGTTGCCGATCTGTCTGTGGAACGCAAAGTGTCGCTACGCACCGCCGCTTTCATCATCGCCTGTACCCGTATACTGGCAGCGCGCGACCGGCGCGGCCTGTATCCTTGATGCACATTCGTTCGATGCCCAGGTCATTTTCGATCCAGCTGAGTTGAAATAAAGTTCACGTCAGATTCCGTACGAGCGGGCCATGCCCGCGATTGATATATCCCGTTCGCCCTGATAACCAGCGACTTGGCTGGTGTCTTTTGGCAGCCTAGTCGCATGGCCAGTTGTTATATCAGCTTGTCGAAGGGTCGCGGGCATGGCCCGCACCTACACGATTGGATCAGTTCCAGGGATCGACACCGCAATATATCTTGCCGAACAAGACTGTCCAGAACAACCCTGAAGCCGGCCCGCGCAACTTCACCGCGACGAAGCGACCGGCATGCCGGGCTCCCGGAA
>JBBRDZ010000185.1:0-2904 GCA_038203435.1 Burkholderiales bacterium
GGGTGGCAGGCAGATTTATGCATTAAGGCAGTTCAGGCAAATAATCAGCCGTTTTGTTCTAACCCAAGATGGGTAATCAAGAATGTTTCAGCAAGAAACTGAAAAATGGACGACAATCTCAAATGTCAGCAACTGGGACGATCTCGCCGGTCGAGCCATTCGATTCCCGTGTAATTGAGCGGCAGCATACCACTCTGGAGCTGCCCCACAAAACTCAGGTACTGACAGGCAACAATGGCCGAGAAGCAGACGTCATTAAGTTGATTACTGGCAACTATGAGGCGGAGGCTGAATCGTTTCTCAGTTTGGTGCTATAGTTTCTCCATGGATTTATGACATACAACCCGGAGGAACAAACGATGCGTACCTTATGGATAGTTCTGCTGGCCACCCTGCTGAGCGGCTGTGGCTACAACACTTTTCAAACTGCCGATGAACAGATCAAGGCGAGCTGGGCCGAGGTGCTGAACCAGTACCAGCGCCGTGCCGACCTGATCCCCAATCTGGTGAACACCGTCAAGGGTTATGCCGCACAGGAGCAGACCGTGCTGCTGGGCGTCACCGAGGCGCGCGCCAGGGTGGGCAGCATCCAGGCCACGCCGGAGCTGATCAACGATCCCGAAGCATTCGCCAAATTCCAGGCCGCACAGGGCCAGCTGACTTCGGCGCTGAGCCGTTTGCTGGTGGTATCAGAGAACTATCCGCAACTGAAATCCGACCAGAACTTCCGCGATTTGCAGGCGCAACTCGAGGGCACCGAGAACCGCATCACCGTCGCGCGCAACCGCTACATACAGTCGGTGCAGGCATACAATGTCGCGATACGCTCCTTCCCGAGTAACCTGACCGCAATGATGTTCGGCTACAAGGTCAAGCCTTCGTTCACGGTGGAAAACGAGAAGGCGATCTCGGCTCCGCCGACAGTCAATTTCGATGCACCCAAGGTTGCCGCGCCGGCTAAATGATATGAAATTTTTCTGGGCGCGAGTACTGCTGCTTGCGCTGCTGCTGAGCGGTGCGGCACATGCCGAAGTTGCGGTGCCGCCGCTCACGCAGCGCGTCACCGATCTGACCGGGACGCTTGATGCACAACAGATCCAGACAACAGAATCGCTACTCGCCGCATTCGAATCCAGCAAGGGCGCGCAGCTTGCGGTGCTGATCGTGCCGACCACCCAACCCGAATCCATCGAGCAATACGGCATACGTGTTGCCGAGGCGTGGAAACTCGGGCGCAAGGGCGTCGACGACGGTGCGATCCTGCTCGTTGCAAAGGACGATCACGCGTTGCGCATCGAGGTGGGCTACGGTCTCGAAGGCGTGCTGAACGACGCCACCGCGAACCGTATCATCGACGAGATCATCGTTCCGCGTTTCAAGGCAGGCGATTTTTATAGCGGCATCGCATCAGGTACTGCGGCGATGATGCAGGTGGTAGGCGGTGAACCCTTACCGCCGCCGACCCGCCGATCCGCCGCGCGCGGGCAGAATAACTTCGAGTCGTTGATGTTCATCGCGTTCGTGCTGGTGGTCGCTGTGGGTGGCATGTTGCGCGCGATGCTCGGGCGCTTTCCGGCCGCGTTGCTGATGGGCGGTGGGTTGGGCGTGCTGGCGTGGGTGATGGTCGCACCGTTGCTGATCGCCGTGCTGGCCGGCATCGGCGCATTCATCTTTGTATTGCTGGGCGGCGGAGGCCGCGGGATCGGCGGTTATGGCGGCGGTGGATTCGGCGGTGGCGGTTACGGGGGCGGCGGAGGCGGCTTCAGTGGCGGTGGCGGGGGATTTGGCGGCGGCGGTGCGTCGGGGCGCTGGTGATATGGATATGATCCGGGTGATGCGACATCTATCGACAGGCCGCGCCAGGGTGCGGCGCCTGTTTTCCGCGTCCGCGCTGGCGGCGATCTCAGAGGCGATACGTGCAACCGAGATATTGCATGACGGCCAGATCCGCTTTGCGGTCGAAGCGTCGTTGGACCTGGCGCCGCTGCTGGCGGGGCAGACCGCACAACAACGCGCCATCGAGGTGTTTTCCAGCCTGCGTATCTGGGACACCGAACATAACAACGGCGTGCTGATCTATCTGTTGCTCGCCGATCGTGACGTCGAGATCATTGCCGACCGGGGCATCCATGTCAGGCTGGGCCCGGAAATCTGGGAAGCGATCTGTCGCGAGATGGAAGCGGCATTCCGCACGGGACATTTCGAAGCGGGTGCGCTGGCCGGGATACATGCGGTGGGCGAACATCTGTCGCGCCATTTTCCGGCACGCGGCGACAAGACCAATGAGATGCCGGATAATCCGGTGGTGTTGTAGCAGGGCGAATATTTCGATCTCATGCCAGCCGCGCAAGCAGTGACTCCCATCCTTCATCAGACTGAAGGTCAACGATATCGCCGTTATTGGTGAACACCACGGCATCATCCAGCTCCTCGTTTGCCAGCGGTTCCTGAACACTTTGCAGCTTTTGCATAACGGCAAGGTCAGCTTCCGAAGCATCGTTGCTGCGGCTGCTGCGTTGTTGCAGGCGTTCCTCCATCAGCGTCGTGTCAGCATGCACACTGGTAATCACGAAGGGCACAGCCAGCTCTGCAGCCAGTGCGCGAAACAATTCCCGTTCGCTATGCAGTATGAACGCGGCATCGACGATGACGGGAAACCCCGCAGCGATTATGGCGCGCGCCAGCTCATGCAGACGTGCGTAGGTGCGGCGTGTCGCATCCTCGCTATAGATGTCCTCATGCGCCTTGCTGTCAGCCAGTGCTGCCAGGCCGAACAGTCGTTTGCGCTCGACATCCGAACGAATGCGGATCGCACCCAGTCGCTCCAGCGCAAGTTGCGCGAACGTGCTCTTGCCGCAACCGGGCAGGCCATGGGTGATGATCAGGGCCGGGTTGCGGCTGGTC
>JBBRDZ010000186.1:0-2771 GCA_038203435.1 Burkholderiales bacterium
TTGAAGATGTCCTTGGCGCCCCAGGCACCCTGCATCTTGAAAACGATGGGACTCGCGGCGACGGAGATCGACGGAAATCCGGCGATTGCGGCGCCTGTCGTGACGGCGGCGGCTGTAGTGAGAAACTTGCGCCGCGACACGCTGTTGGTGGTCTCGCCTTGCTTGATTTGCACTTCCTTGTCCATGATTTTTTCTCCTTAGATTTGGCTTCGATACTGGCTTGCTTCCTCCGGCTTCAAGCGGCCTCGCCAAAAAGCGTATACGTGACCGTTTGATTCTTAAAGTCTTGCGACTTTTTATTTTGTATTTTGCATGCACCGCTGGCAGAGCTGATTTGCTGCTGCCTGTTCCTGCGGCATTAACACGGCTGGTGTTCTTTTACTTTTTTGCTTGCCTGCTGATTTTTATCTTACGCTCATTGTCGTACTTGAACATGATGCTGCCGGGTCGCACATCTATATTGCCTGTTGCTCCCGGCGCACATGTACACCGGCTGTGGTCATCAAGCCGGGAGTATAAGTGGCACTGGGGGGTTGGAACGGAAAAGAAGTTGTCGCCAAATCGAGCGTGCTTGCTGCCCTGCTAAAGATTCGCCGAGACCGGGGTGTTGTGTCACGACAGCGGTACTTTGCAATGCGAAAGCAGGCTGGCAAATCGCGATTTGGCGTCCGGTTGTTCAGAATATCCTGGGGTGATATCTGCAGCATTGTCTTTCCCTTATGTCAGGCAAGATGCGAAAACTGTAGCTTGGTGCAACACCGACCGAATTGAAGCGATTCCGGCACACGATACATTATTCATCAGGGGCTGACAACCATTCTCACGGTAGAGCTTTGCCGTGTGAATTTCATCTGGACGGGTGGCAAATGACGGAGTAACTTTGATGCTGGGGATTATGGTAACGGGGATTTTATGTTGTGATCACTTGCCAAAACTGCCTGGCGTCGGATCGGTTTGAACGGCACACTCAGCGATCAGTCTTCCGCGTTTACAGTTGCGCACCCGCATCACGCGCCGAGAAGATTACGACCGCAGCGAACCATGCAGACAAAAACTCGAGGAGAACGATATGGCGAAACCAGTATTGAAATTATGGATCGACGGTCGGCAGGTCGAGAGTCGCAGCAAACGCTTTGCCGATGTGACCAACCCGGCCACCGGGGAGGTGATCCGCCAGGTACCGCTGGCCGGCCGCGACGATGTGGGCACCGCCGTCGCCGCTGCCAAGGCCGCATTTCCGGGCTGGCGCGATACCACTCCGTTGCGCCGCAGTCGCATCCTGAACAAATTCCGCGAACTGCTCGAAACGCATCGCGCCGAACTGGCGCAGTTGGCCAGCGAGGAACACGGCAAGACACTGGAAGATGCGGCCGGTTCGGTGCAGCGCGGTATCGAGGTGGTGGAGTTCGCGGTCGGTGCGCCACATCTGCTCAAGGGCGAGCATGCAGAAAATGTCGGGCGCGGCGTCGATTGCCATTCCATGCTGCAGCCGATCGGCGTATGCGCAGGTATCACGCCGTTCAACTTTCCGGCGATGGTGCCGATGTGGATGTTCCCGATCGCGATCGCTTGCGGCAAGACCTTCGTGCTCAAGCCTTCCGAGAAAGTACCTTCATGCAGTTTGCGCATGGCCGAATTGTTCAAGGAGGCAGGTCTGCCCGATGGCGTGTTCAACGTCGTGCCGGGTGACAAGCAGGCAGTCGATGCGCTGCTGGAACATCCGGATGTGCGCGCCATCTCTTTCGTCGGTTCGACTCCGGTCGCGAAATACATCTACGAGACTGCCGCGCACCACGGCAAACGCGTGCAGTCGCTGGGCGGCGCGAAGAATCATGCAGTCGTTTTACCCGACGCCGAACTGGATTTCACCGCCGATGCGATCATGGGTGCCGCCTACGGTTCCGCCGGCGAGCGCTGCATGGCGATCTCCACCGTGGTGGCAGTGGGCGATGTCGCCGATGCATTGGTAGCCAGGCTGAAATTGCGTGCCGAAAAATTGGTGGTTGGGCCCGGCGATAGAAAAGGGGTGGACATGGGTCCGGTGATCTCGGCCCAGCATCGTGACAAGATCCTCGGCCTTATCGACAGCGGCGTGCAGCAGGGCGCGACCCTGGTCACCGACGGACGCGGCATCAAGGTGAGCGGGCACGACAAAGGATTCTTCGTCGGTCCGACGCTGTTCGATATGGTGTCCACCGATATGACCATCTACCGCGAAGAGATCTTCGGACCGGTGCTGATCGTGCTGCGCGTTGCCAACTTTGACGAGGCGATCAACATGGTCAACAACAATCCCTACGCCAACGGCACCGCGATCTTCACCGCTTCGGGCGCAGCGGCGCGGCGCTTCCAGAACGAGATCGAGGTCGGCATGGTCGGCATCAACGTGCCGATCCCGGTGCCGATGGCGTTCTTCTCGTTCGGCGGCTGGAAGTCCTCGCTGTTCGGCGACCTGCACATGCACGGCATGGAAGGCGTATATTTCTATACCCGCACCAAGGCGGTGACCACACGCTGGCCCGAGCTGACTGACAAGAAAGCCTCCACGCTGGCGATGCCGACACTGGGCTGATTCTGGAAAAACGAATAGATCCACAGATTACAGAAAAATGCAGCTGATACCCTGTATGAGCGGGCCATGCCCGCGAACAAATAAACATCGCGGGCTTGTCCCGCTCCTAGATAGGTATGACTATTTTTGGTTTTGTAAGAGTAATATCTTTTCTTGGTTTTTATCTGCGTTAATCTGTGTACCCGCAGTGCACAAGAAC
>JBBRDZ010000187.1:0-2750 GCA_038203435.1 Burkholderiales bacterium
CCTGGCGCAGGACGGCACAGGAAACCGGTGCGATTCTGGTCACGGTACCGACACCTGAGGACGGCGACTGGACGCGTGCGATCCTGAAAGATATCAACCCGATGACAAGGGTAGTCGCGCTATCGTCCTGCCATTGGATGAACGGAGCTTACATAGACTTGCGCCTGATCGGTGAGGCATGCCGTGCGGCGGGTAGCATCCTGGTGGTGGATGCGACGCAGACGCTGGGTGCAATACCCTTTCCACTCGCGGAAATCCGGCCGGATTTTATGGTGGCGGCGGGTTACAAATGGTTGTTGTGCCCTTACGGCTTCGGACTGTTGTATGTGGCGGAACGCTGGCGCGATGCGCGCCCCCTGGAAGAGACCTGGCTGGCGCGTGACAACGCCCGGGATTTCACCGCGCTGACCAAGTATTCCGATACCTACCTGCCCGGCGCGCGCCGTTTCGACGTGGGCGAGACATGCACCCCCACCATCCTGCCCGGCGCTGTCGCCGCACTGGAGCAGATCAAGATGTGGGGAGTGGAGAACATCGCCGCATCTCTCGCGACAATCAACACTAAAATATCTTCGCATCTGCAACAACTGGGTTGCCATGTTGCCGAAGAGACTCAACGCTGTCCGCACATGTTTGGCGCGCTTTTGCCGGAGAATTACACGCGGGATCTGGTAGCGGAACTCAAAGCACGCAATATCCACATCGCCCAGCGCGGCGACTCACTGCGCTTTGCACCGCACCTGCATGTGAACGAACAGGATGTGGGTAGCCTGCTCAATGCATTGAGCAGCTTGATGAAGTCATGTTGAACCTGAAATGTGCAACCCGGGAAGTGCGTAATCCGGGACGGAACAAGAATGAGTGTCTGGCTTGCGTGCGCGCTGTGCCCGCGTGAATGCGTGGCTAGTCGGCTTTCCCCGCGGAGGCGATGCCCGAGATCTTGCCGAGCACCTCGGTCAACTCCCTGACCTTGGCTTCGAGATCCGCCACTTGTTTGACCTTGGCTTCCAGCCCGGCCAGCCCCTTGAGCTTATCTTCCAGACCGAGCGCCATATTGGCGAATTCGGTCGCTTTATCCTGTTCCTGTCTGATGCCGTCGCGCAATTGCTCGATGGTCTTCTGATATTCCAGCGACTTCCGCTTCTCTTCTTCCAGCTGTGCGGACTTCTTCACCAGTTCCAATGCATTGTGCTGCGCATCGCTGAGGTTGCTCTGCGCGACATCTACCTCCGTATTACCGGGGTAGGAGCGTAGCTTGATGGTAGTCTTGTCTGCGTTGGACATTGCCCGCCCTCTATTAGTCTTGAATCGGTTCAGTGTACATCCGTGGCATGCGCGCTCAGACCATGCTCATGCCAGAATTAAAGTATAGCACGTGGCCGTAGATAGCTTAAACCGGCAACGATACGACAGCCGGCAATGGCTAAGGTTGCGCTTTGACCTGAGGGTCGACATAGATGATCGCCGTCCCGCGCGCGTTGATCTGCGCTTCGCCCGGCCCAGCAGCAGGCGGCGCAGGTTTGGCAACGTTTGTCGCAGATTCTGCAAGCGGCACCACCGCAGCTGCCTGCACAGGCTGCATGGCGGGTGCCATGGCCGCAGGCCTTACCGCGGCCGGCTGGACGGCAACCGACGGCCTGGTTACTTGCTGCAACGCCGGTTTCTTTAACGCATTATTGCCTGTCGCAAGGGCGGGTGGATTGGCCTTGTTGGGTATCGCCTTTTGATTGGCGGGCGGCTGGGCAATGGTCTGGGTCTTGCTGAGCGGTTGTTGCGGAGCAGGTGGACGGTGGGTCGCCATGCTGTCGATGATGAGTTCGGCCGGTGTTTTGGCATTGTTCCGCGCCGAGACACGCGTATCCGGCAATAGATCCCCGGATTCGAAGACCGGTGGACTGACCTTGATCCTTTCGCTCAAGGGGAGTGCAGGGACGACCATCTGCATTTCCTGCCGGGCGTTCCAGCCCTGCCAGCCGGCCAGCGCCAGTAACGTCAAGGCCAGCAAGGTCAGCAGCCACGCGCGCAACATCCGGTCCTTTTCGCGGATCACGCGAACCCTGGCAGCGCCAAACAGTGTGCGGGTGATTTTGGCTTCGCCGATGTCTGAACGCATGCTGGATCGCGGTTGTACATAGCCCCCCAGCATTTTCCGGTCTCGAATATCGAATTGGCTTATTTCATGCGCCATTATGTTGTTACCCCCGTGATTGTGCGGCTTTGCCCCCCCGAATCAGGGAATATAGCGGCACATGATAACAATTTATGGCCAGGTTACAATCGGGAAAACCACTCCGGTCTGGCTTGCCGCCAGATCGCGGACCGAAACCTGAACCTTGCGCGCATCGTGGTGTCGCAGCACGACTCTGCGTTAATTGGGGATTTTCAATTGTGCAAAACGCGCTAGTTGGTTAGAGTACGGGTATGGGTCACCAAATCAGCGACTCGTGACACATTTTCAAGCAGTCGGAGAGCAGCATGAGTAACCTGATTTCACGCACCACACTGATGACGCTCTTTTGTATCGGCCTGTCCGGTTGCGGGGTGGCGATAAAGTCCACCAACCTGGAAGATGTTCCGGTCAGGACTGAAGAAACATCCTTGCTGAAATCCATCGGTTATGTATTTCACGATGAAGTCTACGCGAATCGCGACCCGAAATTCATCGACAGCGAAAAGAAATCATGGCTTGAGGCACTGTCCAGCTTTACCGACCAGAAAAATATCTTCATCATGTCGGAAAGCAAACCAAG
>JBBRDZ010000188.1:0-2740 GCA_038203435.1 Burkholderiales bacterium
CGCCACCAAAACCATCACGCTGACGCAGGATCGCGTCATCGCGCTGTCCAACGTCGCCGCGCACTACGAGAGCCTGTTCGGCAACGATCCGGCGACCGCGGCATTGCGCGAAGACTATGCAATGAAGGACGGCACGGTCGATACGATCGAGCACCGGCGCGCGCTGACCGCGTTCTTCTGGTGGACGGCGTGGGCGGCGACGACCGAGCGTCCTGACACCAACGCGATCGCATCCAATGCCGATGTGTCCGCCAACGGCGCACGCACTGATGGGGGACTGGTCAGCAAAAAGGTCACCTACACCAACAACTGGCCCAGCGAACCGCTGGTCGGCAACGTGCCGCCACCAGCGTTGTGGCTGTGGTCGGTATTCAGCGTGCTGTTCCTGATCGCGGCCATCGCCGCACTCGGCTGGCATTACGCGGTCAGCCACGGCCGTGCGGAGGAACCGCACACGATTCCGGCGACGGATCCGTTCGCGATGCTGCGGATCACCCCGTCGATGCGCGCGACTGCGAAATATTTCTGGGTGGTGCTGGCGCTGTTCCTGACGCAGATATTGCTCGGCTCGATCACCGCGCACTTCCAGGTCGAGGGCCAGAAGGCCTACGGCTTCGCGTTGTCGCAGTACCTGCCCTACTCGCTCTCGCGGACCTGGCATACGCAACTGGCGGTGCTGTGGATCGCGACCGCATGGATCGCCACCGGCCTGTACATCGCGCCGGCGCTGTCGGGCCATGAACCTAGATTCCAGCGATTCGGCGTTAATTTCCTGTTCGTCTGCCTCCTGCTCATCGTAGTCGGCTCGTTCACTGGTCAGTGGTTTGCGGTGATGCAGAAGATGGGTCTGAAATACAACTTCTGGTTCGGCCACCAGGGCTGGGAGTACGCCGACATGGGTCGCTTCTGGCAGTGGTTCCTGTTCATTGGTCTGCTGTTGTGGGTGACGCTGATCGGCCGCGCGCTTTGGCCAGTGCTGCGCGGACCGGCGAATGAGGCCAAGTCGATCATCGGCCTGCTGTTCCTGTCGACGGTTGCGATCGGCCTGTTCTACGGCGCGGCGCTGATGTGGGGCGAACACACCCACATCTCCGAGGTCGAGTACTGGCGCTGGTGGCTGGTGCACTTGTGGGTCGAAGGCTTCTTCGAAGTGTTCGCGACCGCGGTGATGGCGCTGATCTTCACCCGCCTGGGCCTGATCAAGACATCGGTGGCGAGCGTGGCCGTCTTGTTCGCGACGATCATCTTCATGGCTGGCGGCGTGCTGGGCACCCTGCATCATCTGTACTTCGTCGGCATGCCGACTTCGGTGGTCGCGCTGGGCGCGAGCTTCAGCGCGCTGGAAGTGGTGCCGCTGGCTTACATCGGTTTCGAGGCGTACCACACCTGGAAACTGGGCAAGGTCACGCCGTGGATGGCACGCTACAAGTGGCCGGTGCTGTTCTTCATCGCGGTGTCGTTCTGGAACCTGGTCGGCGCGGGCCTGTTCGGCTTCCTGATCAATCCGCCGCTGTCGCTGTATTTCATGCAGGGCCTCAACCTGACCGCGTTGCACGGCCACCTCGCGCTGTTTGGTGTGTACGGCATGCTCGGCATCGCACTGATGCTGTTCTGCCTGCGCGGGTTGCGCGGGCAGATGGTGTGGGATACACGCCCGCTGAAGGTGTCGTTCTGGTGTCTCAACATCGGCCTGGCGATGATGGCGGTGTTCACCCTGCTGCCGCTGGGGATCCTGCAGCTGCTTGCGGTACTCGAGCATGGCTATGCCTATGCGCGTTCGGCCGAGTTCATGCAGCAGCCGATCGTGAAGCTTCTGGTCTGGATGCGGGTGCCGGGCGACACGATCTTCAGTATCGGTGCGTTGTCGCTGGCCTGGTTCGTGTTGCGGTTGTGGATTGCGCCAAAACGCGTGCCGGTGCCAGGCGGCGAGGTTGAAGTGATCGGTCGACACTGAGAAGTTGTGGAAAACCCGACGGGGCGGCTTCGGCTGCCCCGTTCGCGTTGCGTATCTTGGAGTCCGGCGTTGCTGATCTGGATCAAGGCAACGTCCGCGTCGACAACCCAGACTGGTGCCATGAAACCAATTCCGCGATCTGCGACACACAAGCTGTCCCCACGCCTGCTCGCGCGCGCGCCGCATCGGCTGATGTTTTTCATCGGTGCAAGCAACCTGATGCTGGCAATGGCGTGGTGGGCGGCATGGCTGCTGGCCACGCGCTGGCCGCTGCTGGCAATGCCGCAACCGTCCTTGTACGCCGGCTGGCTGCACGCGTTCGTGATGCAGTACCAGATGCTGCCGAGTTTTTTCTTCGGCTTCCTGCTCACGACGTTCCCGCGCTGGATGGGGTTGCCCGACATCGCGCGCTGGCGTTACCTGCCCGTCGGCCTGGGTCTGTTCGGCGGACAGGTCGCGACCTTGCTGGGCGCCCTGGGCTGGGAGGCCGGCATCGTCGTCGGCCTGCTGATGACGCTGGCGGGCTGGCTCGCCGGCATGACCGCGCTCGTTCCGCTGCTCTGGCGCGAGAAAGCCAGCACCTGGCATGCGCGCTCGTGCTTCGCAGCGTTGTGCCTGGGCTTGGTCGGCCTGTTGGCATGGACCGCCTTCGTGCTCGGCGGATCGCCACTGTGGGCGTTCGCGAGCATCAAGAGCGGTACCTTCGGATTGCTGTTGCCGGTGTACGTCACGGTCGCACACCGCATGTTTCCGTTCTTCGCCGGCAATGTTGTCGTTGACTACAAG
>JBBRDZ010000189.1:0-2730 GCA_038203435.1 Burkholderiales bacterium
GTCCCTTGCACGCACCGCACACGCCGTCACGGCAGCTGTAGGGCAGGGCATAGCCATGTCGGAGCGCGGCTTCGAGCAGTGTTTCATGCTCCTCGATGGGAAACTGGTGGCCGCTGGGTTGTATCGTGGTCTGATAAGTCATGATCTGTGTCGGTAAGGCGTTACGCGAAAGGGCGGATTTTAACGCATAATTAGCATATGAAACGAATACTCATTGTCGGATGTGGTGATGTGGCACTGCGCACCATTCCCCTGCTTACAGAGCGCTATCGCGTGTATGCGCTGGTGCGTAATCTCGCCTATTGCGCAAAGTTGCGAAAAATGGGTGTTATGCCGGTCATCGGCGATCTTGATAATCGTGCCAGCCTGGCGCGCATCAAGGGTCTTGCCGATGCGGTGCTGCACTTCGCCCCGCCATCATCGACGGGTGATGCCGACATGCGCACGCGCAATCTGCTGGGCGTATTATCGCAGGGGACATTGCCGGAGCGGCTGGTCTATATCAGCACCAGCGGCGTGTATGGAGATTGCGGCGGGGTGTGGGTTAGCGAGACGCGCCCTCTTAATGCGCAATCGGCGCGCGGCAAGCTGCGGGTAGATGCAGAACAGCAAATTCGCGACTGGGCGAGGCGCAACAGGGTACGGGCAAGCATTCTGCGTGTTCCGGGTATTTATGCCGGTGACCGCCTGCCGATTGACCGGTTGAAGTTGGCTACGCCGTGTATCGTGGATGCGGAAGACAGCTACACCAATCATATCCACGCAGACGATCTGGCGCGGATTGCAGTGGCGGCGCTGATAAGGGCTGCGTCATGCCGTGTCTATCACGCAAGCGACGACAGCGGGCTGAAGATGGGCGAGTATTTCGATGCGGTGGCCGAAGCGTATCACCTGCCGCATGCGCCGCGCCTGTTGCGGGCCGAGGTGCAGCGTGCCGTGTCGCCGGTGATGTACTCGTTCATGAACGAATCGAGAAGGCTCACAAATCAACGCATCAAGCGCGAGTTGCAAGTGAGGCTGCGGTATCCGACCGTGGCGGATTTTCTTTCAAAAATGATGATTTCGGAGCGAAGTTGAACGACATCGGCCTTTGGCCTCGTTTTATAGAAACTTACTTCGTTCGTTTTTCGGCCGTCGCCGGATAACCAGCGACTTGCCAGCTTGCTGGCTTAGTCGAATGGCTAGTAGTTTTATCAATGACAAAGCCAGAATTTTAGGCGTCAGAAAACGACAAGGCCGGATTTCTCCGGCCCTGTTGTTTACTGGATTCCCGCCTGCGCGGGGATGACACTATCGTGTCAGCTTGCGCGCATCTCCAGCATCAGATGGTTGATGCGTTTGACGAAGCCGGCCGGGTCGTCGAGTTGTCCGCCTTCGGCCAGCAAGGCCTGGTCGAACAACACAGCAGCCCAGTCATCGAAGTGCCGGGTTTCAGCCTTCAGTCGGATCACCACCGGATGTTGCGGATTGATTTCCAGTATCGGCAGCGATTCCGGTATTTTCTGGCCGGCAGCCTTGAGCATGCGCGCCATGTTGCCGCTCATGTCGTCCTCGTCCGCCACGAGGCAGGCCGGGGAGTCGGTCAGGCGATGGGTGACGCGAACTTCCTTGACGCGCCCGGAAAGACTGGTTTCGATCTTGCCGGTCAGTTCCTTGTGCTCGCTTGCCTGTTTTTCCTGATCCTGTTTCTCGGCTTCATCTTCGAGTGCACCCAGATCCAGCCCGCCCTTGGCAACGGATACCAGGGATTTTTCCTTGAATTCAGCCAGTGAACCCACGACCCATTCGTCCACGCGTGCAGAGAGCAGCAGCACTTCGATGCCTTTCTTGCGGAACACTTCCAGATGCGGACTGTTCTTCGCGGCGTTGAACGTATCGGCGGTGATGTAGTAAATCTTGTCCTGACCCTCCTTCATCCGGTCGATGTAATCGGAAAGCGATACGGTCTCAGCCGGTGTGTCGGAATGAGTCGACGCGAAACGCAACAGGCCGGCGATCTTGTCCTTGTTGGCGAAATCCTGCCCTACGCCTTCCTTGATCACCTGGCCGAATTCACCCCAGAATGTGCTGAACTTGTCCGCTTCATTGGCGGCCATATCTTCCAGCAGACCGAGCACCTTCTTGGTGCAACCTTCGCGGATAGCCTTGATGTCTTTCGATTCCTGAAGGATTTCGCGCGACACGTTCAATGGCAGGTTGTTGGAATCGACGATGCCGCGCACAAAGCGCAGGTAGGACGGCAACAGCTGTTCCGCATCGTCCATGATGAACACGCGTTTCACATAGAGTTTGATGCCGTGCTGGGCTTTGTGATCCCACAAATCGAACGGTGCACGGGCAGGCACGTAGAGCAGCTGGGTGTATTCCTGACGGCCTTCCACGCGGGCATGCGTCCAGGCCAGCGGATCATCGTAGTCGTGCCCGACATGCTTGTAGAACGTCTTGTATTCATCGTCGGTAATTTCGTTTTTGGAACGCGCCCATAACGCGGATGCCTGGTTTACTGTCTCGTCTTCATCGGTGACGACCTGATTGCCGTCTTTCCATTCCTCCTTCTTCATCACGATGGGCTGGACGATGTGATCGGAATATTTGCGGATGATGGAGCGTATCTTGTGGCCGGAGAGCAGATCATCCTGATCTTCCCTGAGGTGCAGGGTGATGGTGGTGCCGCGCTGCGCTTTTTCAACCATGGCTATGCTGAACTCGCCGCCGCCATCCGACTCCCAG
>JBBRDZ010000190.1:0-2691 GCA_038203435.1 Burkholderiales bacterium
GGTGCTCGAGCCTGCGCTATTGCGCACCCGCGCGACCAAACGCGACACCTTTGCCTGGAAGCGCGGCGAGACCACCGCCAGTCCGGCCGAGATCATGGAGTTCAACGGTTTGACGGCTGATGCGATGGCGAAACGCGTGAAGGCGCTGAAAGGCTGATGTCTCGATTGCCAAGACTGCATATTTGGATTTTGCGCAGACCATGCTAACCACAATCGAGATAATTCATTATCGTCATTCCCGCGCAGGCGGGAATCCAGCGAGATATAAATGCATTTTGTTTAAACCCACTGGATTCCCGCCTGCGCGGGAATGACGAGTTTAATGGATCGTCTGGAATAGAAATGTCAGAAACCAAAATCATCGTGTTGGACGACGACCCTACCGGCTCACAAACGGTACATGGTTGTCTGCTGTTGACACGCTGGGACAAGGAAACTCTTCGCGAGGCGATCATCGACGCTTCACCGTTGTTCTTTGTGCTGACCAATACCCGGGGCATGGCTGCCAAGCCTGCCGCAGATATTACCCGTGAAGTATGCAAGAATCTAAAGCTGGTATTGGCCGAGCTGAACAATGCCGAGCGTGACATCAATCCGATTTTAGTGAGCCGCTCCGATTCGACCCTGCGCGGCCACTATCCGGTCGAGACCGATGTGATCGCTGAAGAGCTGGGGCCGTTCGATGCGCATTTTCTGGTGCCAGCCTTCTTCGAAGGCGGACGTATCACCCGCGACAGCGTGCATTATCTGATGGTCAACGGCAAGGAGACCCCGGTACATGAGACCGAATTCGCCCGTGATTCAGTGTTCGGCTATCGCCACAGCTACCTGCCGGATTACGTGGAAGAGAAGACCACCGGGCGCATCAAGGCGGCGCAGGTCGAGCGCTTCCTGCTGGGCGATGTGCGCGGCGACAGCCTGCCGCGACTGATGAAGCTACGGGGCAACGCGTGTTGCGTGGTCGATGCGGAAAATCAGCTTGACCTGGATCATTTTGCCGGGCAGTTGCGCATCGCTGCCGGTCAGGGTAAGCGCTTCCTGTTCCGCAGTGCCGCCAGTCTGCTCACTGCGCTGGCGCGGCTGCCGGTTCAACCCGTGGCCGCGCAGGACATGGCGAAATACGTGCGCGGCGGCAAACCCGGTGCGGTGATCGTCGGCTCGCATGTCAAGAAGACCACTGTGCAGCTTGAACAATTGTTGAAGATGCCCGGTGTGGTGGCGATCGAAGTGGATGTGGAACGGTTGCCGGAACATCGCGAGGCACTGTTGGCGAAGATCGTCAGCCAGTGCGAGCAGAGTCATGCATCCGGAAACACGCCGGTGGTGTTCACCAGCCGCCGGGAAAAGTCATTTCCCGATCAGGTGACGCGGCTGGCGTTCGGCGATATGGTTTCTGCATTGCTGATGGATGTGGTGCGCACGCTGCCCGACACGCTGGGCTTCCTGATCAGCAAAGGCGGCATCACCTCCAACGATGTGTTGAGCTCGGGTCTGGCATTGCGCACTTCGCGCGTGGTCGGGCAGATCCTGCCGGGCTGCTCGGTGGTATGTTGTCCATCCGATCATCCGCGTTATCCGGATTTGCCGGTAGTGATATTTCCCGGTAATGTCGGCGACGATCATGCGCTGGCCACCGCTTATGGCAGGCTATCCGGCCGGGAAACGGGAGTCTGGTGTCGGCGTGCAGCCGGGTGATGTTGCCGGGCTCACTCGCGTTGCGAGGGAGCCTCACTCTTCCTTGTTGCGCAGGCCCTCGATGAATTCATAGGTCGCCATGCCTGCACCGATCAGCGCCACCACGATCAATGCGATTTGATGCAGCTTGATTACCGGCGGCGCCAGAAAGGCCAGTACTGCCACCAGTCCGATCAGACCTGCTATCGTTTTAAACTTCATGATTCCCTCACTTTTCTTGTTTGCTACTTGACTGCGTTGACCAGCCAGCGCGCGGTGCGTAACAGCCGTGCATCGTCACCGATACGTCCTACCAGTTGCACACCCACCGGCAGACCGTTGCCGGCGTGCAGCAGCGGCAGGGTGAGTGCCGGCATGCCGCAGTAGGTCCACAGCGTACAAAACATCGGGTTGCCCGTCGATGCCAGGCCGTGCGGCGCAGCACCGGCAACCGCAGGTGTCAGGATGGCATCGTAACGGTCGAAGATCTCGTCCAGCGCTTCAGTAACCACCGGGATGCGCGCCAAAGCTTTCAGGTAATCGACGGCCTTCACATTGCGGCCGCGCTCGATCTGTTCACGCAGCGAAACGGACAGCTTGTCGGCACCGCGCTGGTACTCGACCTCGAAACTGGCTGCGAGATCGGCTTCCATCAGATCCTTGTGCCAATCGAGTACCGCTGCGGCCGAGTCGGGTAGTACAAATTCACCGACATGTCCGCTCAAATGTTCGACCAGTTCGCCAAAGCCCTCCCGGGTGTCGGCATCAAGCTGTTCCCACCACGGTGTTTTGATCAGCGCCAGTTTGGGCGGCATCGGTGCTTCCGTCTCGCACAGGCTCAGCATCGGTATGGCAGCTCGAGGCACCATGCCGGGTTCGTCCGCATCGTAAGCCGACAGCACCTCGGCCAACAGTGCAATATCCTCCACGCTGCGGGCAATCCCGCCCGGCTGGTCGAGCCGTTCCGACTGGCGCAGGATGCCCTGGCGCGAGATCAGACCGCGACTCGGTTTGAAG
>JBBRDZ010000191.1:0-2598 GCA_038203435.1 Burkholderiales bacterium
GAGTATTACTGGCTGCCCATCATGTTGCCCATGTCGGATAAACTGGCCACCTTCTATGTCGAAGACGGCGCAGATGCCCGCGCCAAATTCGAAGAGAAACGCCGCTTGGACTCGCGCTGGAAAACCGAGGAGAAACGCCGCCTGATCCTGAGGTTCCTGCAAGATGCGGGGCCGCTGTTGCAACATGAGCAGCAGCTCGAGCAAGCACAGGAACAAAAGGTGGCCATACCCACCCTTTAGGCCGGAATCGATTCCGGCATCCGCAGCATCAGATCAGTCGCGGACTTACCGCCCGCCTACTCTATCGACAATTGCAATTTTTCCTGTGCAAGCGGCGGCGGCTCTTTGGCCACCCGTTCCTTTTCCAGCTGCTGCAATTCCTGCTGCAACTTGGCGAGCTTCTCGGCTTCGAACTGGCGCTTGTTCTCTTCCTGGATCGCCAATTCCTTCTTGCGCTCCTCTTCCAGCTGTTCCGGGCTCTTGTATTCGTGCAGGCTCAGGGTCGTCTCGCCTAGTGCCGCCGAGGCAGGTTCCCCGCGCTGACTCTTGAGCTTGATGTTCAAACGCAACTCGTTCGCCGAATCGGCGTTGCGTATCGCTTCTTCGTATGCGATGTGGCCTTCGTTGTACAGCTGGAACAATGACCAGTCGAAGGTGCGCATGCCGAGTTCGCGCGACTTTTCCATGACGCCCTTGATCTCGTTGAATTCGCCCTTGAATATCTTGTCGGCGATGGTCGGCGTGTTGAGCAGAATCTCGATCGCGGCCCGGCGACCCTTGCCGTCCTCGGTGCGCACCAGCCGCTGCGAGATCAGCGCGCGCAGGTTGGCGGAAAGATCCATCAGCAGCTGGTTGCGCCGCTCCTCGGGGAAGAAGTTGATGATGCGGTCCAGCGTCTGGTTGGTGCTGTTGGCGTGCAGCGTGCCCAGGCACAGATGACCGGTCTCGGCGAAGGCGATAGCATGCTCCATGGTTTCCGCATCGCGTATCTCGCCGATCAGGATCACGTCCGGCGCCTGGCGCAGCGTGTTCTTCAATGCGTGATGCCAGCTGTGCGTATCCACGCCCACTTCGCGGTGGGTGACCAGCGATTTCTGCGATACATGCACATATTCCACCGGGTCTTCGACGGTGATGATGTGTCCCTTGGAAGTGCGGTTGCGATGGTCGATCATCGCGGCCAGCGAGGTGGATTTCCCCGAACCCGTGCCGCCGACCACCAGCACCAGCCCGCGCTTGTTCATAATCACTTCCTTGAGTATCTCCGGCAGCATGAGCTTTTCAAAGTTCGGGATCTCGGCGGCGATGGTACGGATCACCATGCCGACATTCTGCTGCTGGACAAAAACGTTGACGCGGAAACGCGAGACGTTCGGCACGGAGATCGCAAAATTGCATTCCATCTCCTTGGCGAATTCCGCGCGCTGCACTTCATTCATCAACGCATGCGCCAACTGGCGCGTGATCTCGCCGGTGAGCTTTTGTGAAGTCATCGGCTGCATCTCGCCATGCGACTTCATGCTGGGCGGAAAATCGCTGGCGATAAACAGATCGGAGCCGCCCGCCTTGCCCATCGCGGTGAGCAATTTGATGATGTATTCGTACGCTTGCTGATCGGTAAGTGCTGCCATCTGATTTCCCCGTAACGGACGTTTCGACTGCGGATTCTACAGATACATTCTAGCAGCAAGCAGCGTGGAAAGTGTGACGCCGGCATGCGCACCGCAATCAAATCTTTGCTCGTGAGCGGTGCATTTTCGGGATAATGGCCGACTCCATCAATACAGGTGCAAGCATGCAGCAAAACACGTCGATCACCCGCCCGGGTCGCGGCCTGAGCACCATCCGGTCAGTCTGCCGATGACGCATCTTGTCGTGTCTGTTTCCGGGCACGGTTTTGGCCATGTCGCCCAGACCGCCCCGATCCTTAACCGGCTGCATCAACACCTGCCGCAGTTGCGCCTCACGCTGCGTTCTTCCGCCCCGTTCGCCCAACTGCGCTCGCGCATCCAAGCACCGTTCGACTATATGCAAAGCGAAGGCGATCTCGGCATGGCGATGTCTTCCGCACTGGATGTCCGTGTCGCGGAAAGCCGTGCCGCTTATCGTGCCTTCCACGCCGATTGGGATGCACACGTCGCCGCCGAGGCACGCCTGCTGGCCAGCCTCGGCGCAGACTATGTGTTTTCCAATGTTGGCTATCTGGCACTGGCGGGTGCGCAGCGAGCCGGCATCAGGAATGCCGCACTGTGTTCGCTGAACTGGGCAGACATCTACCGACACTATTGCGGCGATGATGGCATCGCGGCGCAGATACAGGGTTGCTACAGCAATGCAGATGCTTTCCTGCGCGCCACGCCGGGCATGGCGATGGATGATCTGCCCAATCTCATACCCGTTCCACCCGTCGCGGCGATCGGCACCGGCCGCCGCGCCGAACTCGATCGCCGCCTCGACCTCGCCAACGGCGACAAGCTGGTGCTGGTCAGCCTGGGCGGCATCGCCAGCCGCCTGCCCATCGAACGCTGGCCGCGCATCGCGGGGGTGCGCTGGCTGGTGCAGCAGAACTGGCAGGTCCACCATCCCGATGCGATCAGC
>JBBRDZ010000192.1:0-2543 GCA_038203435.1 Burkholderiales bacterium
CCGAGGTGCTGCAGACCATCGCGGCCGATCCCAAGCACCTGGGCGCGCGCATCGGCGCCACGCTGGTTCTGCACACCTGGGGCTCGGCGCTGACGCATCACCCGCATGTGCATGGCATCGTTCCGGGCGGTGGACTATCGTTCGATGGCGAGCGTTGGATTGCGTGCCGGCCGGGTTTCTTTCTGTCGGCACGGGTGCTGTCGAGGTTGTTCCGACGGCGCTTCCTGGAAGAACTGGACTTGGCGCATCGCACCGGCCAGCTACAGTTCTTCGCAGAGAATGCGCCACTTGTTGATGCGACGGCCTTCGCCGACTGGCTGGCACCGTTGCGCCAGTGTGAATGGGTGGTGTATGCCAAGCGCCCGTTTGCCGGACCGGCAGCGGTGCTGGCGTATCTGTCGCGCTATACCCATCGGGTGGCTATTTCAAACTCACGACTGATTGCAATGGACGAACGCGGCGTGACGTTCAACTGGAAGGACTATAGGGCCAAGGGCGCGACGCGCTACAAGACCATGACGCTCAGTAGCGACGAGTTCATGCGCCGCTTTCTGTTGCATGTGCTGCCTGGGGGATTTCACCGCATCCGCCACTATGGGCTGATTGCCAATGGCGGACGCAGCGAGAACCTGGCACGGGCGCGCGAGTTGCTGCATGTTGCACCTGTACCAACCAAAGACAATGTGGTGTCGGCTGAACCGGTTCAGCCGACTTTCGTCTGCCCGGATTGTGGTGCAGCGATGGTCGTCATTGAAACGTTGGCACGCGAATATCGAATCCGCGCGCCGCCGCAGCTCAGAGGTTTGCCATGAGTATTATCTTCACTCGACGCACAAATCAACATCGGCCAGCGCCGGTACAGGAAGCCGTTGTCGTGCGGTGTAAAAACGTTGATTATTGCGCGCCACCTCAACTGAGAATCATGGGTGTCCACTTGGATATGGGTCATCTGAGCCATGACACAATCAGACAAGTCGGCTTGATCGTCATGTCAATCGGCAGAGCAATCACTCAAATCTCCATAGACCGCCGCCAAATCTGACGGGTAGCGGCAACATCACGCGGTTTCGTCCCTCGGGGCTTGTCCGACGCCTGCCCGCTGTGTTCTGTTGTATCCTGATCGGCCTGCGGTTGAGGGCCTGCATCCGACAACCCTTAACATCAGCAGTCCGTCGAGGTTGGAAATTCGCTGCCCGAAACCTGCTGGTCGTGATTGTGCGGTGGCATCAAAAATTCGCAACCGGCGTATATCAAAATTGCCATGGAATCGATCGACACCCCTAATGACAGAGCAGCCGCTCTGCTCTCACTTCGCACTGTCGCGGAAATCTATGGTGGTGTGTGGAGTTTTTGCCTTTGCGGCCTTTATCGCGGTTGAAAGGAAGCATGAAATTCTTCCATGGGTGTATAGCGACTGATGAGCTAACGTCGGCTGTGGACGATTTTGATACTGAAAATTGGCGGAGCGTAGTACCGAATGTTCGGCAGGCGGCTGAAAATGTGGAAAGTGCCACAAATGACTTGGAGTCAGCTGTAGATGATGCCAACAGAGCCGCGAATTAATTGCAGTTTACTTTGTACTCCTATGCCATAAAACTCTGCACAGCGTTAAAAATCTCATTGACAATCATTTTCAACCCCGTATAGTTAGCACATCGCCGATTTGTTTACCAGCTTGCGGGGCGATTCATAAATACCAGCTAAAGCGGAGAAGAACCCGCTTTCAGCCTTCAAGCTAAAGCGGGTTTTTGCATTTTCACGGTTTACATATCGTTACTCAGCAAGACAGAATGTTCCACTGCACCAACAGGTAAAAACAGAACGGGGGGATTTAATCCAAATTGCGGCCCCCGCCAACTTGGCAATGCCGCTAAACAGGAGAAACACCATGAACCCCTCACATCATTCCAATTTTTTATCCACCAGCAAAAGCTATTTGTTCACCTCTGAGTCGGTGTCCGAAGGGCATCCAGACAAGATGGCAGACCAAATATCGGACCGCATCCTCGACGAATTTCTGGCGCTGGACCCGAATGCCCGCGTAGCGTGCGAAACCGTACTTGCCGATCAGTTTGTGCTGGTCGCTGGTGAATTCAAAACGGCAAATCAGGCCGCATTCGATACCGTTCGTGCTAATGCTGAAAACATCGTTCGTCAGGTGATACGCGACATAGGCTATACCAGCAAAGAGGACGGGATAGACCCGGACAAGTGCGAAGTCAGAATCGCCTTCAATTGCCAGTCGGCACACATCAATCAGGGCGTAGATCGTGCGGATGGCGAAATCGGAGCAGGCGATCAGGGACTGATGTTCGGCTATGCCTGTGATGAAACACCGGAACTGATGCCACTTGCCATCAGCCTGGCGCACAAACTGGTGCACAAACAGGCGGAACTGCGCAAATCCGGCATCCTGCCCTGGCTGCGCCCCGATGCAAAGAGTCAGGTCAGCGTTCGCTACGTGGATGGGAAGCCGGTTGCCGTGGAAAAGGTCGTACTCTCGACTCAGCATTCTGCCGATATCAGCACGGACGAACTGCGCG
>JBBRDZ010000193.1:0-2506 GCA_038203435.1 Burkholderiales bacterium
ATGTCCATCGACATGAGCCAGTTTTATCAGGTGTTCTTTGACGAAGCCGCAGAACACTTAGTGAGCATGGAGGCCATGCTGCTTGCGCTCGATCTAGATGCGCCTGATGCGGATCAGTTAAACGCCATTTTTCGTGCCGCGCATTCGATTAAGGGAGGCAGCGGCACCTTCGGTTTTACCGACATGGCCGAAGTGACCCATATACTCGAGACTCTGCTGGATCGGGTACGCAAGCACGAGACCACCCTCACGCACGATATGGTGGATACCTTTTTGAAAGCGGGAGATGTGCTGCACGGTTTGCTGGAGGCGCACCAGAGCGGCACAGTCGCCGATGGATCGGCATCGATAGCGATCTGTGTCAAGCTGGAACAGCTGGCCGGCAATCCGCAACTCGACCATGCCGTGATACGACAGAGTGTGGCTGCAACAGCTTCATCGCCGGCCAACGCACAACACAGTTATAAAATCCAGTTCGCCAATACCCGCAGCGCATTTCCAAACGAAACACATCTGCATAACCTGCTCGCGGAATTGAGCGGTATCGGGAAAATCGAGCATCAGCATATCACCGCCGATACGGTGACGCTGTCACTCACCTCGGTTGAACCGGAAGCGAAATTGCGCGAAATCTTCGCATTCTTCCTCGAGCCACGGCAGTTGACCATAACTGACAGCATTCATGCCAGTAATGGCGAACAAGGCTACGGTTTTTTTGACGGCGCGGAAATGCTCAAGTCCGGCATCGAGAACGCCGACGGCTATGGATTTTTCGCGGAACCCGAGGCGCTCAAATCCGGCGTCGAGAATGCTGACGGCTATGGTTTCTTTGCGGCTCCGGAGGCACTCAAATCCGGTATCGAGAACGCCAACGGCTATGGCTTTTTTACTGAACCCGAGGCACTCAAATCCGGCATCGAGAGCGCCAATGGCTACGGATTTTTCACCGAGGTCGAAGTGCAGGCTCCCCAGCCGGCACCGGTGAGGACAGGACGGCATGACGATGTGTCGGGACGCCGCGCGTCCGACCGGGTTGGCGCGGCCAACGGGAGCGAAAACTCGATCCGCGTCAGCGTGGGCAAAGTCGACAATCTGGTCAATCTGGTTGGCGAGCTGGTCATCACCCAGGCGATGTTGGCGGAAGCCGTATCCGGCATGGATACCGCCATACACGAGCGACTGGTCAACGGACTGGCACAACTGGAACGCAACACCCGGGACCTGCAGGAATCGATCATGTCAGTGCGAATGATACCGATCAGTCTGGTGTTCAGCCGCTTCCAGCGTGTGGTGCGCGACAGCGCGGTGAAACACAGCAAGAAAGTGCAACTCAAGATCATCGGCGAGGGCACCGAACTGGACAAGGGCCTGATAGAAAAAATCAGCGACCCGCTCACCCACCTGGTGCGCAATAGTCTGGATCACGGCATCGAATTGCCGGCCGAACGCATCGCCAAAGGAAAGGACCCGCAGGGCACCATCACCCTGCGTGCTGCGCATCAGGGCGGCAACATCGTCATCGAGGTATCCGACGATGGCGCGGGTTTGAACCGGCAACGCATACTCGCCAAGGCCAGGGAAAAGGGCATGCCGGTCAGCGACAGCATGAGTGATGCGGATGTCTGGCAAATAATCTTTGCACCGGGATTCTCAACTGCTGCCGTGATCACGGATGTTTCCGGGCGCGGCGTCGGCATGGATGTGGTAAAGAAAAATATCGAGAGCATCAGCGGCCGCATCGAAATCATGTCGGTGCTCGGGCAGGGCTGCACCATGACGATACGGCTGCCGCTGACCCTGGCGATTCTGGACGGATTGTCGATCGCGGTGGGCGACCAGATATATATCGTTCCGCTTGGTTTCATCAGCGAGTCCTTGCAGCCGGAACCCGCCGATATCAAGGAGATCAGCGGTCAAGGGGAAGTGGTACATGTGCGCGGTGAGTATCTCCCATTGATCGCGCTGCACAAATTGTTCAACATCCAGCCCAACATCACGGATCCGGCGCATGGCATCCTGGTGCTGCTGGAAGCGGATGGCAAAAAAGTCGCCCTGTTCGTGGACGAGCTGGTCGGGCAACATCAAGTGGTGATCAAGAGTCTGGAAACCAACTATCGCAAAGTGCCCGGGATGTCCGGGGCCACCATCATGGGCGATGGGCGGGTCGCGATGATTATCGACGTGGCTGCCTTGCTAAAGTTGTCGCAATAACATCAGATTGCTGGATGAGTAGAAAGTAATCGCTGAAATTCAGTGATGTCAAGATCGGTAAACGTTCGGCGGCGGCGGCCGAGTCGATGCAGGAGCAGGCAGGCAAGCTGATGAACGCGGTGAGCATGTTCAAACTGCAGGCAGCCAAGAAGGCCGCGCGTACCGCCCAGGCAGTCGCCACGCCTGCCGTACCCCGTCGTGTCCAGGCACCGCCGCGCAAGGAGCGCAAGCTGATCAGGAACAGCCAGGAAGCGGACGACGACTGGAAAGAGTTCTAGCCTGGACAATGTCCGGC
>JBBRDZ010000194.1:0-2382 GCA_038203435.1 Burkholderiales bacterium
GGCAACGAACGGTATTCCAGCCCCAGCCAGATCTCGAAATAGGCTTGTCCGGTACTGTGCATCTTGCGCAAGTGCAACGCTTGTAACTGACCCAGCGGGGTATCGACGTCTTCTTTGGTGCCGATCTCGATGTTGTTTTTCAGGAGTTGTGCCGCATCGCTGATCGGCAGCGGAAAGAATTCACCATGCATGGAAAGTTTCGAAAGCTGATACATGAAGCTCAGCGTGTCCTGCGCGTCAGTATCCAGCGCGGCCTCTTCGCCGTTGGAGTAATGCAGCTTGCCCGCTGTTCGGTCGAATGTGACGCGCAGGCTTTGCGTGCCATGCCCGGTGATGCGTTGTTCCTCGTATATCTCCGGTTGCAGGCCGGTTTCAAGCAGCTTTCCGCGGCTGCTCTGCACTAGCCGGTCGCTATCGCGCAGACTGCGCAGTCCGGCAGTCTGGCGTACCGACTTCAGGTTATATCGGCCCGCGTGGGCATCAAGTTGCTGGCGAATCTCTCCGGTCCGTAAACCACCCTCGCCATCGTAGACGGTGAAGGTGAGTTGCAGGTGCTTGGGGAACGGTAGAGCAACAGCAGATGTTTCGGCTTTGTCCATCGCCCTCATTGCGCCGGTTTCCGGCTTGGCCGTGGCGCTGGATTCGGTTAGGGCATGCTCCGCTTTGGCGGGGAGCTTTTCGACGGGTTCGGGCAGGGGTTCCAGCGTGACCGAGAGTGGCGGTAATTCTACCCGGGCCTGCGGCAATTGCAGATACGGCAACCACAGTACGATGGCGTGGACCAGTACCGAGAGTGCGATGGCCAGTCCGATACGGCGGGCAGGGGTGCGCAGGGCCGCAATCACGGAACGGAGGTGAGCTTGGCCAGTTCCTGGATGAGTTGACCGCCGTCCGGATCGGTGATCACCATCCGGTACGGGAAGTCATAGTCTTTTCCGGCCAGCCAGATTTCGGTCCTGTTGACGCCTGCCTCGGGTACGCTGGCGACATACAGGGCCTTGAACTTGCCCAGCGGCACCGTCACGCTTTGGTCGTGCGTGATGCGATAGTTGTAGATATCCAGTTTGCCGCCGTTGGTCATATGGAAACTCAGGGTGTCGGCTTTTGACAGTTGCAGGAACATGAATTGATACATCGCGCTGAGCCGGTCTTGGGTGTCGTCCGGAAGCGGCACCACCGTGCGTTGATTGTGCTCGTTCATGGTCAATTGTTTGCGGCTCCAGTCGAACGCGGCACTGCGGTTCCTGCCCTCATCGCCTTCGCGCAGGTCGCTGAAAGCCAGCGGCCTGAGTCCATGTTCATCGACCAGCCCGCTGCTGCTGATGATGATCTTTCCCGGCCGGAATATTGCCAGCAGGCCAGCGGCGCGGGTGGTGCTGACGATCGAGTAGCGGTGGTCTTTGCCGACGGCAAAGGTTTCCTCGATGTAGCCGATCCTGATCCCGCCTTTGTAGATGTCGTAACTGGCCTGCATATGCTCCGGCGGCGCGGCACATGCCTGGCCGGTAGCCAACAGCATCAACCAGACGAACGCAGGGACCAAGAATTTCATCGCTACTCCAGGCTGGGGTTGACCAGTGCATAGCCGGACTGCTTGCGGTCGCGGAATATGACATTGCCCAACCCGTCCAGTTGGATACGTTCATTGCACAGCCAGCCGATGGCCTGCGGATAGATGCGATGTTCCTCGTTCAGCACTCGCGCTGCCAGTGCGGGTTCGCTATCGTCGCGCAACACCGGCACCGCTGCCTGGATGATGATGGGCCCATGATCGAGGTCTGCTGTCACGAAATGCACTGTACAGCCATGGATCTTCACCCCGTCGTGCAAAGCGCGCGCATGGGTTTTCAGGCCGGCATAGGCGGGCAGCAGGGAGGGGTGGATGTTGACCAGCCTGCCGTGATATCTGGCCACAAACGCCGGACTCAGGATGCGCATGAAACCGGCCAGTGCCACGATATCCGCAGCAAAACCGTCTACCGTTTGCGACAGCGCCGCATCAAAGCTGTCGCGGTCCGCATGGTTGCGATGATCGACGACAGCTGTTGGGATGCCGAGCGCTTTGGCGACAGCCAATCCGCTTGCATCGGCGCGATTGCTGATCACTGCCGCGATGCGGCAGGGCAGATTGGCTTCCAGCAGGGCCTGCATATTGCTGCCGCGACCGGAGATCAGGATGACCAGATTTTTCATTGACTTGTGAACTGAATATCAGGTGACTTGCGTTTGTGCCTCATTGCCCCGGCGTGCGCGTATCGCGCCGATCACAGTTGCGGTTTCGCCGGCGGCGTTGAGCAAACTCAGTGCGGTTGCTGCGTCCCGGCTGGCGACGATCACCACCATGCCGATGCCGCAGTTGAAGGTGCGGTACATCTCCTGCGG
>JBBRDZ010000195.1:0-2296 GCA_038203435.1 Burkholderiales bacterium
TCATCGCCCGTCATCGTCGGGAACAAGGCAAATTGTCGGGTGGTGTGGTCGGCACGTTGATGACTAATCTGGCTTTTGAACACGCGATGCATAGCATGACAATCCCATTTCTGCGCGCGAAAGTGGGTGACCGCCACGTGATGGAGTTGTTGCAGCAGCAAGGCTGGCAATTGGGAGGTGAGAATTCCGGTCACATCATCTGTCTCGACAAGCACAGCACTGGAGACGGCATTGTATCCGCGCTGGAAGTGTTGCATGCATTGCAAACTAATAAACAAAACCTGGCTGAGGCGGCGGGTGATTTGCAGCTCTATCCGCAAATACTCATAAACGTTCGGGTTGCCAAGGGGATTGATTGCCTGGATCATCCGGATGTCAAAGCTGCCGTGGCCCTAGCGGAATCGGCACTCGATGGCCGCGGGCGCGTACTGTTGCGTCCGTCCGGCACGGAACCGCTGCTGCGCGTGATGGTGGAGGGCGAAGATCAACTGCTGGTCGAACAATGCGCGCAGCGCATTGCGGATGTGGTGCGCAAACTGGCATCAGCCTGAAAAGGATTTGCCCACGAAATATCATTTCATGGGCAAAAGTTTAGGTAGTGTATTTGATCGGTTTTAGATCGCTACGGCTTCTTCCTCAAACTCCAGCACGACTTTGTCGTCCTTCACGTCCACGGTGACCCGGCCGCCGTGCGCCAGGCGACCGAACAGCAGTTCGTCGGCAAGCGCCGAACGAATGGTGTCCTGAATCAGTCTGGCCATGGGTCGGGCACCCATCAGCGGGTCGAATCCCTTTTCGGCCAGATGCGCTTTGAGTGCATCGGTGAAAATCGCATCGACTTTTTTATCGTGCAACTGTTCTTCAAGTTGCATCAGGAACTTGTCCACCACGCGCAGGATGACTTCCGTGTCCAGCGGTGCGAACGAGACGATGGCATCCAGACGGTTACGGAATTCAGGCGTGAATATCCGTTTGATGTCTGCCATTTCGTCGCCGGTAGAAGCGGTCTTGGTGAAGCCGATCTGCGTCTTGTTCAATGCTTCCGCGCCTGCGTTGGTCGTCATGATGACGACCACGTTGCGAAAATCGGCTTTTCGTCCGTTATTGTCGGTCAGCGTGCCATGATCCATCACCTGCAGCAGAATGTTGAAAACGTCCGGATGTGCCTTTTCAATTTCGTCCAGCAACAGTACGCAATGAGGCTGTTTACTGATCGCTTCCGTGAGTAATCCTCCCTGGTCGAAACCGACATAGCCGGGCGGTGCGCCGATCAGGCGCGACACGGCATGGCGTTCCATGTATTCGGACATGTCGAAGCGGTGCAGCGGCATGCCCATCGCAAATGCCAGCTGGCGCGCAACTTCAGTCTTACCCACGCCGGTGGGGCCCGAGAACAGGAAGCTGCCGATGGGTTTATGCGGGTTGCCAAGACCGCTGCGCGACATCTTGATGGCGGTGGCAAGTGCATCGATTGCCTTGTTTTGACCGAATACCACTGCTTTCAAATCGCGATCGAGCGTCTTGAGTGCGTTGCGGTCATCGTGCGACACGGTGCGCGTCGGAATGCGCGCAATCTTGGCGATAATCTCCTCGATCTCGTGCTTGCCGACCACCTTTTTTTGCCTGGACTTGGGCAGGATGCGTTGCGCAGCCCCAGCCTCATCCAGCACGTCGATTGCCTTGTCCGGCAAATGACGGTCGTTGATGAAGCGAGCGGATAACTCGGCTGCGCTGGTGATCGCCGCTGCGCTGAACTTGATGCTGTGGTGCTGCTCGAAACGTGACTTCAAACCCTTCAGAATCTCGATGGTCTGCTCCACGGAGGGTTCGGGTACATCGACCTTCTGGAAGCGGCGCGACAGCGCGGAATCCTTCTCAAAGATGCTGCGATATTCCTGATAGGTGGTAGCCCCGATGCACTTTAACGCGCCGCTTGATAACGCGGGTTTGAGCAGGTTAGACGCATCCATGGTGCCACCGGAGGCTGCGCCCGCGCCGATCAGTGTGTGTATCTCATCGATAAACAGGATCGCGTGAGGTGCATCTTTCAGTTCTTTGAGCACAGCCTTCAGTCGTTGCTCGAAGTCGCCCCGATATTTTGTGCCGGCCAGCAGCGCACCCATGTCCAGCGAGTAGACATGCGCATCCTTGAGAATATCCGGTACGTTATCTTCGATAATGCGGCGCGCCAGGCCTTCTGCAATAGCGGTTTTGCCCACGCCCGCCTCGCCGACCAGCAGCGGATTATTTTTACGGCGGCGGCACAGGGTCTGGATGACGCGTTCCAGCTCAGGTT
>JBBRDZ010000196.1:0-2212 GCA_038203435.1 Burkholderiales bacterium
ATCAATGAACGTGGGCAGCGGCAACCCTGTTAAACTGCGCACCTGAACCGCCCACTTCCCTTCCCCATGCTGATAACCGAATACCGTTTAGAGATCGTCATCCAGGCACTGCGTACCATCCTGCCGCTGGCACATCCCGCCGACACCACCTTGCGCTACTTCTTCAAAGAGGAGCGCACCGGTTCCAACGAGCGCGAACTGGTCGCGACCACCGTGTTTGGCGTGCTGCGCCACCGCATGTTGCTGGAACATGCCTGCGCCGAAAACGCTACGCCGCGCCGCATGGCACTCGCGCACATGATCCGTTTCGGCGGCTACAACCTGCGCGAGCTCGAACCGGTCTTGAAACACGACGAAAAGGAGTGGCTGGCCACGGTGAAGGGCGTCAAGCTCGAAGAACTGTCGTTGCCGGTGCAGGCCGAGCTGCCCGAATGGCTGGTGGAAAAGATGCGCATCAGCTATTCCGATGCGGATATCCTCGCGATCGGCAAGTCCATGCAACAGGGCGCTCCGCTGGATATCCGCGTCAATACCCTGCTCGCCAAACGCGAGGAGGTGCTGCTGCAACTGCGGGAGCAGAATATCTCGGCGACAGCCACGCCCTACTCACCGATCGGGATCCGGCTCAAAGACAAGATCCCGCTGAACAAGGACGCGCTATTCACTGAAGGCAAGATCGAAGTGCAGGACGAGGGTAGCCAGTTGCTCGGTTATTTGCTCGCGCCGAAACGCAATGACATGGTGGTGGATTTCTGCGCCGGCGCCGGCGGCAAGACGCTGATGTTGTCCGCATTGATGAACTCACAGGGGCGCTTGTATGCACTTGATACCTCGGAGAAACGCCTCGCCAATCTCAAGCCGCGCCTGAAACGTTCGGGGGCCAGCAACATCCAGCCGATGCTGATCGCGCACGAGAACGACCTGAAGGTGAAACGTCTTGCCGGCAAGATCGATCGCGTGCTGGTGGATGCACCTTGCAGCGGTCTGGGCACGCTGCGGCGCAGTCCGGATCTTAAATTCCGCCAGTCGCCCGGCAGCATCGAGGAATATTGCCGCCAGCAAACCGTGATACTCGCCTCGGCCAGCCGATTGCTGAAAAGAGGCGGCCGACTGGTCTATGCGACCTGCAGTTTCCTGCCCGAAGAAAACCAGCTGATCGTGCAGGCATTCCTCGCCGTACACCCTGAATTTGTGCTGCGCCCGGCCGGAGAAATCTTGCAGCAACAGAAGATCCTTCTGGAAGCGCTTGATTATCTTGAGCTGCGCCCCCATCTGCATAATACCGACGGGTTCTTTGCGGCGGTCATAGAACGAATTAAATCACCCGAAGCTTGATCGCTTCTGTAAAATATCCGTTCATTCACACAGTTTTGATATTGCAATCAGAGGTTGCAATCTGGAGGTAGCATGTTTTCAGGATTGATCGACTTGCCATGGTGGGGATATGTGCTCGCCGCCCTGGCGCTCACCCACATCACCATCGCTTCGGTAACCATCTTTTTGCATCGTCACCAGGCGCATCACTCGCTCGACCTGCATCCCGTGGTCAGTCATTTCTTCCGCTTCTGGCTGTGGCTGACCACCGGCACAGTGACCAAGGAATGGGCCGCCATACACCGCAAACACCACGCCAAATGCGAAACCAGCGAAGACCCGCACAGTCCGCAAATCCTGGGCATCAAACAGGTGCTTCTGGAAGGCGCGGAACTGTACCGCAAGGAAGCCCGGAATCAGGAAACGCTGGAAAAATACGGTCGCGGCACGCCGGACGACTGGCTGGAGCGCAACCTCTATTCCGGGCGCAGCATGCTCGGCATCATGCTGATGCTGGCCATCGACGTGCTGTTGTTCGGCCCCATCGGCATCACCGTGTGGGCGGTGCAAATGATCTGGATACCGGTGACCGCGGCAGGCATCATCAACGGCGCAGGACACTATTGGGGTTATCGCAATTTCCAGCCTGCCGATGCTTCCACCAACATCGTGCCCTGGGGCATCCTCATCGGCGGCGAGGAACTGCACAACAACCACCACGCACATATCGGTTCCGCCAAGCTCTCCAGCAAGTGGTATGAGTTCGACATCGGCTGGATGTACATCCGCAGCATGGAGATATTCGGACTGGCCAAAGTCAAGCGGGTCGCGCCCAAGGTGCATTTGAATACCGCCAAAACGGTATGCGATATCGACACGCTGCACTCGGTGATGGCCA
>JBBRDZ010000197.1:0-1896 GCA_038203435.1 Burkholderiales bacterium
GTATTCCTGCCAGTCGGTGGCGCAATGCAAAGTGCCGCCCGGCGCCAGGCGCGAACACAGCAACTGCACCAGCGGCGCTTGAATCAGGCGGCGCTTGTTGTGGCGCGCCTTGAGCCAGGGATCGGGAAAGAAGAAGTGCACGCCGTCCAGCGAGGCATCGATGATCATGTCGCTCAGCACTTCCACCGCATCGTGCTGGATGATGCGGATGTTGGTGATCTGCTGCTCGCCCATCACCTTGAGCAGATTTCCTACGCCGGGTGTATGCACTTCCAGGCAAAGGTAGTCGTTCCCGGGATGCGCCTGCGCGATCGTTGCGGTGCTGTCGCCCATGCCGAAGCCGATTTCCAGTATCTTGGGCGCAGTGCGGCCAAAGGCCTGTGCCAGGTCTAACGGTTGTGCCGCATAGGGAATGCCGAAAACAGGTTGCAGCGTGTCAACGGCGCGCTGCTGTGCAACCGTTACGCGCCCCTGTCTTAGTACGAAACTGCGGATGTGGCGATTTTTGATGTCGGTAGTGTCAGTCATGGGATTCAAAGGCAAATATTTTCCGCAGATTACACAGATTCACGCAGATTTAATCTCAAATAATTCGTTGGGAAGCAGGTCGGGATTTATCCCGATATGTCGGATTGAAATCCGACCTGCAACCGGTTGTTTTGTTGATGCGGGGTATTTAATGAGCAATCGGGGTAATCTGCGTAATCTGTGGATAAAGGTTTTTAGGGGGGTTAGCTGCGCACTGACGCGATGATGCCGGTCGTGGGTGAGCTTGGGCTGGCGCTGTAAAGCTTTTTCGGCATGCGTCCGGCAAGGTATGCACTGCGCCCGGCTTCCACGGCCTGTTTCATCGCGCCGGCCATCAGCACCGGCAGCCTGGCTCCCGCAATGGCCGTGTTCATCAGCACCCCGGCACAGCCCAGTTCCATTGCGATGGCGGCATCCGACGCCGTGCCCACCCCCGCATCGACGATCACAGGAACCGTTACGCGGTCCATGATCAGTTGCAGGTTCCATGGATTCAATATGCCCATGCCTGAGCCGATCAGTGAGGCTAGCGGCATGATCGCAACGCAGCCGATGTCCTCCAGCTGTTTTGCGATGATGGGGTCGTCCGAGGTATAGACCATTACCTGAAAACCCTCGCTCACCAGCGTTTTTGCGGCGGCGATGGTTTCGATCACGTTGGGGTACAAGGACTGCGGATCGCCCAGCACTTCCAGTTTGACTAGACTATGCCCGTCCAGCAGTTCGCGCGCCAGACGCAACGTGCGCACCGCATCATCGGCGGTGTAACAGCCTGCGGTATTGGGCAGGTAGGTAAATTTCGACATCGGTACGGCGTCGAGCAGCGAAGGTTCATTCGGGTTCTGGCCCAGATTGGTGCGGCGGATTGCCACGGTGACGATCTCGGCACCGCTGGCATCCAGCGCTGCGCGGGTCTCGGCAAAATCCTGGTATTTTCCTGTGCCGACCAGCAGCCTCGATGAGTAGCTTTTTCCTGCGATGATGAGCGGGTCGTTCATGTTATTTTCTTTCGGTTTCAATTGTGAATTATCCATTTTCAATTTTCAATTATCCCCCGCCCACTGCCACGACAATTTCCAGCTTGTCGCCGTCATTCAAGACTCGTTCGGCATACTGGCTGCGCGGCACGATGTCGCCATTGCATTCGAGTGCGATGCGACGTCCGGTGTAGCCCAGTTCTTCGATCATCGCAGCAATGCTGCAACTATCAACCAGTTGGCGCGCTGCGCCGTTCACGTAGACAGTAATCACTTTCAATTTGCCCTTAATTTGCGCTAGAATGCAATGCTATCACGCGGGTGTAGTTCAATGGTAGAACGGCAGCTTCCCAAGCTGCATACGAGGGTTCGATCCCCTTCACCCGCTCCA